>NZ_JBSFDD010000040.1:0-54965 GCF_053593715.1 Streptomyces sp. NPDC002125 | reverse complement strand
CACCCACGGCACCACACCCGGCACCACCGGATCCGACACCACAGGCACCACAACCTCCGGCGCCTGCTCCACAATCACATGCGCGTTCGTACCACCCATACCGAACGACGAGACACCGGCCAGAAGTCGAGAACTCTCGTCGGGCCAGGGTTCCAGCGCATTCTGCACGCGCAGCTTGAGTGAATGCAGCGGAATGTCGGCAGGTGCTTCATTGAAATTCAGACTGGCAGGAATGCGCCTGTTCCTGATCGAGAGAACAGTTTTGATCAGACCGGCGATGCCTGCCGCACCTTCAAGGTGACCCAGATTTGTCTTTACCGACCCGACCCGGAGAGCATCGCGCTCCTCACGGCCCGCGCCCAACGCCGCGCCCAACGCGGTCGCCTCGACCCGGTCGCCCAGCCGAGTCCCAGTTCCGTGGAGTTCGACATACTGAACTTCGGCGGGGTTCACGCCGGCGCGACGGCACGCCAGTGAAATAACTTCTTCCTGCGCCTCGCGACTCGGGGCAGTGAGCCCCTCTCCCCCACCGTCATTGTTCACGGCACTGCCGCGAATTACACAGAGGACACGATCGCCGTCCGCGAGAGCCTGCGACAACTTTTTGAGCACGACGAGACCGCCGCCCTCGCCCCGCACATACCCGTTGGCTCGCGCGTCGAAGGTCCGACATTCCCCGTCGGGAGAGAGACCACCGAATTTCTCGGAGCGCGCGGAGCTCTCCGGGGCGAGCACCAGATTCACTCCGCCGGCCAGCGCCAGAGAGCACTCGCCTGCTCTCAGCGCCTGGGCTGCCTGATGCACAGCGACCAACGAGGACGACTGCCCAGTGTCCACGGTCAAGCTGGGTCCGCGCAGGCCCAGCACATACGAGACCCTGTTGGAGATGACGCTCCGAGCGAGCCCGGTCATGGCGTGCTGACCGAGCGCCGACGGTCCCCTGCGGTGGGCCAGCGCTGCGTAGTCGTCCCACATCGCGCCGACGAACACGCCCGCGGGATGGCCGTCCAGCCCAGAAGGGGAAATCCCTGAATTTTCCAGTGCTTCCCAGGCCAGTTCGAGCACGAGGCGCTGCTGCGGGTCCATGGCGGCAGCCTCGCGCGGTGAAATATTGAACAGGCCGGGGTCAAACTCGTCAACATCACTCAGGAAAGATCCCCTGAGACTTTTCCAACGTTGTCCAGAAGCATCGGCACGAGTCAATTCCGCATTCTCACGCCGTTCAGGCACGCTCGATACCGAGCTATCTCCATCACTGAGGAGCTGCCATAAGGTGGCGAGGTCGGACGCGCCCGAAAAACGACAGGACATTCCAATAATGGCGATGTAATCATCCTGCAAGTCAGGCTCGCTCGACAACACGCAGAAAACCCCCCGCTCGACACACAAACTAGACATTTGCGCCCATCACATCTTCTCCATCAGAAAAGATGTCGGCGTCGCAGCATCCGTCAAACAACCCCCTCGCAAGGTCCCGTCACTGTAACCCTGGCCCTCGACCCAACGTCAAGGTCTTTCTTGCCGCCCTGACACCCCGTCGGCCTTGCCGGAGTGACGCCCCTCACAGTGGGTCGGGAAGTTTCCTGTGGCATCCACTTCGAATGAGAGCGCCCGACTCCATCAGCCATGGATGCCCTACCAACTCCCCACAGTGCGTGCTACGTTACGAATGGATCAAGGAGATCCCCGGGGGCACGCGTGGCAATGTGTCACTGTCGACGTGCCGCCAAACCTTGAGTCGCCATATCGCCATCTGTCCAGCTGAAACGCGCAGATATACCCCACATGGGCACTCGTTGCGCGAGCGTGGACATATGGCCGGCAGGCCCTTGGCCTTCGACCCGCGTCCGCCGTCGCGGTCGACCGTGCATAACAGATCTGAACAGGCCAAACACCTGATGTGAACCAGCCAGCGGCGAATCGGCACGAACGATCCGTTCGGGGGACCAGCGCGCCCCCAGCCTTCAGCGTGGGCCGAGTCGGCCCAATCAGAGCGAGGGAGTGTGTGCGGCAACGTGAACCAGCCGACCGGCCATCAAGTGGCCATCGTGGGCGCGGGGGTGATGGGCTCCGGCATCGCCACCCTGATGCTGGGACACGGGATCCCCGTTGTCCTTGTCGACGTCGACGAGCCAACGCTCGACGAGGCTCGTGGCAGGATTCTTCAGCAGCTTCGGCACGCCCAGCTGATGGGAGCAGTGCCGGCGGATCGGGAGCCCGGACGACTGGTGACCACCGTCTCCCTGTCCCAGGTCGCAGGCTCCACGGCGGTCATCGAAGCGATCACCGAATCACCCGCAGCGAAAGCCAAGGTGATCGGTGAGGTGTCGGCAGCTGTCCGGCCCGGCACTCCGCTGATCTCCAACACCTCGGGTATCCCCATCGGCGAACTGGCCAACTGGGCCGCCCGACCTTCCGAGTTGCTCGGTACCCACTTCATGAACCCGTCGTACCTGATCAAGATGGTCGAGGTCAGCAAGGGCCCGCAGACGGGTGACGCGACGGTTGAAGCCGTGGTCGCCCTCCTGAGTGCCGTGTCACGCCGGGCGGTCCTCGTGCGGGACGCGCCGGGCTTCGTGACCAGCAGGCTGCTCCATCCCATGATCAACACGGCTGCGCTGATCGTCAGTCAAGGTACCGCAACGGTCGAAGCCGTCGACGAGTTGATGGAGGGGTGCCTGGGGCACCCGACCGGTCCGCTGCGCACCGCCGACCTGATCGGGCTCGACAATCTGGCCGACTCCCTGGCCGAGCTCTACGAACGTACGGGCGACGAGGCATGCAAACCCTGCGACCTGCTGCTGGACAAGGTTCGCCGGGGCGAACTCGGCCGCAAGACGGGCCATGGCTTCTATTCATACGGAAAGGCCACGACGTGACGATCAATCAGGCAGCCGATGCAGCCTCGGTAAGCGCCGACTCCATCAGGGAAGCGCTGCTCAGCTTCCTCGAGGCGAAGACCAAGACCTCGATATCCCCGACCCAGGACCTCTTCGGCTCCGGGCTGTTGTCCTCCATGTTCGCCATGGAACTGGTGGTCCATCTTGAGCAGAGCTACCAGATCGCCATCGTCGGAGCAGATCTCAGGCTGGACAACTTCCGTACGGTACAGAGCATGACGGACCTGGTGCTCCGACTCCGGGACGATTCATCGGCCGGCGATGCTTGAGCGCCTGGACGACGCATTCACCTTCATGGACGGACTCGTCGACGGTCAGGCCGGCAGATGGGATCTGGCGGGGCAGATTCCGGTCGAATTGCTGCGCACGGCGGGCGCTCGAGGGCTGCTCTGCGCCGAAGTGGCCGACTCACACGGAGGTCTCGGCCTCAGCAGCCGAGACAACGGCGAACTGACAGCGCATGTAGGCAGTCGATGCAGCTCCCTGCGGAGCGTGATGACCTCCCAGGGCATGGCGGCCTGGAGCATACAGCGGCTGGCGAACGCGGATCAGTCCGCCACCCTGCTACCGCAACTGGTCAATGGCCAACTGGCGGCGGTGGGTTTCAGCGAGTCGGTAGCCGGGTCTGACTTGTCCGGAATGTCAACCCAGATCAAACTGGACGGCGACTCCGTCGTTCTGGACGGCAGCAAAGTGTGGGTCACCGGTGCCCGCTACGCCGACCTGCTCGTCGTGTTCGGGCAGTGCGACGGTGGTGCGGCAGCTGTGGTGGTGCCCACCTCAGCTCCGGGAGTAAGCGTGGAGCCCGTCGCCGATCCGATGGGCTGCCGCGCGGCCGGGCATGCCAACATCAAGTTCGACTCGGTGCAGCTGCCGGCGTCGAGCATACTGGGAAGCCCGGGCTTGCCATTGCCGTTGCTGGTCACCACGGCCCTCGCATACGGACGGATCTCGGTGGCCTGGGGATGCGTCGGCATCCTGCGGGCGTGCCGCAATGCCGCGGCCCTTCACGCCAGGTCCCGGACGCAATTCGGCAAGCCCCTCAGCGAGCACCAGCTCGTGGGACGCCACCTTGCCGAGCTGTTCATTGCCGAGCAGGTAGCGACTCGATCTTGCGAGCACGCAAGTTCCTGCTGGGACGCCGGTTCTCCCGACATGGTCGTTGCCACCGTCCTCGCCAAACATGTCAGCGCCGGCCATGCCGCCACGGGAGCGGCTGCCGCGGTGCAGGTGATGGCTTCGGCGGCGGCACAGGATGGCCATGTGGTGGCTCGCGCGTACCGGGACGCCAAGTTGATGGAAATCATTGAAGGAACCAGCGAAATCTGCCAGTTGATTCTGGCGCAGCACGCAGTCGCAACGGCGGAATGACCAACTCCGGGGAGGGCCCGTGTCTGAAAGGCCGACCATGGTGAAGTGCCTGGTCTGGGATCTGGACAACACCCTCTGGCAGGGAACCCTGCTGGAGGGCGATGACGTGCGGGTGTCCGACGAGGTGCGGGAGTTGATCGCCACTCTCGACTCCCGTGGCATTCTGCAGGCGGTCGCCAGCAAGAACGACCATGACCTCGCCTGGGCGAAGCTGGAAGCAATGGGTCTCGCCGAGTTCTTCGTGGTGCCCAGGATCGGGTGGGGGCCCAAATCGGACTCCGTGCGCCTGATCGCCGAGCGGCTCAAGTTCGCTGAAGGCGCCATCGCGTTCATCGACGACCAGCCCGCCGAGAGGGCCGAGGTGGCCTTTCACCTGCCACTCGTCCGGTGTTACGCCACTGAGCAACTGCCTTCGTTGGCGGATCTGCCGGAGTTCAGTCCTGACCACATCACGATCGATTCCCGGCGCCGCCGCCAGATGTACCGGGCCGGCTTCCAGCGGGAAGCGGAGCAGGCTGCCTTCGAGGGACCGGACCAGGAGTTCCTCCGGTCGCTCGAGCTGACTCTGCGTATCGACCGGGCGACCGAGGAACAGCTGACCCGAGTCGAAGAACTCACACTGCGCACCAGTCAGATGAACGCGACCGGGGTCCACTACTCCGATGCGGCGCTGCGCGGCCTGCTGGCGGATCCCGGACATGAGGTCCTGGTGGCAACCATGGCCGACCGCTTCGGGCCGCATGGCGCCATCGGCGTGATGCTGTTGTCCACGCATCCGGGTGTATGGCATCTCAAACTGCTGGCCACGTCATGCCGAGTCGTCTCGTTCGGCGCGGGTGCGGCACTCCTCAACTGGCTGATCGACCAGGCCGCCCAGGCGGGTGCGCACCTGGCTGCCGATTTCCTGCCCACGGAACGCAACCGCATGATGGAGATCGCCTACAGGTTCGCCGGTTTCACCGAAGCATCCGAAGAGCCGTGCGGGTGCCTGGCCGCTCTGCCCGAGGTGAACACCGGGGATCTCCAGCGACTGCACCTGGTCTCCGGTGCGCGTGAGGAGCATCCCACCATCGAGATCAGCGCGCCGGACCTGGCCGGGTTCCACGGGGTGGCCGCGGGCGAACCGGCGCGCTGACTCTTCAGTCTGTCTTCTTTCGCACCAAGGTGATTCCGTCGGCCATCGGAAGGAGCGACACCTCGACCCGCTCGTCATTACGCAGGAAAAGGTTCAGTGCGCGGATAGCAATCGAATCTTCATCTTGGGCGGACGGGTCGATCACCCTTCCGAAGAACAGAGTGTTGTCAATCACGATGAGTCCGCCTGGGCGCACCAATTCGAGCGCCAACTCGTAGTAGCTTCGGTAATTCTTTTTGTCCGCGTCTATGAATGCGAAGTCAATGGTGCCTTTCGCGCCCGCGGCAGACAAGTCAGCCAGGATCTCGAGGGCATTGCCGATCCGGGCGTCGATGCGATCGTTGACGCCTGCCCGGGCCCAGAACTCGCGTCCAATATCAGGCCATTTAGAACTGATGTCGCAAGTGATCAGCTGTCCGTTCGACGGGAGAGCGCGTGCCATGCACAGCGTGCTGTAGCCGGTGAACGTCCCGACCTCCAGTACGGATCGGGCCCCGACCAGTTTAACGAGGAGAGCCAGGAATTGACCCTCCTCGGCCATTACCTGCATCGCCTGCCCCATGGGCAGTTCACTGGTGAGATCCCGGAGATCGCTCAAAATTTCATCATCACGCAACGAGACATCGCGCACGTATGACAGCAATTCTTCCGAGACTTCCAATTGATTTGCCATGCGCCCAAAATAATACCGGACCGTACGGCAGCGCAAGCCTGGAAAGAATGCCAGGAAATCGCCAGGTGGCGGCAAGACCAACGAGATCCCCGTCTTCCAGACCCCGCTGGAGCGTATGTCGGGATGGAGCGAGGCAGGCCGGACCTTTGGCGGGTCCGCAGCGACCGCCAGATCTAGACCATCGAGCAGTAGCCGAGATCGCGTCCCACCCAGCCGATGATGTGCGCGCCAACGGACGCTGCGGCTGTGAGGACGTTCCCCCGCTGACGCTCAGGGGACGACGTCGCCAGCTTCACGCGCGAGAGGCGTCGCACTCCGAGCAGGCATTTACCGCATCCGTCATAGGGACGTTCGGTCGCATGTGGGTTCGTACCGTGCAAGATTCTCTGCGTTCGCGCACGCATGGCACGGAGAATCGTCGGCACGGCCCCTGGGGGCGTTCTTGGTCAGCCCAGGAAGCTCAACCGAACCTGACGGTTGTCATTGGAAATGTTCGTATCCACCAGGCAGACCGACTGCCACGTCCCCAGCTCCAGTCGCCCCCCGATCACCGGCAACGTCGCATGCGGCGGTACCAGCGCGGGCAGTACGTGGTCGCGGCCGTGGCCCGGGGTGCCGTGGCGGTGGCGCCAGCGGTCGTCGGCGGGGAGCAGGGTCTGCAGGGCGGTGAGGAGGTCGTCGTCGCTGCCGGCGCCGGTCTCCAGGATCGCGATCCCGGCCGTCGCGTGGGGCACGAAGATGTTGAGCAGGCCGTCTCTGCCGTGGGCGGTGCGGGCGAGGAACTGCGCGCAGTCCTCCGTCAGATCCATGACCGTCTCGGTCCGTCCCGTGGTGACGTTCAGCAGGTGCGTGGCGAAGGATTCGGGCATGCGCCCATTGTGACGCGCGGCGGGGAAGTCGCGCTCCGGGAAGATCCCGGAGCGCCTCGGAGTTGGTAGAAACGTGAACAACTTCGGGACGCGCGAGCTGGACGTGGTCGTCATCGGCGCCGGGCAGGCGGGGCTGTCCGCCGCCTACCACCTGCGGCGCTCCGGCCTTGAGCCCGACCGGGACTTCGTCGTGCTGGATCACGCGCCCGGGCCCGGTGGCGCCTGGCAGTTCCGGTGGCCCTCGCTGACGTACGGCAAGGTGCACGGCATGCACTCCCTGCCCGGCATGGAGCTGACCGGAGCCGACGGGAGCAGGCCCTCGTCCGAGGTGATCGGCGCCTACTTCGAGGCGTACGAGCGCCGCTTCGACCTGCGGGTCCACCGGCCGGTGGAGGTTCAGGCCGTGCGAGACGCCGAAGGCGGGGGCGTGAGCGATGCCGCGCTCGCGGCCGGAAGCGATAGCGCGGTCGTGGCCGGAAGCAAAGGCGGAAGCGATACCGGACCCGAGGCCGGAAGCAGAGCCGGACGACTGCTCGTCGAGTCCTCCGAGGGTACGTACGCCACACGTGCGCTGATCAATGCCACCGGCACCTGGGACCGGCCGTTCTGGCCCCGCTACCCGGGCCAGGAGACCTTCCGGGGACGGCAACTGCACACCGCCGGCTATCCGGGACCCGCGGAGTTCGCCGGACTGAGAGTGGTCGTGGTCGGCGGCGGCGCTTCGGGCACCCAGCATCTGATGGAGATCGCCGAGGTGGCGGCCGCGACGTACTGGGTGACGCGTCGGCCTCCCGTGTTCCGGGAAGGGCCGTTCGGCGAGGACCAGGGGCGGGCCGCCGTGGCCCTGGTGGAGGAGCGCGTACGCCAGGGACTCCCGCCGCAGAGCGTCGTGAGCGTGACCGGGCTGCCGCTCAACGACGCCGTACGGCGCGCACGCGAGGAAGGGGTCCTCGACCGGCTCCCCATGTTCGAGCGGATCACGCCGGACGGGGTGGAGTGGGCCGACGGCCGGACCGTCGAGGCCGACGTGATCCTGTGGGCGACCGGCTTCCGTGCCGCCATCGATCATCTGGCACCGCTGAAGCTCCGCGAGCCGGGTGGCGGCATCCGCGTCGAGGACACCCGGGCCGTGCGGGACGAGCGTGTCCATCTCGTCGGATACGGCCCGTCCGCCAGCACGATCGGCGCCAACCGGGCCGGGCGGGCGGCCGTCCGTTCGGTCGGCCGGCTGCTCAGCAGGGTACCCGCCTGAACCGGCGGCCCCTCAACGGATCGGCGCAGCACCAGAACACACGAACACGGGATCGGGTGTTCGCTCGAACGCGTGGTCGTTCCAGGATTGGTTGCTCAACTCCCGTGCGAGGGCTGATGATTACTGAGCGCACACGGCGGGCTGCAGACCGCTACAGCGTATGTCCCACAGATGCACCACGTACGAGGAGAAACACAGATGAACTTCCTGACCAACCTGCTTGCCGGCGTCGTCCACTTCGTGGGTTGGCTCGTCTGACCGTCTCTGCACAAAGGCGCCGCCGCTCCCCGTCCCAGGGGGCGGCGGCGCTGCCGTGTGACCGGCTCCGTCAGGCTCCGGCGGCCGGTCCGGTGAACGGAGGCAGGGCCGCGAAACCCGGGTCCGCGGTGACCGCTTCCGCGAGCGCGTCGAGCGTCCGGCGCACCCGGGTGAGCGGATGGGCGGGGAACTCCGCGTCCCACTGGGCGTGGTCGGCCGTGTGGAAGGGAAGGCCGCCCTGCACGTCGGGGGCGTAGGGATGCGGCCGGAAGTACGAGTCGGGGCCGACCTTCGCCATGACGACGGCCTCTCGCATCCCCGTCATCCCACGCTCGGGGGACTGGATCTTGACCACCGTGCTGCATCCTCGGCGCGGCACCGTGAAGCTGCCGATGAACACCTGCCCGCTGGGCTGCTGGGGCAGTGGCAGCTTGAGTATCTGCCGCAGTGCGGGCAGTCCGCCCAGCCGCTTCACCGAGGCCTCGATCAGTCCGCCGCCGGCCTGCGCCGTCCAGTGGGTGAGGGCGCCTCGCAGAGTGGGGCCGTCGTCCAGACCTGCCGGAAGGTCGGGTGGCAGTGCGAAGTAGTGCAGCGAGAGGACATCGCCCTCGTCGTTCACCCAGGCGTCGCCGTGCTCGCCGCCGTCATGGTCCAGCGGCCGGTATCCGGGGAGTTCCACCCCGTGCAGTGCTCTCATGGGCCGCGATCATGCCGCATCGCGGGCCGGCCATCTGGGCGGGCCGGCCTTTCGGACGTCCATGCCCTCCCATGCAACGCCGTGGCCGGCGCCGTTCCGCTCATGTGGCCGTCGGGGTCAGATGACCGTCGCGGCGGATCAGGGCGGCATAGCGCCCGTCCATCGCGAGCAGTTCCTCGTGCGTACCTCGCTCGGCGATCCGGCCCTCGTCCAGAACGACGATCTGGTCCGCGTCCCGGACCGTGGAGAGCCGGTGCGCGATGGTGAGCGTGGTGCGGCCCTTCGACAGGTGGTCGATGGCCTGCTGCACCGCGTGTTCCGTACGGGTGTCGAGGGCGCTGGTCGCCTCGTCGAGGATCAGCACGGGCGGGTCGCGGAGAATCGTGCGGGCGATCGCGAGCCGTTGCTTCTCGCCACCGGAGAAGCGGTACCCCCGCTCCCCCACCAGTGTGTCGTAGCCGTCGGGGAGGGTGGCGATGTGGTCGTGGATCTGGGCGGTGCGCGCCGCGGCCTCGATCTCCTCGTCGGTGGCGTCCGGCTTGGCGAAGCGGAGGTTCTCGGCGACCGAGGCGTGGAAGAGGTAGGTCTCCTGAGAGACCACGCCGACGGCACGGGCGAGCGTGTCGAAGTCCAGGTCCCGCACATCGACCCCGTCGAGGGTGACGCGGCCACCGGTGACGTCGTACAGCCGCGGGACCAGATAGCTGAGGGTGGATTTGCCCGACCCGGTGGGGCCGACGACGGCCAGGCTGCTCCCGGCGGGCACGGTCACATCGATGCCGTTCAGCGTCGGGCCGCTCTTCTCGTCGTAGCCGAAGGTGACGTCCTCGAAGGCGATCTCACCCCGGACGCTCTCCAGCCGGACGGGCTTCTCGGGCTCGGTGATGTCCACCTCGAGGTCGAGATACTCGAAGATCCGCGCGAACAGGGCCAGGGAGGTCTGCATCTGCACCCCGGTGGACAGCAGGCTCACGGCCGGCCGGAACAGCCCCTGCTGGAGCGAGACGAAGGCGACCAGGGTGCCGACGGAGACGGCGGTGACGCCCGACTGGAGGGTGAGGCCCGCGGCCCAGTAGATGACGGCGGGCATCGCGGCCATCACGATGCCGATGGTCGACATCCGCCAGCGTCCGGCCATGTTCGAGCGCACTTCGAGGTCGACCAGACGCTCCGACTCCTCGGTGAACGCCTTGGTGAGGGAGTCCGAGCGCCCCATGGTCCGGCCGAGGAGAATGCCGCTGACCGACAGCGATTCGGTGACCGTGGCCGCCATCGCCGCCATCTGGCGCTGCCGCTGAGTGGTGATCTTCTTGCGCTCCCGGCCGACACGGCGGCTGATCCAGACGAAGACGGGCAGTAGGAGCAGCGAGACGACGGTGAGCCGCCAGTCCAGCGCGAGCATGGCGACCACGGTGGCGACGACCGAGGTGAAATTGGAGACCAGGGAGGTGGCCGTGGAGGTCACCGTCGCCTGCATCCCACCGATGTCGTTGGCGATGCGGGACTGGACCTCGCCCGTGCGGGTCCGGGTGAAGAAGGCGAGCGGCATCCGCTGGAGCTGGGTGTAGACGGCGGTGCGCAGGTCGTGCATGACGCGCTGGCCGACCGTCGTGGAGATCAACGTCTGCAGGACCCCGAAGACGCTGGTCATCACGGCGGTGAGGATCATGCCGAGCGCGAGCAGTGTGAGCAGCCCCGTGCGCCCCTGTGGGATCGCGGTGTCCAGGATCTCGCGGAGCAGGAAGGGCGAGGCGACCGTGACCAGCGAGGCGGCGCCGACCAGCAGTCCGACCACGGCGAGCCGTCCGCGGTAGGGACGGAAGAGCCGGAAGATGCGGCGCAGCTCGGCGGGCGGCTGCCCGGCCTCCGCGGCCGGGGGCGTCCAGGTGGGTTCGTCGGGTTTCATGAGCTCCTTCGAGAGCGTGCGGGGAAAGGGGCGAAGCGTGCGAGGTCCGGCGCGGGGGGCTGCGGGCGCAGGCGCGCGGGGCCGATTTTGAGAGCCTAGCTCATTGTTACCTCTATTCACAATGAACGTGGTCCTGATATTGTTCCCTCATGGACTCCCCCGACTCCGACGGCATGCTCGCCGAACAGCTGCTGCGGCTCACCCGCCGTCTCCAGCGCATCCAGAGCCGTCAGCTGGAGCCGATCGGCATCACACCGGCCCAGTTCCGCCTGCTGCGCACGACCGCGCACTACGACGGCGCCCCCCGGATGGCCGATCTCGCCGAGCGGCTGGACGTCGTCCCCCGCGCGGTGACCACCCTCGTGGACGGGCTGGAGGCCGCGGGCCGGGTGCGCCGCGCCCCTGATCCGACCAACCGCAGGGTGGTCCGGATCGAGATCACCGAGGAGGGCCGGGCCGTGCTCCGTTCGATGCGTGACGCGCGCAAGGCCGCCGCGGAGGAGATCCTGGCTCCATTGACCGCCGATCAGCGCGAGGTGCTCGGCGGCCTGCTGAACGCTCTGGTCGCCGGAATGCCGGAGCGCCGCCGCTGCTGAGGCATGCGGTGCGGCCACCGCACCGTGCCGTCGAGGGGACCTGGACATGCCGCTGCTGGAGCCGAAGCCCGAAGCCCTGCGTCCCCGCACGGACCGGTCACCGTCCCCCGATCGGGTGCCCGGCTGGAAGGCGTCCGGGACCCCGGCGGAGCTGCGGGCCGGTCTGACCGCCCTGCTCGGCCCGGAGAAGGTGCTCTGGAAGGTCTCCGACCTCGTGCGGTACGCCTCCGACGCCAGCCCCTACCGCTTCCTGCCGCAGGTCGTGCTGGTTCCCGAGGATCTCGACGACATCTCGGCGATCCTCTCCTACGCCCATGGGAACGGCCGCGGCGTCGTCTTCCGGGCCGCCGGGACCAGCCTCAACGGCCAGGCGCAGGGGGAGGACATCCTCGTCGACGTACGCCACCACTGGACGGGGATCGAGGTCCTGGACGGGGGCGCGCGGGCCCGGATCCGTCCGGGGACCACCGTCATGCGGGCCAATGCCACCCTCGCCCGCCACGGCCGGATCCTGGGTCCCGATCCCGCCAGCGCCATCGCCTGCACCATCGGCGGCGTCGTCGCGAACAACGCCTCCGGGATGACCGCGGGCACCACCCGGAATTCGTACCGCACGGTTGCCTCGCTGACCTTCGTCCTGCCGAGCGGCACGGTGGTCGACACGGGCGAACCGGACGCCGACGAACTGCTGCGCCACGCGGAACCACGCCTCTGCGACGAACTGCTGGCCATCAAGGCCGACATCGAGGCGGACGAGGGTCTCACCGCCCGTATCCGCGCCAAGTACGAGATCAAGAACACCAACGGCTACCGCCTGGACGCGTTCCTCGACGGGTCGACGCCCGTGGAGATCCTGCGCGGCCTCATGGTCGGCTCCGAGGGCACCTTCGGCTTCATCTCCGAGGTCGTCCTCGACACCCTGCCCCTGGAGCGCCTCGTCTCCTCCGCCCTGCTGTTCTTCCCCTCGCTCACGGCGGCCGCGGCGGCGGTACCCCGGTTCAACGAGGCGGGTGCGATCGCCGTGGAGCTGATGGACGGCAACACGCTGCGCGCCTCGGTCAGCGTCGAGGGGGTCCCCTCGGACTGGGCGACGCTCCCGGACGGCACGACGGCGCTGCTGGTGGAGTTCCGCGCCCCCGACGAAGACACTCTGGCGGCCCGTGAGCGGGAGGCGGCCGCGGTCGTCGCGGATCTCTCCCTGGTGGCGCCCGCCCTCTCCGTGACCAACGAGTTCACCCGGGACGCCGCCACGGTCTCCGGGTACTGGAAGGCCCGCAAGGCGTTCGTCACCGCCGTCGGCGGCACCCGACCCTCGGGCACGACGCTGATCACGGAGGACTTCGCCGTCCCTCCCTCGCGCCTCTCCGAGGCGTGCGAGGCGTTGCTCGCGCTCCAGGCCGTACACGGCTTCGATGCCGCTGTCGCGGGTCACGCGGCCCACGGAAACCTGCACTTCCTCCTCGCCTTCGACGCCGCCGAGCCCGCCGACGTGGACCGGTACGCCGCGTTCATGGACGACTTCTGCACGCTCGTGGTCGACCGTTTCGACGGATCGCTGAAGGCGGAGCACGCGACGGGCCGTAACATCGCGCCGTTCCTGGAGCGAGAGTGGGGCCCCGTCGCCACCGAGTTCATGTGGCGTACGAAGCGTGCCCTGGACCCCGACGGGGTACTGGGGCCCCGGATCGTCCTCGACCGGGATCCGCGGGCGCATCTGCGCGGGCTCAAGACGATCCCCAAGGTCGAGCCGGTGGCCGACCCGTGCATCGAGTGCGGGTTCTGCGAGCCGACCTGTCCCAGCGAGGACCTCACCACCACGCCGCGTCAGCGGATCGTGCTGCGGCGGGAGATGATGCGCCAGCCGGACGGCTCCCCCGTGGAGGCCGGGCTGCTCGACGCCTACGGCTACGACGCCGTGGACACCTGCGCGGGCGACTCCACGTGCAAGCTCGCGTGTCCGGTCGGCATCGACACCGGGGCGATGATGAAGGGCTTCCGGCGTCTGCGTCACTCCCCGCGCGAGGAACGCGTCGCGGCACTGGCCGCGCGGCACTTCAAGGCCGTCGAGGCCTCGGCCAGGATCGCGCTCGGCGTGGCCGGCCTCATCACCCGCCACCCGGCGGGTGACCGGCTGCTGGGTTCCGTGACCCGGCTCGCCCGCAGGGCCGTACGCCCCGATCTGATGCCGGAATGGCTGCCCGAGATCCCCGGGGCCGCGTCCCGTACCCTCCCGCCCACCTCCAGGGCGGGCGCGAGCGCCGTCTACTACCCCGCCTGTGTGAACCGCATCTTCGCCGGTCCCGCCGACGCCGGGGCAGTGTCACTGGCCGAGGCCGTCGTCTCCCTGTCCGCGCGTGCGGCCAGGCCGGTCTGGATCCCCGAGGACGTCTCCGGGACCTGCTGCGCGACGATCTGGCACTCCAAGGGTTACGACGCGGGCAACGCGGTCATGGCCAACCGCGTCGTGGAGGCCGCCTGGGGCTGGACGGCCGGCGGCACACTGCCGCTGGTGGTCGACGCCTCCTCGTGCACGCTCGGCCTGGCGCGCGAGGTGGTTCCGTATCTCACCGAGGACAACATGGCGCTGCACCGCGAGATGACCTTCGTCGACTCGCTCGTCTGGGCCGCCGATGAGCTCCTCCCCCACCTCACGGTGTTCCGCAGGACGGGCTCCGCCGTCCTGCACCCCACCTGCTCCATGGAGCATCTGGGCGATGTCGCACACCTGCGTACGATGGCCGAGGCCTGCGCCGACGAGGTCGTCGTCCCGGACGACGCGGGCTGCTGCGGATTCGCCGGCGACCGCGGCATGCTGCACAAGGAGCTCCCGGACAGCGCGACCGCCAAGGAGGCGGCGGAGGTCAACAGCCGCGAGTACGACGCCTATCTGTCGGCGAACAGGACGTGCGAGATCGGGATGGACCGGGCGACGGGCCACCGCTATCACTCGGCGCTCATCGAGCTGGAGCGGGCGACCAGGCCCGTCGTCTGAGCCCTGGCGCCCGGCGGAAATAATGGGTTGCCCCCGAGGGGGGCGGGAAGCGAACCTTGCACGGTTTGGTTCCCCACTGTTCCACGAGGTCCCTCCTGGGCCTCCGCCATACGATCCTTGGGACGTCATGCAGATTCGCGATCTTCCGTATTCGGATCCCGGCGACCCCGATGTCCGTTCAGGACCACGTTTTCTGTTCTGGCTCGGCCGCAGTCAGCTCACCGGTCAGCTCAAGTCCCTCGGCTGGGGGCTGCTCCACCACTGTGCGATCGCCGGCCTTCCGCTCGCGGTCGGGCTCGCGATCCAGGCCGTCGTCGACCGTTCCGGCCGGGACCTCGTGCTGGCCGGCGGCCTGCTCGTCGCCCTCGGCGTCCTCATCTCCGTGGGCGACACCATGCTCCACCGCACCGCGGTCACCAACTGGATCACCGCGGCGGCGCGGGTGCAGCAGCTGCTCGCCCGCAGGACCGCCGAGCTGGGCTCGGCACTGACCCGCCGGGTCGCCGCCGGCGAAGTGGTCGCCGTGTCGACGGGCGACGTCGAGAAGATCGGCTGGTTCGTCGAGGCGCTGTCACGCTTCGCCGCCGCCGCGACCGCGCTCGTACTGATCTGCGTCGGGCTGGTGTTCTATCTGCCTTCGCTCGGCGTGCTCGTCGCCGTCGCCACCCCCGTCCTGGCTCTGGCCGTGCTTCCGCTGCTCCCCCGTGCCACCCGCCGGGCCGACCTCCAGCGTGAGAAGGCGGGCCGCGCCACCGAGCTGGCGTCCGACACCGTCGCCGGGCTCCGGGTGCTGCGCGGCATCGGCGGCGAGGAGCTGTTCCTCGGCCGCTACCGCCGCGCCTCCCAGGAGGTCCGCAAGGCCGCCGTCCGCAGTGCGCGGATGTGGGCCCTCATCTCGGCGATCCAGGTGCTGCTGCCCGGAGTTCTGCTGATCTCGCTGGTCTGGTACGGGTCGACGCTCGCCCGGGACGGCCGGATCGAGATCGGCCAGCTGGTCACCGTGTACAGCGCGGCGACACTGATGCTCTTCCCCTTGCGCAACGTGGAGGAGATCGCCATGGCGTACTCCTTCTCCCGCCCGTCCGCGCAGCGCGCGGTCCGGGTGCTGTCCCTGCGGCGCACCGTCCGCCCCTCGACGCTCGAAGCGGTCACGCCCCGGGGCGACCTGTACGACCCGGTGACGGGTCTGATGGCGCCGCAGGGCCGGTTCACCGCCGTGGTCTGCGGCGACCCCGACGAGGCCGGGCGGCTGGCGGAGCGGCTCGGCGGCCACGCGGAGCCCGACGAGGCGTCGGAGCCGGTCCCCTCGGTGCTGCTGGGCGGTGTGCCGCTGGACGAGCTGCCGCTCGACACCGCGCGGACCGCGGTCCTGGTGCAGGACAAGGACCCGGTGCTGCTCTCCGGCACGCTCCGGGAACTGCTGGACATGCCCTCCTCGGGCCATGTCACGGCCGAGGAGGCGCTGACCGCGGCGCAGTGCGGTGATGTGCTGGCCGCGCTGGCCCAGGCTTCCGTGGACGCCGACGGCGATCCCATGAACACGCGGATCACCGAGCGCGGCAGGTCCCTGTCCGGCGGGCAGCGGCAACGGCTCGCGCTGGCCCGTTCGCTGATCACCGATCCGGAGGTGCTGGTGCTCGACGAGCCGACGTCCGCCGTCGACTCCCACACGGAGGCCAGGGTCGCCGCCGGCATCCAGGGACTGCGCGGCGGCCGTACGACGGTGGCGTTCGCCTCGTCGCCACTGCTGCTGGACCTCGCCGACCGGGTCGTGCTCGTGCACGGCGGCACGGTCGTGGCGGCCGGCACGCACCGCGAACTGCTCCGGGACGAACCGCGCTACCGGGCGGTCGTCACCCGTGAGACCGATGACGAGACCGCGGCACGCGAGGAGTTCGCCGTGGTCGACGGCCTGCCGCCTGCCCGGGCGATCGAGGAAATCGAGGAGAGAGCATGATCGGCCTGGCACCACCGGCGTTCGACCCGGCAGCCCCCGAGTCGGCGACGACCCTGCCGGTCGGTGCGCCGACGACCGTGCGGACCTACGTGCGCGCCCTGTTGCGTCGTCACCGGAGGCCGTTCGCCGTCCTCATCGCGGTCAACGCGATCGCGGTGATCGCGTCCATCACCGGCCCGTACCTCCTGGGCGGGCTGGTCGAGGACCTCTCCAACGGCGTCACCGATCTCCATCTGGAGCGCACCGCCGCCGTGTTCGCCCTGGCCCTGGTCGTGCAGACCGTGTTCACACGGACCATGCGGCTGCGCGGGGCCATGCTCGGCGAGGAGATGCTCGCCGATCTGCGTGAGGACTTCCTCGTACGGTCGGTCGGGCTGCCGCCCGGCGTCCTGGAGCGGGCCGGCACCGGGGACCTGCTGTCCAGGATCACGACGGACATCGACCGGCTGGCCAACGCGATGCGTGAGGCCGTGCCCCAGCTGGCGATCGGCGTGGTCTGGGTGGGGCTGCTCCTCGGCGCGCTCACCGTCACCGCCCCGCCCCTGGCGCTCGCCGCTCTGATCGCGGTTCCGGTGCTGCTCGTCGGCTGCCGCTGGTACTTCAGGCGGGCGCCCTCCGCGTACCGCTCGGAGGCGGCCGGCTATGCGGCGGTGGCCGCGGTGCTCGCCGAGACCGTGGACGCGGGGCGGACCGTGGAGGCCCACCGCCTGGGGGACCGCAGGGTCGCGCTGTCGGACCGGCGGGTGGAGCAGTGGACCGCCTGGGAGCGGTACACCCTGTTCCTGCGCTCCGTGCTCTTCCCCGTCATCAACACCACGTATGTGACGATCCTCGGCGCGGTGCTGCTCCTGGGCGGCTGGTTCGTGATGGAGGACTGGATCACGGTCGGCCAGCTGACGACGGGCGCGCTGCTGGCCCAGATGATGGTGGACCCCATCGGTCTGATCCTGCGCTGGTACGACGAACTCCAGGTAGCCCAGGTGTCGCTGGCCAGGCTCGTCGGCGTACGGGAGATCGAGCCGCACGCGGGCGACCAGGGCGTCGGACCCGAGGGCCGCGAGGTCCGGGCCGACGAGGTCCGCTTCGGCTACCGCGAGGGCGTCGACGTCCTGCACCAGGTGTCACTGGACGTCGCCCCGGGGACTCGGCTGGCGCTGGTCGGTCCTTCGGGTGCGGGCAAGTCGACCCTGGGACGGCTGCTGGCCGGGATCTACGCTCCCCGGGCCGGTTCGGTGACTCTGGGAGGCGCGGAGCTGTCCCGGATGACGGCGGAGCGGGTGCGGACCCATGTGGCCCTCGTCAACCAGGAGCACCACGTGTTCGTGGGCTCGCTCCGGGACAACCTCCTGCTCGCCCGTACGGACGCCGAGGACGCCGAGTTGTGGGCCTCGCTCGCCGCGGTGGACGCGGACGGCTGGGCGCAGGCGCTGGAGGAGGGTCTGGACACCGAGGTCGGTTCGGGCGGTCTGGCCCTCACCCCGGCGCAGGCGCAGCAGATCGCCCTGGCACGGCTGGTCCTGGCGGACCCGCACACGCTGGTGCTGGACGAGGCGACCTCGCTGCTCGATCCCCGGGCGGCCCGCCATCTGGAGCGTTCGCTGGCCAAGGTGCTGGACGGCCGTACGGTCGTGGCGATCGCCCACCGGTTGCACACCGCGCACGACGCGGATGTCATCGCGGTCGTCGAGGACGGCCGGATCGCCGAACTGGGCAGCCATGACGAACTGGTGGCGGCGGACGGCGCCTACGCGGCTCTGTGGCGCTCCTGGCACGGGTGAGCCGCGGCCGTACGTCGCACGCGCCGTGACTGCCGCACAAGAGGCGAAGTCGGTCCCCTCCGGTAAGGATATGGAGTGACTGGCCCCGGATACGGGGCAGGCGAGCGATGACCGCGTAGGACCGAGAAGGGACGCACACCGTGGCACGACCCAAAATTCTCGTCGTCGGCGCCGGCTTCGCCGGGGTCGAGTGCGTGCGCCGTCTGGAGCGCACCCTCGTCCCCGGGGAGGCGGAGATCGCGCTCGTCACCCCGTTCTCCTACCAGCTCTACCTGCCACTGCTGCCCCAGGTCGCCTCCGGGGTGCTGACCCCCCAGTCGGTCGCCGTCTCGCTGCGCCGCAGTCGGCGCCACCGCACCCGGATCGTGCCAGGCGGGGCCATCGGAGTGGACACGAAGGCGAAGGTCTGCGTGGTCCGAAAGATCACGGACGAGATCGTGAACGAGCCGTACGACTACCTCGTACTGGCTGCGGGAAGCGTCACCCGGACCTTCGACATCCCGGGGTTGCTCGACAACGCCCGGGGCATGAAGACGCTGGCCGAGGCGGCCTACATCCGGGACCACGTCATCTCCCAGCTCGACCTCGCCGACGCGAGCCACGACGAGGAGGAGCGGGCGTCCAGGCTGCAGTTCGTGGTGGTGGGCGGCGGTTACGCCGGTACGGAGACGGCCGCGTGCCTGCAGCTGCTCACCACCAACGCCGTGAAGCACTACCCCCGGCTGGATCCCAGGCTGATCAAGTGGCATCTGATCGACATCGCGCCCAAGCTCATGCCGGAGCTCGGCGACAAGCTGGGCACCAGCGCCCTGGAGATCCTGCGCAAGCGCGGCATCGAGGTCTCGCTCGGCGTCTCGGTGGCCGAGGCCGGACCGGACAAGGTGACCTTCACGGACGGCCGGGTGCTGCCCTGCCGGACGCTGATCTGGACCGCCGGGGTCGCGGCGAGCCCCCTCGTCGCGACGCTGGAGGCCGAGACCGTGCGGGGCCGGCTGGCGGTGACCCCGGAGATGTCGCTTCCCGGCGTGGACGGGGTGTTCGCCCTCGGCGACGCGGCGGCCGTGCCCGATCTGGCCAAGGGGGACGGTGCGATCTGCCCGCCCACCGCGCAGCACGCGATGCGTCAGGGCCGCGCGCTCGCGGACAACATCATCGCGCAGCTGCGCGGGCGCCCGCTCCAGCCGTACGTCCACAAGGACCTCGGTCTCGTCGTGGACCTGGGCGGCCGGGACGCGGTGTCCAAGCCGCTGGGCATCGAGCTCAAGGGCTTGCCCGCCCAGGCCGCCGCGCGCGGCTACCACTGGGCGGCGCTGCGGACCAATGTCGCCAAGACCCGGGTCATGACGAACTGGCTGCTCAACGCGATCGCCGGTGACGACTTCGTGCGCACGGGGTTCCAGGCCCGCAAGCCGGCGACCCTGCGCGACTTCGAGTACACCGACGCCTATCTGACGCCGGAGGAGATCCGCGCCCACACCGCCGGGGCGGACCACCGAGGCTGATCCGGCCGCCCGGCTCCCTGGCCTCCGCCTCACGGCGGGGGCCGGTGTCATGTCCGGCCGGCCGGCACCGTCCCGACCGCCGGGGTCATGTGCGGCGGGAGAGCACCGTCCCGACCGTGTCCGCCTCGTCGGCCCGCTTGTCCTCCCGGTAGCGCAGGACGCGAGCGAAGCGCAGGGTGACCCCCGCCGGGTAGCGGGTGGAGGTCTGCAGCCCGTCGTAGGCGATCTCGACCACGAGTTCCGGGCGGACGGTGACCACGTGCCCGTCGTCGCCGGTGGACAGCTCCCGCAGGCGCTCGGTCTGCCAGCTGAGCATGGTGTCCGTGAGTCCCTTGAAGGTCTTGCCGAGCATCGCGAACGTCCCGTCCTCCCTGCGTGCCCCCAGGTGCAGGTTGGAGAGTTTCCCGGTGCGTCGGCCGTGGCCCCATTCGGCGGCCAGGACCACGAGGTCCAGGGTGTGCACGGGCTTCACCTTCAGCCAGGAGGCACCCCGCCGGCCCGCGTTGTACGCCGCCTCCGCGCCCTTGACCACCACGCCCTCGTGGCCGCGGGCCAGTGTGGCCTCGGCGAATTCCAGCGCGGCCGCGCGCTGTGCGTCGTTCCCGGAGTTCTCCACGGTGACCCGCCGTACGCGCATCGGTTCGGGCACCAGCCCGGCCAGTTCCCGGTGCCGCTCGGTGAGGGGAAGGTCGAGGAGTTCGCGTCCGTCGACGGACAGCACGTCGAAGAAGACGGGGACCACGGGTACCGCGTCCGCCGCGGTGACGACGTCACGCCGTGAGCCGACCCGGCCCGCGGTCTCCTGGAAGGGCCGGGGCCTCCCGTCGGGGCCGAGGGCGATCGCCTCGCCGTCGAGGATGAAGCGGTGGGCGGGAAAGCCGGTCACCGCGGCGGCGAGCTCGGGAAGCCGGTCGCTGATGTCGTCGAGCGTGCGGGTGTAGACGCGCACGTGCGGCCCGTCCCGGTGCACCTGTACGCGGATGCCGTCCAGCTTCTCCTCGACGGCGCAGGGTCCCAGCCGGTCGATCGCCTCGGCCACCGAGCGGGCGGTGTGCGCCAGCATGGGCTGGACGGGCCGTCCGACGGTGAGCCGGAAGGACGCGAGGGCCCCGGGGCCCTCGGCGAGCACGGCACGCGCGACGGGAGCGAGGGATCCGGCGAGCATGACCGCACGCCGCACCTCGGGACGCGCCGCTCCCGCGGCATCGGCCAGGGCGTCGACCGCGACGGCGTCCAGCGCTCCCTGGCGCACCTCCCCGGTGAGCAGCCCGCGCAGGAAGTACTGCTCGTCCGCGGTGGCGGCGCCGAGCAGCCCGGCGAGGCGCTCCTTGCGGGCGGACTGCGAGCCGGGGCCGGTCAGGGCCCCGATCGCGGTCAGCTCCGTGTGTGTCCCCACCACGGTCAGCGTGGGCTCCTGCGCGGGTGTCACCGGAACGCGCAGGGTGCTCCAGCCGATCCCGAGCCGTCCCTGCGGGAGGCGGCCGGCGAGGTACGGGATGACGACGGGGACGTCGTCGGGGCCGGCCTCCCGGAAGAGCTCGGCCAGCAGGGCGGTCTTCCGGGTGCGGGCCGAGGTCGCGGCGACCTCCAGGGACACATGGGCGAGCCTGGCGAGCAGCATGACGCCATGGTCCTACGGCTGCGGGCCCGCCGCTCCCGGAGAGGTGCGGGGCGTCATATGACGTTGAGTGCCGCCGCCGCGCCGACTCCCCCGAGGATCATGAACAGGGGCATCAGCACCTTGAGCTCGACCCAGCTGCCGGCCCGGAAGCGCATGGCCTTCGGCGGTCCCAGCGGGTACCAGCGCTTGCGGCCCAGCGGGATGGGCCACAGGATCGGGCAGCCCGAGACCGTCAGCGCGTCGCCGATGTCGTGGACGAGGGCGCCGAGCACGATCGGCAGACCGAGCCAGAGGTACTCCTGACCCGGCGCTTCGAACAGCCAGCTCGAACCGTTGCCCGGCTGGTCCAGCACACCGGCCAGGATCCAGGCGCTGGTCGCGCCGAGCAGCCATACGAGGACGTCGCTGGACACCCTCGCCGCCCGCCAGAGGAGCCCCTCGACCGCGAGGACGAGGTGGACGAAGAGGATCGCCAGTACCGCCCAGCGGCCACCGGTGATCGCGGCGACGGAGGCGGCTCCGCCGGTCAGCACGGCCCAGAGCCAGGTGTGCGTGAGGGTGCGGTGGCCGCCGGTCCTGCGGGGGTCGCCGGGCCCCTTGGTCGCCTTGTACACGGCGTAGGAGAGTTTGTCGACGATCTCGCAGACGCCCTTGGAGACGGGCCCGAAGGCACGCGAGATGGTCGCCGACTTGTGGTCGAGGTCCGGGGCGAGTGCCGCGCCGGCGGTGATCAGCGCCCCGACGACGAGGACGGGCCAGGGCATCGTGTGACCCGCGGCCGCGGCCGCGGCACCCACCCCCAGCCAGGCCGCCGCCCCCGACAGAGAGTGTGCCGGTCCCATCATGGCTTTTCCCGCCCCCATCGTGATTCGGCCGTGTGCTGCGGCCGGGCCGCCATTGTCTGTGCGAGGCAGCCGAGTTGAGTGGGCAGCGTATCGTCCGTGATCTTCACCCGGTCCTCCGGTTCCCTCATCCGGGCGGGAGGCAGGCAAGATGGGGGCGTGACCCTTATCGATCAGCTCCCCCCGACCGCCGACCCGGACGCCCTCTTCGAGTCCTTCTCCTCATGGACCGAATCGCAGGGCATCACCCTCTATCCGGCTCAGGAGGAGGCGCTGATCGAGGTGGTCTCCGGGGCGAACGTGATCCTCTCCACCCCCACGGGCTCCGGGAAGAGCCTGGTCGCGGCGGGTGCGCACTTCACCGCGCTGGCCCAGGACAAGGTCACGTTCTACACCGCCCCGATCAAGGCGCTGGTCTCGGAGAAGTTCTTCGACCTGTGCAAGCTCTTCGGCACGGAGAACGTCGGCATGCTGACCGGCGACGCCTCGGTCAACGCCGACGCCCCGGTCATCTGCTGCACCGCGGAGGTGCTGGCCTCGATCGCGCTGCGCGACGGCAAGTACGCCGACATCGGCCAGGTCGTGATGGACGAGTTCCACTTCTACGCGGAGCCCGACCGCGGCTGGGCCTGGCAGATCCCGTTGCTGGAGCTCCCGCAGGCGCAGTTCGTGCTGATGTCCGCCACGCTCGGCGACGTCAAGATGTTCGAGGAGGACCTGACCCGCCGCACCGGCCGTCCGACCTCGGTGGTCCGTTCCGCGACCCGGCCCGTCCCGCTGAGTTACGAGTACCGCCTGACGCCGATCACCGAGACGCTCACCGAACTCCTGGACACCAGGCAGTCGCCCGTCTACATCGTGCACTTCACCCAGGCCGCCGCCGTCGAGCGGGCGCAGTCGCTGATGAGCATCAACATGTGCACGAAGGAGGAGAAGGAGAAGATCGCCGACCTGATCGGCAGCTTCCGCTTCACCACCAAGTTCGGCCAGAACCTCTCCCGCTACGTACGGCACGGGATCGGGGTGCACCACGCGGGCATGCTCCCGAAGTACCGCCGCCTCGTCGAGAAGCTCGCACAGGCGGGCCTGCTGAAGGTGATCTGCGGTACGGACACGCTGGGCGTCGGCGTCAACGTGCCCATCCGCACGGTGCTGTTCACCGCTCTCACCAAGTACGACGGCACCCGGGTGCGCACGCTGCGCGCCCGTGAGTTCCACCAGATCGCGGGGCGCGCGGGCCGGGCCGGGTTCGACACGGCGGGCTTCGTCGTCGCGCAGGCCCCCGAGCACGTCATCGAGAACGAGAAGGCCGTCAAGAAGGCCGGCGATGATCCCAAGAAGAAGCGCAAGGTGGTCCGCAAGAAGGCCCCCGAGGGCTTCGTCGCCTGGTCGGAGACCACCTTCGACAAGCTGATCCAGTCCGAGCCCGAGCCGCTGACCTCCCGCTTCCGGGTGACCCACACGATGCTGCTCTCGGTGATCGCCCGCCCGGGGAACGCCTTCGAGGCGATGCGGCATCTACTGGAGGACAACCACGAGCCGCGCAGGGCGCAACTGCGGCACATCCGGCGGGCCATCGCGATCTACCGCTCGCTGTTGGACGGCGGTGTGGTGGAGCAGCTCGACACGCCCGACGCGGAAGGCAGGATCGTACGGCTCACCGTCGACCTCCAGCAGGACTTCGCGCTCAACCAGCCGCTGTCCACGTTCGCGCTGGCGGCCTTCGACCTGCTGGACGCCGAGTCTCCCTCGTACGCCCTGGACATGGTCTCCGTCGTCGAGTCGACGCTCGACGACCCCCGGCAGATCCTGGCCGCGCAGCAGAACAAGGCGCGCGGCGAGGCCGTCGGGCAGATGAAGGCCGACGGTGTCGAGTACGAGGAGCGGATGGAGCGGCTCCAGGAGGTCACGTATCCGAAGCCGCTGAGCGAGCTGCTCTGGCATGCGTACGACGTGTACCGCACGAGCCACCCGTGGGTCGGTGACCATCCGGTGTCGCCGAAGTCGGTGATCCGCGACATGTACGAACGGGCCATGACCTTCACGGAGTTCACCTCGAACTACGAGCTGGCCCGCACCGAGGGCATCGTGCTGCGCTATCTGGCGAGCGCGTACAAGGCCCTTGAGCACACCATCCCCGACGACCTGAAGTCCGAGGACCTGGAGGACCTGATCTCCTGGCTGGGCGAGATGGTCCGTCAGGTGGACTCCAGCCTGCTGGACGAGTGGGAGCAGCTGGCCAATCCGGAGGTGGAGACGGCGGAGCAGGCACAGGAGAAGGCCGACGAGGTCAAGCCGGTCACGGCCAACGCCCGCGCCTTCCGGGTCCTGGTGCGCAACGCGATGTTCCGCCGGGTGGAACTGGCGGCCCTGGACCGCGTCCGTGACCTGGGCGAGCTGGACGCCGACGCGGGCTGGGACGAGGACGCGTGGGGCGAGGCCATGGACGACTACTGGGACGCGCACGAGGACCTGGGCACGGGTCCGGACGCGCGCGGCCCCAAGCTGCTGAAGATCGACGAGGACCCCGAGCACGGGCTGTGGCGGGTGTGGCAGGCCTTCGCCGACCCCGCTGGGGACCATGACTGGGGAATTCGTGCGGAGGTCGATCTCGCGGCCTCCGACGAGGAGGGCCGGGCCGTCGTCCGGGTCACGGCCGTGGGCCGGCTGTGACGGCGCACCGGCCAGGAGAGTGGAGAAGAACCGCATGACGAACCCCGCCGACAGCCTGGTCGACCTGCTCGACCTGGAGCGGATCGAGGTCAACATCTTCCGTGGCCGCAGCCCCGAGGAGTCCCTGCAACGGGTCTTCGGCGGGCAGGTCGCCGGCCAGGCCCTGGTCGCGGCCGGCCGCACCACCGACGGGGACCGTCCCGTCCATTCGCTGCACGCCTATTTCCTCCGTCCGGGACGGCCGGGCGTGCCGATCGTGTACGACGTGGAGCGGGTGAGGGACGGCCGTTCGTTCACCACGCGCCGGGTCACGGCCGTGCAGCAGGGCCGGACGATCTTCAATCTCACGGCGTCCTTCCACCGCCCCGAAGAGGCCGGCTTCGAGCACCAGCTGCCCCCTGCCCGTGTCGTCCCCGACCCGGAGGAGCTTCCGACGGTCGCCGACGAGGTGCGCGAGCACCTCGGTGGCCTGCCCGAGGCGCTGGAGCGGATGGCCAGGCGCCAGCCCTTCGACATCCGTTACGTCGACCGGCTGCGCTGGACCCAGGACGAGGTCAAGGACGCCGACCCGCGCAGCGCCGTGTGGATGCGCGCGGTGGGCCCGCTGGGCGACGACCCGCTGGTGCACACCTGCGCGCTGACGTACGCGAGCGACATGACGCTGCTGGACGCGGTCCGCATCCCCGTGGAGCCGCTGTGGGGGCCGCGCGGCTTCGACATGGCCTCGCTCGACCACGCCATGTGGTTCCACCGGCCGTTCCGGGCGGACGAATGGTTCCTGTACGACCAGGAGTCGCCCATCGCCACGGGTGGCCGGGGACTGGCCAGGGGGAGGATCTACGACCGCCAGGGGCAGTTGCTGGTGTCCGTGGTGCAGGAGGGGCTGTTCCGCCGGCTCGACGGCGCGTGACAGCCCCCGGGGCGGGTCAGATGCCCGGGAGCGGGTCCTGGTCCACCTCGTGACGGCGGGTCCGGATGCCGGGCCCGCCCGGATGCAGTTTGGCATCGCAGGCGGGGCCGAGTCCGGCGCGGCGTGAGTCCGTGCCGGTGAGCGGGCGCCCGCACAGGGCACAGCGCACCGGACGGCGGCCCGGGGGCGGAACCGGCTCGGCCGGCGGCCCGGGGACATCGGGAAAGGGCTCGGGGGACTCCACGGGGGAATCCTCTCAAGCCGGTACGACAATGACGAAGGAGACCGGCGGTTGAGCGGCGTGCTGAGAATGGAGCCCGTTCCGCGGGACCGTGGAACGGCGGCCGGGGGTGCGGGCCCCCTTCCGGTGACCCACCTGGTGCGGTGCGACGACGGCCGGGGAGCCGGCAGCGTGCTGGCGTACGTGGAACGCGACCTCCCTCCGGGCGGGATATCCGCCTACCGGGCGGCGCGGGGCAGCGGGGCGCGCTCCTTCGCGCTGTGGGCGGACGAGCGCCGCGAGAAGCGGCTGGCCTCCCTGGTGACCGTGTCGGCCGGCAGCGGGGTGGCGGTGTACCAGGTGCTGGGAGCGCACGGCGAACTCCTCGGCACCCTCGTGCGCGAGAAGGCGCTCAGGGGCAGGGGCCTGCGCACCCGCTGGACGGTGACTCCGGCGGGCGGCCCGGAGGCGGTGGGTTTCAAGGGCCGGATCGTCTGGTGGTTCGTGTGGTGGCTGCTCTCCCCCGTGCAGATCCTGATCATCCTGCTGAGCCTGCTGAGCGGTGACGGTGACGCGGCACGCGGGCCCCGGCGCATCGTGTGGCGTGCGGGCAGGGACGTCCCGCTGGAGTTCAGGTCGAAGGGTGATGCCCTGCACGTGCACGCGCCCGGTCACGACCCGCGCCTGGGTGCGGCGCTCGTGGCCGTGATGCGTACGTTCGACAGCTGGCTGCTCGGCAGGGAGTGGGACGACGGGAAGGAGTGAGGGCCGGTCCCGTCACCGGCCGGGCGCCTCCGAAACCGGCGGTCCGGCCTGCCCGTCGCCCGCCGGACCGGTGTGCCGCTGTGGGAGGGTATCGGTCCATGACCGCCCGATCTACGGCATATGCGCCCGGACGCCACTGCCCTGCGTACGCCTCCTCCCGACCCCGGGGAGACGCCGCGTGGACATGATCCATATCCGCGCGGTCAGCCCGCCGGACCTCACCGAGCGCGTCGAGCAGTTTCTCTCCGGCACCCCGTACGTCCTGAACCTGATCGTGCAGCGGGGTGCCGCGCGGCGTCCCGACGGCGACTCCATCGGGTGCGACGTGCTGGCGGGTGCCGCGAACGAGGTCCTGCGCGGACTGCGGCTGCTCCAGGTCGACGTGCGCGGATCCGTCGTCGTCGAACCGGTCGACATGGCGCTCCCGGGGCGGGCGTCGGAGGCCGCGGCGCGCAGGCTCGGGGCACTCACCGGCGCACCGGTCTGGGAGCAGGTGGAGGCCCGCATCCGGTCCGAGGGGAGGTATGCGCCGAGTTTCTACCTCTACCTGGTCGTGGCGGGGCTGATCGGCTCGGTCGGCATCGTCACCAACTCCCAGATCCTGATCGTCGGAGCGATGGTCGTCGGCCCCGAGTACGGGGCGATCGTCGCCGTGGCCCTGGGCATCGACCAGGGGAACCGGGCGATGGTCCGCACGGGACTGACCGCGCTGTGCGCGGGCCTTCTGCTGACGATCGTGGTCACCTTCCTCTTCAGCCTGCTCATCCGCGGCTTCGGGCTTCAGTCCGAGGCGTTCGACCGGGGACTGCGGCCGGTCTCCGACCTGATCAACACCCCGAACTTCTTCTCCTTCGCCGTCGCCGGCCTGGCCGGTGTCGTCGGCATCGTGTCGCTGACCGAGGCGCGCACGAGTGCCCTGCTCGGGGTGTTCATCTCCGTCACGACCATTCCTGCGGCGGCGGCGATCAGCGTCTCCACGGCCTTCGCCAGCTGGTCCGAGGCGTGGGGCTCCCTCGTCCAGCTCCTGGTCAACATCGTGGTGCTCATCGTCGTGGGCGCGGGGGCGCTCCGCTTCCAGCGGGCGATCTGGCGGTGGGTGGGCCGGAAGCAGGCACGGGACGGCGGGCGCGCCTGAGAGCACGCGGTCCCGTACCACCGGGGGCCGGACCCACCTGTGTCGGCGCCGACCGGGAACCGCGCCCGCAGGGCCGCGCGCCGCCCGGAAACCGCGCCGAGCGGCCGGAATCAGCCGGGCCCGCGATGATGGGAGGCAGGCCGCTCGCACCGCCCCGCCCGCAGCCAGGAGGGCCCTCATGCCGAAGGAACGCACCTCACCGCTCCGCGCCGTACCGGGCGCGACGCCGCAGGAACGGGCCGCGCTCGGCAGGGCGGCGCGCAAACGGGCCCCCCGGTCCAGCCATCGCGCGTACGAGCCGCCGGCGGACCGGCCCGATCCGCTGGCCCTCCTGGAGGCGCAGTCCGCGGCCAGGGTGCCGGAGCTCGTACCGATCCGGTACGGGCGGATGACGGAGTCACCGTTCCGCTTCTACCGGGGCGCCGCGGCGATCATGGCGTCCGACCTGGCCGGTACACCTCGGTCCGGGCTGAGGGCCCAGTTGTGCGGTGACGCCCATCTGCTGAACTTCAGGCTGCTCGCCTCCCCCGAGCGCAACCTGCTGTTCGACATCAACGACTTCGACGAGACCCTGCCGGGGCCCTGGGAGTGGGACGTCAAGCGGCTGTCCGCCAGCCTCGCCATCGCCGGGCGCGCCAACGGCTTCACGGACAAGGAACGGGCCCGCATCGTGCGGGCGACCGTGCGGTCGTACCGGGAGTCGATGTTCCGGTTCGCGGAGATGCGCAACCTCGATGTCTGGTACACGAAGACGGATGCGGACCGCCTCAGGACCGTGGCCGGCGACAGGCTCGCCGCCCGGGGCCGCAAGCGTGTGGCGAGCGCGGTGTCCAAGGCCCGCTCCCGGGACAGCCTCCAGGCGTTCGCCAAGCTCACCGAGGAGTCGGGCGGACGGTTCCGGATCGCCGCCGACCCGCCGCTGATCGTGCCGCTCGCCGATCTGCTGAGCGGCAGGGAACTCCACGCGACCCAGGACCGCCTCCACGAGCTGATCCGGCGCTACGGCCGCAGCCTTCCCACGGACCGCAGGGCTCTGCTCGCCGACTACCGCCCGGTGGACATGGCCCGCAAGGTCGTGGGCGTGGGCAGCGTCGGGACGCGCTGCTGGATCATTCTCCTGCTGGGCAGGGACGGCGGGGACCCGCTCTTCCTCCAGGCCAAGGAGGCGGACACCTCGGTACTGGCGCCGCACACGGGGGCGAGCGCGTACCGGAACCAGGGCCGGCGGGTGGTGGCCGGCCAGCGCCTGATGCAGGCGGCCGGCGACATCTTCCTGGGCTGGGAGCGGGTGGACGGCCTGGACGGCAGGCAGAGGGACTTCTACGTACGCCAGTTGCGCGACTGGAAGGGCATCGCCGAACCGGAGCTGATGGTGCCGCGCGGCATGGCCGCCTTCGGGGAGCTGTGCGGGTCGACGCTGGCCCGCGCGCACGCCCGGTCCGGTGACCGCATCGCCATCGCGGCGTATCTGGGCCGGAGTGATGTCTTCGACCGGGCGCTGGAGACGTTCGCGGAGCGGTACGCCGACCAGAACGAGAGGGATCACCAGGCCCTGGTCGACGCGGTCACGGCGGGCCGCCTTCCGTCGGTTGAGGAGGCGGGGAAGTAGCGGGGCCGGATTCACCGGGCCTCAACAGCGGGTGCATCACGGACATAAATGGACATCGTGGTATCACCGTGTGGACCCCGGGCGGGCGTTACGCCCCGCGCGGGACCCGACACCGAGGAGACCATGACCATGGCCGAACCGGCCGGAACGCCCGGCACGGACTCGCCTGATCCGCTCACGGTGATCCGCAGCCGGAGTTACGCGGTGCTGCTGATCATGGTGGCGGCGCTCGGAGTCCCCATCTCCGCCGCGGCGTTCGGCTTCCTGGCGCTCATCCATGAGGTCGAGTCCCTGACCTACGAGGACCTCCCCCGCGCACTGGGCTTCGACGGCACGCCGTCCTGGTGGCCGGTGCCGCTGCTGGCGGTGTCGGGGCTGCTGACCGCGCTGGCCATCCGTCACCTCCCCGGGACGGGCGGGCACAAGCCGGCCGAGGGCTTCGTGAACTCGGGGGCCCCGACGGCCGCGGAACTTCCGGGGGTCGCGCTCGCCGCCCTGGCGTCCCTCGCACTCGGAGCGGTCCTCGGCCCCGAGGCCCCCCTCATCGCCCTCGGCGGCGGACTGGCCGTCTACGCCGTGCGCCTGCTCAAGCCGGGCATCGAGCCGGGTGCGAGTGCCATGGTGGCGGCGGCTGGGAGCTTCGCCGCCGTCAGCACCCTGCTGGGATCGCCGCTCCTCGGCGCGTTCCTGCTGATGGAGGCGTCGGGTCTCGCCGGGATGACGCTCGGCCTCGTACTCGTGCCGGGACTGCTCGCCTCGGGCATCGGCTCGCTCATCTTCATCGGCCTGGGCTCGTGGACGGGCCTGGGGACGTACTCCCTGACGCTTCCCCATGTGCCGCACACGCCCGATCCGACCGTGGCGGAATTCGGCTGGGCCATCGCCCTCGGGGTGGCTGCGGCTTTCGTGGGCACCGGCATCAAGCGGCTCTCCCTGGCCCTTCAGGAGCGGGTCGAGCAGCGCCGGGTGATCACGACGGTGGTGATGGGCCTGACGGTCGGCGTGCTCGCGCTCCTCTACGCCGAGAGCACGGGGCGGAACGCGTCCGAGGTGCTGTATTCGGGCCAGGACGCCCTGGGCGGGCTGCTCGCCGAGGACGCGACGTACGCGGTCGGGACACTGCTCGTGCTGATCGTCTGCAAGGCCCTCGCGTACTCGGCGTCCCTGAGTGCCTTCAGGGGCGGCCCGATCTTCCCCTCGATGCTCCTGGGGGCGGCGGGCGGGCTGGCGCTCTCGCACCTGCCCGGCCTCAATGCCACCTCTGGTTTCGCGATGGGAATCGGTGCGATGTGTGTGGCGATGCTCCGGCTGCCGATGACGTCGGTGCTGCTGGCCACGCTGCTGCTGGGCTCCGAGGGCATCACCGTGATGCCGCTCGTGATCGTCTCCGTGGTGGTCTCCTACGTTCTCGTGCTCAGGCTCGAACGTCCTTCTGCGGCGAGCACAGCGCCCAGATGACGAAGACGTTGATCGCGATGAGGACGATCGACCAGAACGGGTAGTACGGGAGCCAGAGGAAGTTGGCCAGCGCGAGGAGCCCGGCGAGCAGAACGCCGACGAAGCGCGCCCAGAGGGCCCCGCTGAACAGGGCGAAGCCGGCGACCACGACGACGATGCCCAGAATGAGGTGCACCCAGCCCCAGCCGGTCAGGCTGAACTGGAACACGTAGTTGCGCGTCGAGACGAACAGGTCGTCCTCTGCGATGGCGGCGATCCCCTCGAAGATCGCCATGGCCCCACCGAAGATCATCATCACTCCGGCGAAGACGGTCCAGCCGGACGGAGCCGCTTTGCGACCTCCGGCGGAGTCATGGCCCGTTCGCGTGCCACTCACACTTCCAGCCATGTCGGCCTCCTCGTGTTTCCAGTCACTTCGCAACACAAGCCGCATAACGGCTTATGTGCTCTTTATCAGACTTACACGTCGTCACTCGATCGGCACCACAGATCATCAGGTCCCCTATGTCTCAGAAGAGAGATACAGTCCCGGATATGAGAGACGAAGGCAGCGTCGACGACCGCCTCGCGGCTCGGCTGGGCATGCTCCGCACCGAACGCGGCTGGTCGCTGGACGAGCTGGCCGGACGGTCGGGGGTGAGCCGCTCGACGCTGTCCCGGCTGGAGCGCGGCGAGCTGAGCCCGACCACCACCGTGCTCGGCCAGCTCTGCACGGTGTACGGGCGGACGATGTCCCGGCTGCTGATGGAGGTGGAGGCGGAGCCGCCGCAGCTCGTTCCGGCCGGACTCCAGCAGGTCTGGCGGGACGAGCGGACCGGTTTCGTACGCCGCTCGGTCTCGCCGCCGCACGCCGGGCTGCGCGCCGAACTCATCGAAGGCACGCTCGACGCCGGTGCCGTCGTCTCGTACGAGAACGCGCCCGTCCCCGGGGTGGAGCAGCATATCTGGGTACTCGAAGGCACCGTCGAGATCACCGTCGACGGCACGGTGCACACCGTGCGCCGGGGCGACTGCCTGCGCTTCCGGCTGCGCGGCCCCTCGAACTTCCATTGCCCGGGCCCGGAGAGGGTCCGCTACGCACTGATCATCGTCCTGCCGTGAATGTGAAAGGACCCATACCCATGACCGAGATCGCCCTGGTGTCCGGCCCCGAGCTGGTCACCTACGCCGATGAACTCGCCGCCGTACTGATCGAGTCCGTGGAGGGCGGGGCCTCGGTGGGCTTCCTCGCGCCGGTGGACCGCGCGGACGCCGCCGTCTGGTGGCGGGAGCGGGCCGCCGCGGTCGAGGCGGGGAGTCACCGGGTCTGGATCGCCCGCGACGACGAAGGGGTGGTGGGCACGATCGGCCTGGTCAAGGCCCTCCTGCCCAACGCCCGCCATCGCGCGGAGGTCGCCAAGCTCATCGTCAGGCCCTCTGCACGGGGCCGGGGAGTCGGCCGCGCCCTGCTCGGTGCCGTCGAGGAGTGGGCAGCCGAGGAGGGTCTGACGCTGCTCGTCCTGGACACCGAGACGGACAGCGTCGCGGAGCGGCTGTACCGCTCGGCGGGGTGGATCCGGTGCGGCTCCATCCCCTGGTACGCGGCGGACCCCTCCGGGACGCTCAAGGGCACGACGCTCTACTACAAGGCGCTCGGCCGCCTCTCCGCCTCCGGCGAGGGCGCGTCACAATGAGAGCGACGCCACGCAACCGAGGAGTTCCCGCATGACACTGCATGACATCCCGCTCCGCACCCTCAGCGGTGAGCCGACGACGCTGGGGGCCTACGAGGGCTCGGCGGTCCTGCTGGTGAACGTCGCGTCCAAGTGCGGCCTCACTCCGCAGTACGCGGGCCTGGAGCGGCTCCAGAAGGAGTACGGGGACCGCGGGTTCACCGTTCTCGGAGTCCCCTGCAACCAGTTCGCGGGCCAGGAGCCGGGCAGCGCGGAGGAGATCCAGACCTTCTGCTCGACGACCTACGGCATCAGCTTCCCCCTCCTGGAGAAGATCGACGTCAACGGCGACAACCGCCACCCGCTGTACGCGGAGCTGACCAAGGTCAGCGACTCCGAGGGCGCCGCCGGTGACGTCCAGTGGAACTTCGAGAAGTTCCTCATCTCCCCCGCCGGCGAGCCCGTCGCCCGGATCCGCCCCCGGACCGAGCCGGAGGCCCCGGAGGTCGTGGCCGCCATCGAGGCTCAGCTGCCGCGGTAGCAGCGGACGGCGGGACACACGGACGGGGCCGGACCGGGTGACGGTCCGGCCCCGCTCGCGCACCCTCAAAGGACGCCTCAGCGAATCGGCATCCCCGACAGGGTGCGGGCGATCACCAGGCGCTGGATTTCGCTCGTGCCCTCGAAGATGGTGTAGATCGCGGCGTCCCGGTGCATGCGCTCGACCGGGTACTCACGGGTGAAGCCGTTGCCGCCGAGGATCTGCACGGCCTGGGCGGTCACCGACTTCGCCGTCTCGCTCGCGTAGAGCTTCGACATCGAGCCCTCGGCCGCGGTGAACGGCTTGCCCGCGCTCGCCATCCAGGAGGCGCGCCATACCAGGAGCCGCGCCGCGTCGATCTGCGTGCGCATGTCGGCCAGCTGGAAGGCGACGCCCTGGTTGTCGATGATCGGGCGGCCGAACTGGCTGCGGGTCTTCGCGTAGTCGAGGGCGACCTCGTAGGCGGCGCGTGCGGTGCCGACCGCCATGGCACCCACCGCGGGGCGGGATGCCTCGAAGGTGGCCATCGCCGCGTTCTTCACGCGCTCCCCGCCGGACTTGGCGCGCTCGCGGGCCCGGGCGAGGCGCTCGTCGAGCTTCTCCTTGCCGCCGAGCAGGCAGTGGCCGGGGATACGGACGTCCTCCAGGACGACCTCGGCCGTGTGGGAGGCGCGGATGCCGTGCTTCTTGAACTTCTGCCCCTGCGAGAGCCCCGGGGTGGCCGGCGGGACGATGAAGGAGGCGTGGCCCTTCGAGCCCAGCTGCGGGTCGACGACGGCGACGACGACGTGGACGTTGGCGATGCCGCCGTTGGTCGCCCAGGTCTTGGTGCCGTTGAGCACCCATTCGTCCTTGGCCTCGTCGTACACCGCGCGGGTGCGCATCGACGCCACGTCCGAGCCGGCGTCCGGCTCGGAGGAGCAGAAGGCGGCGACCTTCACGTCGGAGGCGTCGCCGTACATCCGGGGGATCCAGGTACCGATCTGCTCCTCGGTGCCGTTGGCGAGGACGCCGACGGCCGCCAGGCCCGTGCCGACGATCGACAGGGCGATACCCGCGTCACCCCAGAAGAGCTCCTCCATCGCCATCGGGATGCCCAGGCCCGTAGGGTCGAAGAACTGCTGGGCGTAGAAGTCGAGGGAGTAGATGCCGACCTTGGCCGCCTCCTGGATGACGGGCCAGGGCGTTTCCTCACGCTCGTCCCACTCCGAAGCGGCCGGCCGGATCACATCGGCGGCGAATCCGTGCAGCCAGTCACGGACCTGCTTCTGGTCGTCGTTGAGCTCGAGCGTGAACTCGGCCATTTTCCCTCCACGTACGTATGGATAAACCCGTTACTAGCGGTAACAACAGTCTGTTACCAGCAAGTAGCTTCTGTCAACCGGTCAGCGGGGGGGATCCGCGCCCGGTGGAGCAGGGTGTTACGTTGCCCGGGGGCGAGACGAAATCGCAGGACAGCCGGGTGGGGCGGGAGAAACGACATGGAGACCGCACGAGGGGCCGAGCGGCAGCGGACGGCGGCCGAGCGGCGCCGCCGGGAGCTGCTCGAAGCCGCGGACCGAGTGGTGCTCAGGGACGGCCCGAAGGCCTCGATGAACGCGATCGCCGCGGAGGCGGGCATCACCAAGCCCATCCTCTACCGGCACTTCGGCGACAAGGGCGGGCTGTACCGCGCGCTCGCCAAGCGTCACACCGATGCCCTCCTCAGCGCCCTGCGGGCCGCACTCGACGCGCCTTCCGAGCGGCGCGCGCGGGTCGAGGCGACCCTGGACACCTATCTCGCGGCGATCGAGGCACGCCCCCAGGTCTACCGCTTCCTGATGCACCCGTCCGACGACGCGGCGCCCCCGCCCGAGCAGGGCTTCGACGTCGGCCGCCACTCCGCCCCGCTGCTGCGGCGGCTCGGCGAGGAGCTCGGCAAGGTGATCGTGGAACGGGTCGACCTCGGCCCGGACAGCGAGCAGATGGCGCGCATCTGGGGTCACGGCATCGTCGGCATGATGCACGCGGCCGGCGACTGGTGGCTCGGTGACCGGCCGTGTTCGCGGGAGCAGTTGGTACGCAGCCTCGCCGACCTGCTCTGGGGCCGGCTGGCCGACGCCGGCGACCTCCCGGGCGGTCCGGGGTTCTGAGAGCACCTCTCCGGCCCTGACCGGGCCCCGCGCGGCTCAGGTGGCGGACGTGCGGCCCCAGGGTGCCCGCCGGGCCGCACGCAGCGCCCTGGTGCGGCGCAGCCCCGTCAGCCGGTCGGTGTAGATCAGGCCGTCGAGGTGGTCGCACTCGTGCTGCAGGCAGCGGGCGAACCAGCCGGTGCCGGTGACCCGCACCGGCTCCCCCGTCATGGTCCGCCCCTCGACCACGGCGTGGTCGAAGCGCGGCGTGCCCGCCTCCAGACCCGGAAGTGAAAGACAGCCCTCCGGTCCGCGTACGGTGATCCCGTCGGCCTCGACGAGTACGGGATTGACGAGGTGGCCCAGGTGACGGACGTCGTCGTCGTCCGGGCAGTCGTAGACGAACACCTTGAGCGGCACACCGATCTGGTTCGCGGCGAGCCCTACACCGTTCGCGGCGTACATGGTGGCGAACATGTCCTCGACAAGCCGGGCGAGCGAAGGGCCGAAGTCGGTGACGTCGTCGCAGGGGCCGTGCAGCACCGGGGCACCGAACAGGCTCATGGCACGAACGCGTCCGGAACTGCCGGGGATCGGGCGGTTTCGCATGGGGAGAAGCGTACGTTCCACGTGACCTCCACGTTCGCCGTGGTGCCGACGTGCGGTCGCGGCACCGGACATCGATAGGCTGGGTGCGGACTTACGCAAGGAGGATCTAGGACGATGGCAGGCAACACGGAACCGTTGTCGCCGCGGGCCAAGCTCGCCGTGACGGCGGGCAAGGCCGCGGCGGCGGTGTCGCGCGCTGCGGGGCGCGGCAGCGGATCGGTGATCGGCGGCCGGGTGGCGCTCAAGCTCGACCCCGACCTGCTGGGGCGGCTGGCGCAGCACCTGGACGTGATCCTCGTGTCCGCGACGAACGGCAAGACGACCACCACCCGGCTGATCGCCGAGGCGCTGCGGGCCGCGGGGCCCGTCGTGTCCAACGCACTCGGAGCCAACATGCCCGCGGGGATCACCTCCGCGCTGGCGGGCGGCTCGGACGCGAAGTACGGCGTGATCGAGGTGGACGAGAAGTACCTCGCCGGTGTGGCACGTGACACGACGCCCAAGGTGATCGCGCTGCTCAACCTCTCCCGCGACCAGCTGGACCGCGCGGCGGAGACCCGGATGCTGGCCGAGAAGTGGCGTGAGGGACTGTCCGGCTCCAAGGCCGTGATCGTGGCCAACGCCGACGACCCGCTGATCGTGTGGGCCGCGTCCTCCTCCCCCAATGTGGTGTGGGTCGCGGCGGGGCAGGCGTGGAAGGACGACGCCTGGTCCTGCCCGTCCTGCGGCGGTGTGATGCAGCGCCCGGGCGACGACTGGTTCTGCGGCGAGTGCGGTTTCCGCCGCCCCGCCCCCAGCTGGGCGCTGAACGGCGACTACGTCCTGGACCCGCACGGTTCCGCGTGGCCGATCCACCTCCAGCTGCCGGGCCGCGCCAACAAGGCGAACGCCACGAGCTCGGCCGCCGTGGCCGCTGTGTTCGGGGTACCGCCGCAGGTCGCCCTGGAGCGCATGTACCAGGTGCAGGCCGTGGCGGGCCGCTACGACGTCGTCTCCTTCCTCGGCCGTGAGCTCCGGCTCCTGCTGGCGAAGAACCCGGCGGGCTGGCTCGAAACGTTCTCCCTGATCGACCCGCCGCCCACTCCGGTGATCCTCTCCGTGAACGCGCGCGGCGCGGACGGCACGGACACCTCCTGGCTGTGGGACGTGGACTACACCCAGCTCTACGGCCACCCGATCTTCGTGCTCGGCGACCGGAAGCTGGACCTCGCGGTCCGGCTCGAGGTGGCCGGACTGGACTTCCGCGTCTGCGAGACCCTGGACGAGGCCGTCCAGATGGCTCCTCCCGGCCGCATCGAGGTCATCGCCAACTACACCGCCTTCCAGGATCTGCGCCGTCGTGTCGGCAACTGACCCCCGCGCGGGCTCCCCCCGGAGAGGACGAAGCATGAGCAACAACAGCCTGCGGCTGGTGTGGGTCTACCCCGACCTCCTCAGCACCTACGGCGACCAGGGCAACGCCCTGGTGGTGGAGCGCCGGGCGCGCCAGCGTGGTCTGGACGTGGCGCGCGTCGACGTCCGCAGCGACCAGCCCATCCCGACGTCGGGCGACATCTATCTGATCGGCGGCGGTGAGGACCGGCCGCAGCGGCTCGCCGCGGAGCGGCTGCGCCGTGACGGCGGGCTGAGCAGGGCCGCGTCCAACGGCGCGATCATCTTCTCGGTCTGCGCGGGCTATCAGATCCTCGGCCACGAGTTCATCAACGACCTCGGCGAGCGGGAGCCCGGCCTCGGGCTGCTCGACGTGGTCTCCACCCGTGGCGAGGGCGCCCGGTGCGTCGGCGACGTGCTCGGCGACATCGACCCGAACCTGGGCCTGCCGCCGCTGACCGGCTTCGAGAACCACCAGGGCGTCACCCATCTCGGCCCTTCGGCACGCCCGTTCGCCCGGGTGCGGCTCGGACGGGGCAACGGCACGGGTGACGGCACGGAGGGCGCGTACAACGACACCGTCTTCGGTACGTACATGCACGGGCCCGTGCTCGCGCGCAACCCGCTCATCGCGGACCTGCTGCTCAAGCTGGCCCTCGATGTGAACGCGCTGCCGCCGAGCGACGACCGGTGGTACGAGGCGCTGCGCGCCGAGCGGATCGCCGCGGCGACCCAGCCGGCCTGACGGTTTCCCTGCGGGCCGGCCCCTTCCCCGGGCCGGTCCGCACGTGTGCGCGCGGGGTGGACGCCGGGTGGACGTCCAGCAGTCGGACAGTGGGTTCGGTCCCGTCACCTCGCGCCGGTAGGGTGGCGGGGATCCAACCGGACGACGTGGTCCGGCGTCGGCCCACGTTGCAAAGGTTTCCCGGGCAATGCGAATTGGTGTGCTCACCTCCGGCGGCGACTGCCCCGGCCTCAACGCCGTCATCCGTTCCGTCGTGCACCGCGCTGTTGTCGACCACGGCGACGAGGTCATCGGCTTCCACGACGGGTGGAAGGGCCTCCTCGAGTGCGACTACCGCAAGCTCGACCTCGACGCGGTCGGCGGCATCCTCGCTCGCGGCGGCACCATCCTCGGTTCCTCCCGTGTCCAGCCCGCGCACCTTCGTGACGGCGTGGAGCGGGCCAAGGGCCATGTCGCCGATCTCGGACTGGACGCGATCATTCCGATCGGCGGCGAGGGCACGCTCAAGGCGGCCAACCTGCTCTCCGAGGCGGGGCTGCCCATCGTCGGGGTCCCCAAGACCATCGACAACGACATCGCCTCCACCGATGTGACGTTCGGCTTCGACACCGCCGTCGGCGTCGCGACCGAGGCGCTGGACCGGCTGAAGACCACGGCCGAGTCCCACCAGCGGGTGCTGATCGTCGAGGTCATGGGCCGCCACACCGGCTGGATCGCGCTGCACTCGGGTATGGCGGCCGGTGCGCACGCCATCGTCGTACCGGAGCGCCCCTTCGACATCGACGAGCTGACCGAGCTGGTCGGCCGGCGGTTCTCGGACGGCAAGAAGTTCGCGATCGTCGTCGTCGCGGAGGGCGCCAAGCCCCGCGAGGGCTCCATGGCGTTCAACCAGGGCACCAAGGACATCTACGGCCACGAGCGCTTCGCCGGTGTGGCGACGCAGCTCTCCGGCGAGCTGGAGCAGCGCCTCGGCAAGGAGGCCCGCCCGGTGATCCTCGGCCATGTCCAGCGCGGCGGCACCCCGACCGCGTACGACCGCGTCCTGGCCACCCGCTTCGGCTGGCACGCGGTGGAGGCGGCGCACCGCGGCGAGTTCGGCATGATGACGGCGCTGCGCGGCACGGACATCACGATGGTTCCGCTGGCCGCCGCAGTGGAGACCCTCAAGACGGTGCCCGCCGAGCGTTACGCCGAGGCACAGGTCGTTCTCTGACCGCCACGACGTCCCACGAACCGCCCCCGGCCGCACTCGCGGCCGGGGGCGGTTCTACTCTGGTCCGGACAACCGGCACGAATCGGGGACGTCCCCAGCGGGAGTGAACAGATGGATCACAGCGGGCACGGCATGAACATGGATCTGCCGCCGTTCACGCTGGGACGTGGGCTCGAATTCTCCGCGGACCCGTTCTTCCTCGTCAGCTGCGTCGTCGCGCTGGTCCTGTACGCGTACGGGGTGCTGCGGCTCCGGGGGCGGGGCGACGGCTGGCCGGTGAACCGGGTCATCTTCTTCGTCCTCGGTGTGCTGTCCATCGCCCTGGTGATGTGCACCGGCCTGAACGACTACGGCATGGTCATGTTCAGCGTGCACATGGTGCAGCACATGGTCATCAGCATGGTGTCGCCGATCCTGCTCCTGCTGGGTGCCCCGATCACGCTCGCGCTGCGGGCGCTGCCGGTGACGGGGCGCGACCGTACGGGTCCGCGCGAGCTGCTGCTGAAGCTCCTCCACAGCCGCTACATGAAGATCATCACGCACCCGGCGTTCACGATCCCGCTGTTCATCGCGAGTCTGTACGCGCTCTACTTCACCCCGTTGTTCGACTTCCTGATGGAGTCGAAGACCGGCCACATCGCGATGATGGTGCACTTCCTGGCGGTCGGCCTGGTGTTCTTCTGGCCGATCATGGGCGTCGACCCGGGCCCGCACCGCCCCGGCTACGTCATGCGGATGCTGGAGCTCTTCGCGGGCATGCCCTTCCACGCGTTCTTCGGGATCGCGCTGATGATGGCGAGCCAGCCGATGGTGAAGGCGTACGAGAATCCGCCCGCCTCGCTCGGCATCGACGCGCTGAGCGACCAGTCGGTGGCGGGCGGTATCGCGTGGGCGTTCAGCGAGATCCCGTCCGTACTGGTACTGATCGCGCTGGTCTTCCAGTGGTACCGCTCCGAGCAGCGGACGGCGAAGCGTTCCGACCGTGCGGCCGACCGCGACGGGGACCAGGAGCTGAAGGCGTACAACGCCTATCTCGCCTCATTGCAGGCACGCGGGCAGTAGCGGTGAGCCCGCCCCAGGGGTGACCATGGCTCCAACGGCCGTGCGGCCGGGTGAGGAGCGTGCGCTCATGCCTGGATCCACGAAGACCATGGGGGTGCTCACCGTCGGCGCGCTGGTCGCGGTGACGGCATACACGGTGGCACTGGGGAGCAACGGCTGGCTGTGGTTCGGCTGGGTGGTGCTGGGGCTGGCCACTCTGGGGATGCTCGCCACCCGCGACACCTGAGGCGGCCCGGCGCCGTCCCGGGGGTCAGGAGGGCTCCGCCCAGTAGTTCACCGGCGCGAGCCCGACGCTGCGGCCGCGCCGGTCCAGGATGCGCCCGACGTGCTTCACGGTCCGCAGCACGATCGCACGCTCGGTGATGCGCAGCTGGTGATCCGCGAGCCGGCTCTCCAGGTGGGCCTCCATGCTGTGGACGTCGGACAGGTCGCGCTGCCACAGGTCGAGGATCAGGTTGTCGCGGCCGGTGGTCACGCTGCACATGCGCAGCTCGGGCAGCGTACGGAGCGAGGCGACGGTGTCCTCCAGGTGACGGGCCGGGACGGACGCGAAGTACACCACCGAGACCGGAAAGCCGGTGAGCGGCCGGGCGAGCGTGCAGCGCAGCGAGAGCCGCCGGTTTCCCGTGAGCACCCGCAGCCGGCGGCGGACGGTGGCCGTGCTCGTGCCGGCGGCCGCCGCGAGGTCGCGGACCGGCATCCGGCCGTCGTGGCCGAGCGCGAGGGCCAGCTCCCGGTCGACCGGCCGCAGGGGCTCGTCGGGCACCTCGTCCCGGGGCACCGTGAGCGCCTTCTGCTGTGCCTTGCTGAGGCTGCGCAGCCGCCACTGATCGCCTTCGAACGGCACGGCGGTGATCACGTGCACCCGGGTGGTCCGGATGCCGGGCAGTGGGGCGATGCGCTCGCCGACGAGGCGTGAGAGGTCGTCGAGGTCCGCGGCGCCCGCGATGGCGAGGAGGTCCCGGCTGCCGGTCGTCTGCTTGAGGCTGAGGATGCGGCTGTCCCTCGACAGGCTGTCCAGCGTGGATTCGGCGGGCAGACCGCCCAGGTCGATCTCGACCTGGGCATACACCCCGTCGTCGCGGCCGGGCGAGAGATAGCCGTCCACCCAGGCCGTCCCCGTCCGCTCCAGCCGGGCCCACCGCCGGGCGGCGGTCACCGGGTCGATGCCCAGGACGTCGCCGAGCAGCGTCCACGGCACCCTCGGCTGCATCTGCAGGGCGTGGATGATCGCGAGATCCAGTTCGTCGGGGTGCGCCATATTCTGCGTCTGCATGGGGTGACCGAATCCTGCGTACGGGGAGAGATCTTGTCCTGATCCGGCGATTTTACGGGCGCGTAATTCCGGTTCTGGAAGGTAGCTCGCCATGAGCACTCCGCCCTTCCTCTCCCCCGCGCCCACCGCCCCCGTACTGCCCGCCTCGGCCTCGCTGCGTCTGACCGGCGCCCGGCTGATCGACGGCACCGGCTGCGAGCCGGTGGCCGACGCCGTGGTCGACGTGGACGACCGCGGTGTGATCGTCCACGCCGGGCCCGCCGTCACCGCTCCCCCGGCGCGGGACGGCGTACGCACCCTCGATGTCGGGGGCCGCACCGTGCTCCCCGGTTTCGTCGACGCCCATGTGCACCTCGGTGTCGAGTCGGCGCGCCACATGGTGCGCCGTTTCGCCGAGGACCCCGCCATGGAGGTCTTCCGCGCGGCCGGCCGGCTGCGGCTCACCCTGGACGCCGGTGTCACCACCGCCCGCGACCTGGGCGGGCTGTCCGCCGGGTTCCGGGACGCCGTCGCCCAGGGCCTGACCGCGGGCCCGCGCCTGCACACGGCCGTGCGGATCCTCAGCCACACCGGCGGCCACGCCGACTTCCACACCGACTGCGGCTTCGACACCAGCGACGGCATGGGCGAGGTCGCGGACACGCCCGACGAGGTGCGCCTCGCGGTGCGCAGGCTGCTGCGCTCCGGCGCCGATGTGATCAAGATATGCGCCACCGGCGGCATGTCGAGCCCGTACGACCAGCCCGACGACGAGGGCCTCACCGTCGAGGAGATCCGCGCCGTCGTGGAGGAGACCGGCCGGCACGGCGGCCGTCCCGTCGCCGCGCACGCCCAGGGCACGGCCGGCATCCTCAACGCGATCCGGGGCGGTGTCACCAGCGTCGAGCACGGGTACGGCATGACCGCGCAGGCCAGGGAGCTCGCCGGGGAGCACGGAGTGTTCCTCGTGCCGACACTCTCCACGGTGTTCGACGGTATCGACAAAGCGACCATGGAACCCTTCCACTACGAGAAGAAGCTCCGCTGGTCGGACATCACGCGCACCAACATCGCCGCCGCCATCGCCGACGGGGTGAAGATCGCCATGGGGACCGACGCGGCGATGGTTCCGCACGGCCGCAATCTGCGCGAGCTCCTCCACCTGACGTCGCTCGGCATGACCCCGCTCCAGGCGATCACCGCGGGCACGCTCACTTCGGCCCAGCTCCTCGGCCTCGACGACCGGATCGGCACGCTGGAGGCCGGCAAGGAGGCCGACCTGGTGGTGTGCGACGGTGATCCGCTGAGCGACATCTCCGTACTCACCGACCCCTCGCGCGTCGTCCTCGTCGCGCAGCGCGGGGCCGTGCGGAAGGACCTGCTCACGCGATCCGCGGGCGAGAGCCCCGACACGGTGGAGGAGGGCCGGTGACGTCACGGACACAGACCCCCGCGACGACGGGCGGCAACGCTCTGCTCGACAAGGTGCTCGGCGGCATCGAGCGCGCGGGCAACAAGCTCCCGCACCCCGTCGTGCTGTTCCTCTGCATCTTCGCCCTCCTCGGCGTCATCTCCACCGCGCTGGCCGCCGGGGGAGCAACGGTGACGGTGCCGGGCGACGACGAGGTGCTCGAGGTGAAGGGCCTCTTCACCGGCGAGGGGATCACCTGGCTGCTGGAGAACTTCATCCCCAACTTCACCGGCTTCCCGTCGCTGGGCACTGTGCTGCTCATGATGGCCGCCGTGGGGGTCGCGGAACGTACGGGAATGCTGGAGACGGCGGTCCGCGTCTCCATCGGCCGCGCGCCCAAGGCGGTGCTGCCCTATCTGGTGGCGTTCGTCGCCGCGCAGGGCCACCTGATGAGCGACGTGGCGATCCTGATCATCCCGCCGCTGGCAGCGCTCGTCTTCAAGGGCGCCGGGCGGAACCCGATCGCCGGTCTGATCGGCGGGTTCGCCTGTGTCTGCGCCGGTTACGCGGCGGGCTTCTCCATCGGCGCGCTGGACGCCCTGTACACGGGCATCACCCAGCAGGCCGCCGCCGTCCTGCCCGGCGGGGAGGACGCGCCCACCCACATCCTCGTCAACTACTTCTTCACCGCGACGGCGAGCGTCTTCCTGGCCCTCATCGGCGGCTTCCTCATCGACCGCGTCCTCGAACCGCGGCTGCCCGCCGCGGTGGAGGCCGCGGCTCCGGGTGACGACGGCACGACGGCCGACGACGGCGGCTACCGGCCCACCCTGGAGGTCACCGCCGCCGAGCGCCGCGGGCTCCGCCTCGCCGGGCTGACGGTCCTGGTGTACGCGGCCGTGGTCATCGTCTGCTGGCTGCTGCCCGGCTCGGCGCTGCGCGGTGAGGGTGGCGCGCTGGTGCCCTCACCGGTGCTGACCGGCATCGTGCCGCTGCTGTTCGTCGCGTTCCTGCTCGCCGGCATCGTCTACGGCAAGGTCACCGGAAAGGTGCGCAAGGCGGGCGACGTCCCGGAGCTCATGGCCGACTCGATCACCGGCATGTCCGCGTACATCGTCCTGATCCTGGTGATCGCCCAGGTCATCGGCGTCTTCGACTGGTCGAACGTCGGCACACTGCTGGCTGTGAAGGGCGCCGCGCTCCTGGAGTCCGCCGGGCTCACCGGCTTCACGGGGCTGGTCCTCTTCGTCCTGCTGGTCTGTCTGCTGAACCTGTTCGTGACCTCGGGCTCGGCGCTGTGGTCCCTGGTCGCCCCGGTCTTCGTACCGGCGTTCATGCTCATCGGCCTGTCGCCGGCGGTCACCCAGGCGGCGTTCCGCATCGGCGACTCGGCCACCCAGATGATCACACCGCTGAACCCGTACGTCTTCCTGATGCTGATCATCCTGCGCCGCTACGAACCCGACGCGAAGCTGGGCACGATCCTCTCCCGCCTGTTCGTCTTCGTCGTCCCCTTCCTGGTGGCCTGGCTGATCGCCCTGGCGGTCTTCTACGGCTTCGACCTGCCGCTCGGCCCGGGGGCCGGCATCCACCAGGGCTGACGGTTCCTCCGGCGACGGAAGGGGCCCTGGCGCGGGCCCCTTCCGTGGTCTCGCACCCGCTCATCAACCGGGATCGGAGCTACGATCGATCACCCGGGAGAGGGACGGACTTCGAACGGTCTGCCGACTGATGACTCGTCAGACGAGTCGGTGAAGAGCAACACTGTCATGTGCGACCCGGCAGAATGCGGCAGCCGGCCCGGTCCGGAAGGCTAGGAGAGAAGCTGTGTTCTATTACGTCCTGAAGTACGTCGTGCTGGGCCCCCTGCTCCGGCTGGTGTTCCGCCCCCGTATCGAGGGGCTGGAGCACATTCCCGACGACGGTGCCGCCATCGTCGCGGGCAATCACCTCTCGTTCTCGGACCACTTCCTGATGCCCGCGATCCTCAGGCGCCGCATCACCTTCCTCGCGAAGGCGGAGTACTTCACCGGCCCCGGCATCAAGGGCAAGCTGACCGCAGCCTTCTTCCACAGCATCGGGCAGATCCCGGTGGACCGGTCGGGCAAGGAGGCGGGACAGGCCGCCATCCGCGAGGGCCTCGGGGTGCTGGGCAAGGGTGAACTGCTGGGCATCTACCCTGAGGGCACGCGCTCGCACGACGGCCGGCTGTACAAGGGCAAGGTCGGGGTCGCCGTGATGGCGATCAAGGCGGGCGTCCCGGTCATCCCCTGCGCGATGGTCGGCACCTTCGAGATCCAGCCGCCCGGCCAGAAGGTGCCCAGCATCAAGCGGGTCACGATCCGCTTCGGGGAACCGCTGGACTTCTCCCGCTACGCCGGCCTGGAGGACCAGAAGGCGGCGATCCGGGCGGTCACGGACGAGATCATGTACGCCATCCTCGGCCTCTCCGGGCAGGAGTACGTCGATGAGTACGCCGTCAAGGCCAAGGCCGCCCAGGCCGAGCAGTCCAAGAAGTCCCCGCGCCGGCCACGCTGAGCGTGAAATCTGCTGCCGGCAGATTTCCCTGGTCCCGGAGCTGAGGCGGCCGTAGCGTCCCTTGCATGAGCGGAGGACGAGCGTTCGTGCTGGGCGCCACGGGACAGATCGGCCGGGCAGCGGTGCGGGCCCTGGCCGAGGACGGCTGGGAGGTGACCGCCGCCTCACGCGGAGGCGGCCGGGACGCAACCTGGGACGACGGCGTCCGCGCCGTCGCGGTGGACAGGGAGGAGAAGGGGGCGCTGGCGGCGGCGCTGGGCGACGGCTGCGACGTACTGGTCGACATGGTCGCCTTCGGCCGGGATCACGCCGTCCAGCTGGCGGGACTCGGCGACCGGGCCGGTTCCGCGGTCGTCATCTCCAGCGGCGCGGTCTACGCGGACGGCCGCGGCCGGAGTTTCGACACCCAGGGCGAACCCGACGGTTTCCCGGAGTATCCGGTGCCGATCCCGGAGTCGCAGCCCACGGTGGCTCCCGGGGACGCGACGTACGGGACGCGGAAGGTCGCCCTGGAGGAGGAACTGCTCGCGGCGGGCGACGCGTTGCCGGTGACGCTGCTGCGGGCGGGTGCGGTGCACGGCGAGCACTGCCGCACACCGCGCGAGCTGTACTTCGTCAAGCGCCTGCTGGACGGCCGCAGGAGGCGGGTCCTCGCCCACCGCGGGACGAGCCGTTTCCACCCGGTCCATGTGTCCAACCTCGCCGAGCTGATACGGCTCGCGGCCGGGAACCCCCGGTCCCGGGTGCTCAACGCGGGAGACCCCCGGGTCCCTACGGTCGCCGAGATCGGCGCCGCCGTCGACGACGTGCTCGGCCTCACCACCGAGACGGTGCTGATGCCGGGAGCCCCCGAGAGCGGTGTCGGGGACACGCCGTGGTCCGGCGCGCATCCCGTGGTCTACGACATGTCGCTCGCGGAACGGGAGCTCGGCTATCGCGCGGTGACGGACTACACGGATTCGCTGCCGGGGACCGTCGAGTGGCTCACCGCACAACTGGCGGGACGGGACTGGAAGCAGGCCTTCCCGAAGATGGTGGCGACCTACGGAGAGGGCCTCTTCGACTACGCGGCGGAGGACGTCTGGCTGGCGCGGCACGGCCGGGAGGCGTGAGGGCGGGCGGCCGCGGAGAACACCGGCCGCCCGCCCTCGTCTCAGATGGTGCTCACGGCTTCGGTGTGGCGTGCGGCGTGCACGTCACATCGCGCCGGTCGGTCGTCCCGGTGAGCAGGTAGGTGTCCACCCGCTCGTTGACGCAGGGGTTGACCAGACCGGTGACACCGTGCGATCCGGCGCCCTCCTCCGTGATGAGGCGGGAGCCCTTGAACCGCTTGTGCAACTCGACGGCCCCCTCGTACGGGGTGGCCGCGTCACGCGTGGACTGCACGATCAGCACCGGGGGCAGTCCCTTGCCGGTCCGCACGTCCAGCGGCGTCTGCTGCTTGGACGGCCAGGTCGCACAGGGGAGGTTCATCCAGGCGTTGGCCCAGGTCATGAACGGGTAGTCCTTGTGCAGCCTGGTGTTGTCGCGGTCCCACTTCTGCCAGCTGGTGGGCCACTTGGCGTCGGCGCACTCGACCGCCGTGTAGACGGCGTTGCCGTTCTCCGAGCTGATGTTGCCCGCGGTGTCCGACAGGTCGGGTGCCGCGGCGTCGATCAGCGCCTGGGTGTCGCCGCCCAGGTAGTCGCTCCAGATCTGGGCGGTGGGCGCCCAGGCGGAGTCGTAGTACGGCGCACTCTGGAAGAATCCGATGAGCTCGGCAGGGCCGACGACGCCACCGATCGGGTTCTTCTTGGCCGCCGCGCGCAGGGTCAGCCAAGCCTGCTCGACCTTCTCCGGCGTGTCGCCGATGTGGTAGGCGGCGTCGTTCTTCGCCACCCAGGCCTTCCAGTCGTCCCAGCGTGTCTGGAAGGCGATGTCCTGGTTGAGGTTGGCCTCGTACCAGATGTTGTCCTTCGCGGGGTTGACCACGCTGTCGACGACCATGCGGCGTACGTGCGACGGGAAGAGCGTGCCGTAGACCGCGCCGAGGTAGGTGCCGTAGGAGACACCCAGGAAGTTCAGCTTCTTCTCACCGAGCGCGGCACGGATGACGTCCAGGTCGCGGGCGGTGTTCGGCGTGGTCATGTGCGGCAGCATGTCGCCGCTGCGCTCGGCGCAGCCGTCGGCGTACTCGGCGGCGAGCTTGCGCTGTGCGCGTTTGTCGGCCTCGCTGTCGGGCACCGGGTCCGCCTTCGGGGCCTTCACGAACTCCTGCGGGTCGATGCAGGAGATCGGCGCCGAGTGGCCGACCCCGCGAGGGTCGAAGCCGACGAAGTCGTATGCCTTCGCGACCTTCGTCCAGAGCGGGTTCTTGTTGATGATGCGCTTCGGGAAGGCCATCCCGGAGCCGCCGGGGCCTCCGGGGTTGTAGACGAGGGCGCCCTGGCGCTCGTCCTTCGTGCCCGTGCTGACATGCCGGTCGACCGCGAGCTTGATCTGCTTGCCGTTCGGCTTGCTGTAGTCGAGCGGCACGGTCACCCAGCCGCACTGGATGGGTGCGGCGATGGCCCAGTCGGCCGGACAGTCGGTCCAGTCGATCCCGGCTCGCGCGGCCCTGGCCGCGGCCGTCTGCACGCCGCGCGCCTCCTGGTCGCCGTGATGGCGGCTGTCGGCACCTGCCGCCGGTGCGGCTATCGCTCCGGCTATGAGCGTGCCCGCGATCAGTGTGCCGGCCGAACCGAGCACCGCTGTGCGTCTCAAGTGGAACCTCCCCCTGTGTGTTGCGCCACGCGTGGCGTCGCGGCTTTTTCCGCGTCCCGGGGATCCTTTCGTCTGTGAGCCTGCTGAGAACAGGGCGTACACGTGTTTCTTTACCGAACCAATAACCGGTGTCCGCTGTCCCGCTGAGCGAACTCAACTCGTCCGGAGGGACCTTGTCGCCTTCAGCAGCTCCTCCAGAGCCTCGTCCAGCACCGCCCGCAGCAGCCGTGCGTCCGCGGCGAGCGCCGTCACCAGGACGGCGGGTCCCGCCAGCGGAGTCAGTGCGGCGGTGGGGCCCAGCGCCCGGGCTGCGGGAAGCCCGTCGTCGAACGACGGGTCTACCACCAGGAGTTGCCCGACGGCCCGGTGGCCGCCCAGGACGGCGGGTCCGTCCCAGCCGCCGGGCGCCCCGGGGCCGTACGCCAGCTGCTGGTCGAGCAGCGGGCGGCCGGCCCTCCGGACGGTCAGGCGGGTGGTGAGCCGGCCCGTGGGTTCGCCGTGCCGGCCCAGGACCTGTTCCTCGCGGAGTACCAGGCGTGCGGTGGCGGCGAGTTCGGCCCGGGTGGTCATCCTCAGATCGCTGCCGTGGGCGGAGACGAGCTGTTCGGGGAGCCAGCGGAGTTCCGCCTCCTCCCCCACGCTCAGCCGCACGTCGTACGTGGCCGGTCCCGCGTCCGGGCCGGCGCCCGGCAGCGCGACGGTCGCCGCGGCGGAGTCCACGCTCAGCCGCGCGCCCTCCTCGGCCCGCACCTCGACGGCGAGCCGGTCACCGCCCAGGGGCGCGCTCATCGCTCCGACCACGGTGACACGCGTGTACGCCGTGTCCGGGGACCTCGTGCGGCGCAGGGCCAGCGGCCCCTCGCTCTTCAGCACCGGCAGCGCCGTGGCACCCCGTCCGTCGGCGACGGCGGCGATCCGGGCGGTGGCTGCGACGCTCATGCGGCCCAGGCCGCGAGCTGCGCCCGCACCCAGTCGGCGACGGGTGCCACACCCTCGGCGCCCCGCAGCGAGGTGAACACCACGGGGAGTTCGCCGCGCTGCTCGGCGGCGTCGCGGGCCATCCGCTCCAGATCGGAGCCGACGTACGGGGCGAGATCCGTCTTGTTGATGACGAGCAGGTCGGCAGTGGTGACACCGGGACCGCCCTTGCGCGGGATGTCGTCGCCGCCCGCCACGTCGATGACGAAGACCTGGGCGTCGACGAGCCCCTTGGAGAAGGTGGCGGTCAGGTTGTCGCCGCCCGATTCGACGAGGATCAGGTCGAGCGGCCCCACGGAGTCCTCGAGGTCCTCGACCGCTTCGAGGTTGGCGGAGATGTCGTCGCGGATGGCAGTGTGCGGGCAGGCTCCGGTCTCGACAGCCTGGATGCGCTCGGGCGGCAGCACGGCGTTGCGGAGCAGGAAGGCGGCGTCCTCGCGGGTGTAGATGTCGTTGGTGACGACCGCGATGGAGATCCGGTCGCGCAGCGCGCGGCAGAGGGCGGCGACGGTCGCGGTCTTGCCGGAACCCACCGGCCCGCCGAGGCCGATGCGCAGGGCGCGGCGGGTGCCGTCGGGGCGTGCGGCGTCGGCGCTGACGGCCGCGGGCGCGTTGTGGGCGTGATCGAGGTGCATGGGATGCGGCTCCTGGTGAAGGTGGTGCGGCGGGGGTCGGTGTCAGGACGCGAACAGGCGGACCGGCCAGGCCGCGTGGGCCTCGGCCGCGATGTCGAGCAGCGGCGCCGACGCGGCGGGAAGCGCGTCGATGCCGTCGCGCGCGGCCTGTGCGGCCTGTTCCGCGACCAGGTCGAGTGCGGGTGCGAGCCGGGCGAGGACGGCGGTGGCCTCGAAGGGGTCGAGGGACAGCAGCCGGACCACGGCGGTGGCCGGGCCGCTGACCGTCTCGTAGGCGACGCAGTGCGCGGCGTCGGCCGGCCCCAGACCCGCGGCCCGGGCCGTGAGGCCGAGGACGACGGGCTGGTGGGCACCGCGCGGCCGGGCTTCGGCGAGCGCGGTCAGCTCGGGGCTGGGCCAGGTGGCCCGTGCGGCCCGCATCATCTGGCGTCCGAGCTTGCGCGCGACGTTCCTGAGCGCCGGTGAGGGCGTCCGGGCGTCGGCGGCCTCGTCGAGCGCGAGCGGGTCGAGGCCCTGCGCCGCGGCTGCGGCGAGTGCGGCGGAGGTGAGACCGGTGGTGTGGAGCCTGCCCAGGCAGAAGTCCTCCAGGTCCTGGGCGTTGCGGATGTGTCCTGCCTTGACGGCCGGTTCGGCGCCACCGGAGTGGGCGTGGCCACCGGCGGGGAACCGGCCGTCGGCGAGGACGAGCAGGGCTGAGCGCGTCGTCATGGAGTGCTGTCCTGCCCTCAGAAGAGGAAGTAGCGCTGGGCCATGGGAAGTTCGGCGGCCGGTGCGGGTTCGACCGGATCGCCGTCGATGGTGACGGCGAAGCTGTCGGGGTCGACCTCGACCCGGGGCAGGGCGTCGTTCTCCCGCATGTCCGCCTTGGTGACGCCCCGGGTACTGGTGATCGGCACGAACCGCTTGCCGAGTCCCAGACGCTCCGGCAGCCCGTCCTGGACGGCGGCCGAGGAGACGAAGTTGAAGGAGTTGGACGCGGGTGCCCGGCCCACGGCCCCGAACATCGGGCGCGGCATGACCGGTTGCGGGGTGGGGATCGAGGCGTTGGCGTCGCCCATCTGCGCGTACGCGATCTGGCCGCCCTTGATCACGGTCTGCGGCTTGACGCCGAAGAAGGCCGGGTCCCAGATCACCAGGTCGGCGAGCTTGCCCGTCTCGACGGACCCGATCTCCCGGTCCAGGCCCTGGGCGACGGCCGGGTTGATCGTGTATTTGGCGACATAGCGACGTGCCCGGTGGTTGTCGGCCCGGCCGTCGCCCGGCAGGGCACCGCGCCGCCGCTTCATCACGTGGGCGGTCTGCCAGGTCCGCAGGATCACCTCGCCGATGCGGCCCATCGCCTGGGAGTCCGAGGAGATGATCGAGATGGCTCCGAGGTCGTGGAGGATGTCCTCCGCGGCGATGGTCGAGGGCCTGATCCGGGACTCCGCGAAGGCGAGGTCCTCCGGCACCGTGGGATTGAGGTGGTGGCAGACCATCAGCATGTCGAGGTGTTCCTCGATGGTGTTGACGGTGTGCGGCCGCGTCGGGTTGGTGGAGCTGGGCAGGACGTACGGTTCCGAGACCACGCTGATGATGTCGGGCGCGTGCCCGCCGCCCGCGCCTTCGGTGTGGTACGCATGGATGGAGCGCCCCGCGATGGCGGCCAGCGTGTCGGCGACGAACCCGGCCTCGTTGAGCGTGTCGGTGTGGATGGCGAGCTGGGCGCCGGTCTCCTCGCAGACGCTCAGGCAGGCGTCGATGACCGCGGGGGTGGCGCCCCAGTCCTCGTGGATCTTGAATCCCAGGGCGCCTGCGCGAAGCTGGGAGTGCATCGCCTCGCGGGACATGGTGTTGCCCTTGCCGAGCAGACCGATGTTGACGGGATAGCCGTCGAGCGCCTCGAACATCCGGGCAAGGTGCCAGGGGCCGGGGGTGATCGTCGTCGCCTTGGTGCCTTCGGCCGGCCCGGTGCCGCCTCCGACCAGCGTGGTGATCCCGGAGGAGAGCGCCTGGTCGACGAGGGTCGGCGAGATGAAGTGGACGTGCGCGTCGATGGCCCCCGCCGTGACGAACTTGCCGTTCCCGGCGATGATCTCGGTCTCGGGGCCGATGACCAGATCGGGGTGGACGCCGTCCATCGTGTCCGGGTTCCCGGCCTTGCCGATGCCGGTGATGCGGCCGTCACGGATGCCGATGTCGGCCTTGACGATGCCCCAGTGGTCGATGATGACGGCGCCGGTGATCACCGTGTCGGGCGCACCTTCGGCACGGGTGGTGCGCGCCTGGCCCATCGACTCACGGATCACCTTGCCGCCGCCGAACACGGCCTCGTCACCGGACCGTCCGGGACCGCCGGACCTGTCCTCCTCGATCTCCACGACGAGATCGGTGTCGGCGAGGCGGATGCGGTCGCCCGTGGTGGGGCCGAACAGATCGGCGTACACGGGGCGGCTGAGCTCAGGCATCGAGGGGACCTCCGGTGTCGCCGCGCAGTCCGGGGACGATGCGCAGGCCTGCGAGCGGGACGAGTTCGACGTCGACGGGGATGCCGGGCTCGAAGCGCACGGCGGTTCCGGCGGCGATGTTCAGCCGCAGCCCGTGGGCGGCGGCGCGGTCGAAGTCCAGGCCCGTGTTCGCCTCGGCGAAGTGGTAGTGGGAACCGACCTGGACGGGCCGGTCCGCCGCGTTGAGGACGGTGAGGCGGGTGACGGGGCGCCCCTCGTTGAGCGGCACCGGGGCCTTCGCGTACAGGATCTCTCCGGGAATCATCTGCTGCTCCCCCGTCAGACGATCGGGTCGTGGACGGTGACGAGCTTGGTGCCGTCCGGGAAGGTGGCCTCGACCTGGACGTCGTGGATCATCTCGGGGATGCCTTCCATGACGTCGTCGCGGGTGAGCACCTTCCGTCCGGAGGCCATGAGTTCGGCCACGGTCCGGCCGTCGCGCGCGCCTTCCAGAAGGTGGGAGGTGATCAGCGCGATCGCCTCGGGGTGGTTCAGCCGCAGTCCGCGCGCCCTGCGCTTCTCTGCGACATCGGCCGCCACATGGATGAGCAGGCGTTCCTGTTCGTGCGGAGTCAGTTGCACGCTTCCACCCTCTTCGTCTTCCGCCCGGTACCTGCCCCGGGCGCAGCGGGACCCTATCCCGCCTTCAACACTCTGTTGAACGATGAAGAGGATTCCGCGGCCAGGTATTGCACGTTAGGGCGAAAGTTTTTCCGGCGCGTTAACTGATCTTTTGCGGATCCATGGACATCAGCCCGCGCAGCCCGTTCTCCAGGACCTCGGGCTCCACCCCGCCGAAGAGCGCTTCCTGAGTCACGAAGCCCTGAGCCACGGCGATCATCGTGCGGGCGACATCATCGGCAGGCACGTCGGAGTGCAGGATGCCGGCCGCCCGGTACGCCTCGACCAGCTTCGCCCAGGCCACACGCATGCCGGTGTAACCGTCATCGAGCACCTGTGCCAGCCGCTCGTCGCGCAGGGTCTCGGCCCACACCTGGACGATGAGGGCGGCACAGGCGCGGCGCTCCAGGCCATACATCCGCCCGGACAGGATCCCGCGCATCACCCTGCCGAGGAGCACGTCCGGGGTGGGCGGCGGGGTGATGTCCGCGGCCTCCTCGAACGCCTGGCGGATGCTCGCGAAGGCCTCGCCCGCGATGGCCGTGATCAGCTCCTCCTTGCCCGCGAAATAGCGGTAGACGGCCCCCGCGGACAGCCCGATCTCCTTCAGTACGTCCTGCATCGATGTGCCGTGGAAGCCATTGACGGCGAAGCAGCGGGCGGCCCCCTGGAGGATCTGCCGGCGGCGGGCGTCGAGGTGCTCCTGAGATACGCGTGCCATGCGGCCAACCTAAAACGAACATTCATTCTTGACAAGCTTCCCACGCGGCACGACAGTGGACCCATAACAAAACGAACGATCCTTCTCTTTGAATCGAGGCACGCCTCATGCCTGCTGCCCCCAGCCGCCGCGCGGTGGCGGTCATCCTGCTCGTCCCCCTGATCGTGACACTCGCACTCTGGGCCTTCTCCTGGCCCGCGGCACGGATGGCACCCCGGGACCTGCCCGTGGGCATCGCCGGCGCGTCACCGGCGGCCGACCGGCTGGCCGAGCGGTTCGAGGGACGCGAGGGCGCCTTCGAGATCCACCGTTACGCCGACGAGTCCGCGGCCCGCGCCGCGATCGAGGACCGGGCCGTATACGGCGCGGTCGTGGTCACGGCGAAGGGCCCCCAGCTACTCACCGCGTCCGCGGCGAGCCCGGTCGTGGCCCAGCTGCTGACCGAGGCCGTCACGGCGGCGGCGCCGGACGGAACCACCGTCCCGGTGACCGATGTCGTCGCGGCGCCCTCCACCGACCCGCGTGGCAGCGCGCTCGGCGCGAGCGTCCTCCCGCTCACGCTCGCCGGCGTGGCGGCCGGGGCCCTGGTGACCCTGATGAAGGTGCGCGGCGGATGGGCGGTCGCGGCCCTGACCGGTGCGGCGGCACTGGCCGGGATGGCCGCCACCTCCATGGCCCACAGCTGGCTCGGCGTTCTCACGGGCGACTGGTGGGCAGAGGCGGGTGCCATCGGGCTGACCGCGCTGGCGGCGGGCGCGACGGTCGGAGGGCTCGGCGCCCTGATCGGCACGCGGGGCATCGGCCTCGGGGCGCTGCTGGTCGTACTGCTGGGCAATCCCTCCTCCGGCGTCACCAGCGCCCCTGAACTGCTCCCCGAGCCGCTCGGCATGATCGGCCAGTGGCTGCCGCCGGGCGCGGGCGGTTCCCTGCTGCGCTCGGTCGCCTTCTTCGACGGGAGCGCATCCGGCGGCCCCGCCCTGACGCTGGCGCTCTGGGCGCTGCTGGGCCTGGCCGCCGTACTGATCGGAGGCCGCAGGCGCCCGGAGCCCGCTGCGGAACCCGTCGGCGGGTCTCAAGGAAAGCCACCCGCACGACATCCAGATGACGGTCGAAGCACCGAACTACAGCAGGAAGTAAGCCCGGCCTGCACACGCA
>NZ_JBSFDD010000039.1:0-58761 GCF_053593715.1 Streptomyces sp. NPDC002125 | reverse complement strand
GTACTCCGGCGTGAAGGAACGGCGAGGGCGGCGAGGCTTCTTCTTCCCCATGCTCTCCATGATGGACATCCTCCCGGGGCTGAACCCCTGATCTCGAATGTCCGTCAAAGCGGATCAAGCCCAGTAGTGCTCGCCGCGTCGCAAATGAGGGCAACATAGCCGCACATCGCCGGTTAGCCAAACCGGCGCTTCTGCAGACGATTGTTGTCCACCGTTTGCCCAGAGCACCACTGCGGATCAGGTCCAACAGAAGAGACTCACCACTTCTGTGCATGCAGAACCCCACGGTTCTCCGCCCTCGGGCCGCGTCGCTTGTCGCCGACCGCCTGCTGTGTCCCTTTGGTGCTCCATACCTCCGGAGATCCACCGCCCTTGCCCACCGAACCGATCGCAGACTACACAGACCGCCAGATACACACGAAGAATGAGGGCGGTACCCCTTTCGTCCAAGATGACAGCCAGTCATCGCTCCTGGCGAATGCCTGGTATTCGACGCGCGACCTCGCCGCCTGCCTGCGTGTAAACACCTCGACTCTGCGCCGTTGGCGCACCGCTCGGCCACCCCAAGGCCCGCCGTTCGTCTCCGTTTCGGAACGCGTCATCATGTACAGCGCGGTCGACGTTGAGGAATGGCTGCACCGCCACCGGACCGTCCCGCGCCGAGACGCATGATGACCGAGAAAGCCATCGTGCCGGTCGGCGTCCGACTCACCACCGACATCGAGTACCGGCCTGATCGCCCCAACCCGTACCGCGCGCGAGTCCGCTGGTTCGACCCGGCTACGAAGCGGCGCCTGTCCCTGTCGGAGGGAAAGGCTGACGAGGACGAAGCGCAGGAGTGGCTTCAGTCCATCATCGAAGCGGCTGAAGCAGGGCTGTCCCCGTCGCTCGCCACCATCAAGCTCGCCGAATACGGCAACGCGAACATGGACCTCGCCCTGCGCGGCTTGGAGTTGAAAACACTCGACCCCTACCTTTCAGGCTGGCGGATGCGTGTCGTGCCCGCCCTGGGCCACCTCCCGGTCCGCATGGTCACCAACGGTGCTGTCGACCGCACCGTGCAGAACTGGATCGCCGACGAGCTCAGCCGCTCAACGGTGAAGAACACCATCGCCGTCCTGGTCCGTGTCATGGAGCAGGCAGTCCGCGACGGCATCATCAAGGTGCACCCCGCCCGGGTGACCGGCTGGCAGAAGCTCTACAAGCAGGCCGAGGACGAGCTCCTCGACCCGCGCGCGCTGGCCCTGCCTGACTGGGAAACTCTCCTCGCACTGGCCGACGCGCTCGTGGCCGCCTCCCACGACGAGTACCGCGGCTGGGGAGACATGGTCATCTTCGCCGCGTGCACCGCCGCACGGATCGGAGAGATCTCAGGCTGCCGCGTCGGAGACATCGACACCACCCAGTGGATCTGGACCGTGCGGCGTCAGACCACACCCGCGCCCGGCGGGCTGACTGACAAGGGCACCAAGGGCAAGCGGGCCCGCAAGGTTCCTATCGTCGAGGAGATCCGGCCCCTCGTCGCCCAGCGCATCCTGTCCGCAGGCCCTAATCCCGACGCCCGCCTCTTCACGGGCCCGCGAGGGGGGCGTATCTCCACCGCCGTCCTGCGCGACGCGACCCACTGGGACAACGTGGTCACCAAGCTCGGGTACGAGCATCTGCGCCGCCACGACCTCCGGCACACCGGACTGACCTGGTTCGCCGACGCCGGAGTCCAGGTACACGTCCTTCGTAGGATCGCCGGCCACGGTTCACTGACCACCACCCAGCGCTACCTGCATCCGGATGTCCACAAGATCACCGCAGCCGGGGCGGCGCTCTCGGCCCACTTCAGCGCGCTGCGCGCACCGCGCTCGCTACCGAGCCCCCTCGCCAGGACCCGCTGACCCGGTCAAGGACGCTGGTCCCCAACTGGTCCCCAAAAATGATCAAGGGCCGGTTTCGGATTTCTCCGAAACCGGCCCTGATCTGCGACTCTTTCGAGTCGGGACGACAGGATTTGAACCTGCGACCCCTTGACCCCCAGTCAAGTGCGCTACCAAGCTGCGCCACGTCCCGCTGTCCGTCTGACCTGGGCTTTCGCCCTGGCCGAACGCGCATGAGAACAATACCGCACTTGAACGGGTGCTCACGAACCCATTGCCGGGAGCCCAGGCCCGGCCGCCGGGTACGGGCCTCTCAGCCGTCCGCGGCGGGCGGTGCAGCCAGCTCGGGGTGGGCCGCGAGGAGCCTGCGCGGCGCCGCCTGACGCCATGAGCCGGTGAGCACCGCGGCCAGCTCCGCCGTGTCGCCGAGGGCGGCCAGCCGCACCCGCAGCCAGGCGTAGCCGTCGTCGTGCCCCGCGCGCAGGAAGAACTTCTCCGGCTCGGCTGCGATCAGCTCGGCGCGGTCCTCGACGGGGCACTTCACGCCCATCGTCGAGTCGTCGTCCCCCAGCGCGGCGAAGATCTTTCCTGCCACCCGGAAGGCGGGACTGCCCCAGGCGAGCTTCTCGGACGTGTCGGGCAGGGAGAGTGCGACCGTACGGACGTCGTCGGCGGTGGTGGCCATGCACGGTCTCCCGTACGCCCCGGCCCTCGGGTACCGACGCCCGGCCCCCACACACCATTGACCCGGACATGTCGTGAACCTACTCTGAACCACGCATATCAGAAAGCGCTTTCTGCCCCCATGCACGGCCCCCACCCCGCACCGGGAGCGCCCCCATGAGCAGCAGTCCGTTACGCGGCTCCACGCCCCATGCCGTCTCCCCGGCGTCGATCGCCCTCATCACCCTCGTCGCGCTCCTGTCGCTGATCGTCGGCTCCGTGGCCGGCGCCGCGCTTCCGAGGGAGCCGGAGGCGGATTACCGCGTCCTGGTGTTCTCCGGGGCCGCGCACGCGTCGCCGGACCCGGTCCCTGCCGGAATCGCGGCGGTCAGGGCCCTCGGTGCCGAGAACGGATTCGAGGTCGAGGCGACAGCCGATCCGGGTGTCTTCAACGACATCGACCTGGCGGGATTCGGCGCGGTCGTCTTCAACAACACCGCGTCCGCGCGGGACGGCATGCTCGACGGGAGCGAGCGCGCCGCGCTGCGGCGGTACGTCCGGGCGGGCGGCGGCTGGGTCGGGCTGCACGACACCTCCGCGGGCATGGGTGACTGGGACTGGTACGAGGGGCTGGTCGGCGCCGTGCTCGACCGGAGCACGCCGGTGCAGCCGGGCAGGGTCAAGGTCCTGGACCACGCGCATCCCTCCACCGTCGCCCTTCCCGATCTCTGGGAGCGCACGGAGCGGTGGCCCAACTGGCGCACCAATCCGACCGCCGCGGTGCACACCCTCGCCCAGGTCAGGGTGCGCGACGGCATCACCGGGCTCGACGAAGGCGTCGACCACCCCTGGTCCTGGTGCCAGAACTACGACGGCGGGCGCTCCTGGTCCACCGCGGGCGGCTCCAACCCGTCGGACTTCGGGGAGGAGGCCTTCCTCGCCCACCTGCTGGGCGGAATCGCGTGGGCGGCGGGCGCGAAGGAGGGCGACTGCACCGCGACGCGGGCCGGCTCCTTCCAGCGGACGCCACTGGTGACCGGAGGGCTGACCGAACCGGTCGACGCCGCCGTTGCCCCCGACCGCCGGGTGTTCGTCGCCCAGCGCACCGGCGAACTGAAGGTCGTCGACCAGCGGACGATGCGGGTCTCCACCGCGCTCGACCTGGCCTACACGCCCGAGACGGCCGCCCGGTCGGACGGGCTGACCGCCCTTGCCCTCGATCCCGGTTTCGAGGAGAACGGCAGGCTCTATCTGCTGCGCTCCGACGCGACGGGCGAGCGGCTGCTCCTCTCCCGCTTCACCGTCCACGGCAGCACGGTCGATCCGGCGTCGGAGAAACGCCTGCTCACCCTCCCGGGCCGCAGGTCCGTGACGAGCGGCGACTCCTCGTCCTCGGGCTCGCTCGCCTTCGACGCGGCGGGTCATCTGTACGCCGCCACGGGCGACACCACGCTCTCCCCGGACTCGGCCGCCGCGAACGACCTGCGCGGGGCAGTCCTGCGGATCACCCCGCAGGACGACGGCACCTACACCGTGCCGGAGGGCAATCTCTTCGCCCCGGGCACCGAGGGGACCGCACCGGAGATCTACGTCATGGGCATGCGGAACCCGTACCGCGCCACCGTCGACCCGCAGACCGGCGCGCTGCTGATCGCCGACGACGGGGTGGGCGGCGCGGTGGGGTACTCCCGGATCACCGAGGCGGGGCGGGCCGGCAGGCCGTACTGCACGGGCGGCGTCACCGGGGAGCCGGCGTGCGCACCACGGGCGGGCGGCGTGCCGGGCACCACGGACCCGGATGCCGTCGGCGGGGCTATGGCCGGGCCCGTCTACACCTACGACGGGAGCAACCTCTACCGCACCAAGTTTCCCGAGTACTTCGCCGGGAAGTGGCTGACCTACGACAGGAGCGCACGCCGCTTCCAGACGCTCTCCTTCCAGCGGTCGGACCAGACGTTCTCCGCCCCGGAGCTCGCGCCGGTCGCATCGGGTGAACTCCAGTCGGTGAACGGCGTGTTCGAGGACATGGAGTGGGTTCGTCCGACCGCCGCCGTCTTCGGCCCCGACGGCGCCCTGTACGTCATCGACTCGGGGCTCGGCGGCGGCACGGGCAGCGACGGCGGCAGCGAGGGCGCGGGGGTCTTCCGGGTCGACCACGTCGGTGACGGCCGGCTGCCGGGAGCGGACATCACCGCCGACCGGGACAACGGCCCCGCCCCTCTCACCGTGGCTCTCAGGGGCAGGGTCTCCGGCGTCCCCGCCGACGTACCGGTGACGTACGCCTGGGACTTCGACGGCGACGGCGACACCGACTCGACGGAGGCGAGCCCCTCGTACACCTACCGCACCCCGGGACTGTTCACGGCGCGCCTCACGGTGACCGAGCCCGGGGGCACGACCGCGACGGCCGGACGGGAGATCGCCGTCGGCAACACCCGGCCCCGGGTCTCCGTCCACCGGCCTCCGGACGGGGGGCTGTTCCGCTTCGGCGACCGCGTGGGCTTCACGGTGGAGGTGCGGGACCGGGAGGACGGGGCCGGAGGGAACACGCGTATCGACTGCTCACGGGTGCTCGTACGCTCCCCGCTCGGGACTCCCACCCGCCTGTCCCCCCTGGAGGGGTCGTCCGGCTGCCGGGGCTCGATCGTCACGGAGGCCGGTACGGGCTCCGGGCCGGATGCGGGTACGGCCTCCAGGTCCGGCACCCATCGGATCACGGTGCGGTACACGGACGAGGGAGCGCCCGGCGCCCCCGAACTCACCGGATCGGCCTCGCTCACCCTGCGCACGGCGTTCCAGGAGGCCGAGCGGTTCACCTCGACCGGGGGCGTGCACGGCGGAGCCGTGGCCGGGAACCGTTCGGGCGCTTCGGGCGGCAGATCGCTGACGGAGATCGAGGACGGTGACTGGATCGCCTTGGACCCCGTCGATCTGCGGGGAGTCCGGTCGGTGACGGTCGGCGCGACGCCGTGCGGGCTCGGCGGCACCGTGGAGTTCAGGTCGGGGTCCCCGACGGGCCCGCTGCTCGGTTCGCTGTCACTCCCCGGCGCGGGGACACGGGAGGCGGGCGAGACCGTCACACGGGCGGCCTCCCTCAAGGGCCGTGGGGGCGGGACCCAGCTCTACATGGTGTTCACCAACCCCCGTTGGAGCAGCGAGACTCCGGATCTGTTCGCGGTGGACTGGCTGCGCTTCGAGGGACGGCGTACGGGCTGAGGGCTCCCCGGGCAGCGGCCGGTCAGGGCCGGAACCGTTCCCTGTGCTCGATCTGCGCCACGATCTCCCTGGCCAGCAGCTTGATGACGTCGAGCCCCGGCCTGCCCCAGGGCCGTGGCACGGTGTCCACCGCACAGACCGTGCCGAGCGCCAGACCCGTACGGTCGATGAGCGGAGCCCCGAGGTAGGAGCGGATGCCTATGTCGTCGACCACGGGGTTGCCCGCGAACCTCGGGTAGTCGCAGACGTCCTCCAGCACGAGGGCCTTGCGCCTCTCCAGGACGTGCGGGCAGTAGCCGTGGTCCCGGGCCATATGGCGTCTGCGGCCGCCGCTGCCCGCGGCGGCGGCGCACAGGTCGGCCCCCTTCGCGGTGCCGGCCGGGGTGTGCAGCCCGGCGAAGAACTGCCGGTTCTCGTCGATGAAGTTGACCATCGAGAACGGTGTCGCGGTCACTTCGGCCACCCTGTCGGCGAAGGCGTCGAAGCTGTCGAACGAGGCGTCCGCGCGCTCCCCGAGACCGAGCCTGCGCAGCCGCGCGCTCCGGCGGGAACCGTCCTGGTCGGCGGGCGTGAGCAGCGGCCGGAGGCTCCCGTACGGAGTCACGAATGGGCCCCGAAGCCCGAAAGCGGTGCGGGCGTCGTGGCGTTGATGAGGTGCTGGACCAACGTGACCAGCGCGCCGGTGCCCGAGCTGGCGATCCGGGCGTCGCAGAGCACGACCGGCACTTCGGGCCCGAGGTCGAGCGCCGCCCTCACCTCCTCCGGTTCGTAGCGGTAGGCACCGTCGAACTCGTTGACGGCGACGATGAATCCGATGCCGCGCCGTTCGAAGAAGTCGACGGCCGCGAAGCATTCGGCCAGCCGCCGCGTGTCGGCCAGTACCACCGCTCCGAGGGCGCCCTTGGACAGCTCGTCCCACATGAACCAGAACCTCTCCTGCCCCGGTGTGCCGAAGAGGTAGAGCACATGCTGCTCGGAGAGGGTGATCCGGCCGAAGTCCATGGCCACGGTGGTCGCCGTCTTGGACTCGATGCCTTCGAGGCTGTCGGTCGCCGCGCTGACCTGTGTCAGGAGCTCCTCGGTGCTGAGCGGCGCGATCTCGCTGACGGCCCCCACGAAGGTGGTCTTGCCGACGCCGAACCCGCCTGCGACCAGCACTTTGAGCGCGACGGGAAAGTACTCGGAGCTTCCGGAGCCGTGAGAGCCGGGCGAGCTGTCAGAGCTGTCGTCGTAGACCATCGAGCACTGCCTCCAGCAGGGATCGGTCGGTGGGCATGTCATGGAATGCGGGGGCGTGCGCGGTGACTGCCCCGCAGTCGACCAGGTCCGACAGGAGGACCTTGGTGATGACCGCGGGGAGCCGGAGATGGGCGGCGATCTCCGCGACGGACGTGGGGCCGTCGCAGAGTTCGAGAGCCACGGTGTGCTCGGGCCCCAGATGGGCCTGGAGGCCCCGGCCCGTGGCCATGACCAGGGAGAGCAGATCGAGCACGGTGGTCGGCCTCGTGCGGCCGTTGCTCACGGTGTACGGGCGGATGAGCCGGCCGGCCGCGTCGTCGAGCAACGGCCCGTCCTGCGGGGCCGGCATCCTCACAGCCCCGGGGTGAACGGTGCTCCGGCCGGCTGCCGGAGCGGCGTCATCAGATAGGGGCGCACGCTCTTGACCAGCATGGCCATCTCGTACCCCAGGACGGCGGCGTCCGCCTCGCGGCCCGCGAGGACGGCGAGACAGGTGCCGGCTCCGGCGGTAGAGACGAACAGGAGCGTGGAGTCGAGCTCCACCACGACCTGCCGCACATCGCCGTTGTCGCCGAAACGGGCACCCGCGCTGCGGCCGAGCGAGTAGAGACCTGCGGCCAGGGCGGCCATGTGGTCGGCGCTGTCGGCGTCCATGCCGTGGACGGACTTCACCAGGCCGTCCGCCGAGAGGAGTACCGCGCTACGGGTGTAGGGAACGCGTTGGACCAGTCCGCTCAGCAGCCAGTCGAGATCCGAGACCTGGCCGGACGGCATTTCGCTCGTCATGGTTCATCTACTCCTTGAACATGTTCTCGGTACGTGGATCCGGTGCGGAGTGCTGCGGTCCCGGGTGGCCCGGGTCCGGTCGCTCCGCGCCGGGAGTCGCGGTGGTGGCGCTGCGGAACGGCAGGGGGGCGAGGCCGTGTGACCGCTGCGCCCCGACGGCCGCGGCCAGGCCCGGCCCTTCGGCGGTCACGGCGGCCGGTGCTCCGTGGGCGGCGGCCGGTCCGGACTCCTCGGCCGTCTGCGCCTCGGCGAGGTCGACACCGCGCCGGAAGGCCGCCATCAGCCCCGGGTCGTGCAGGGCGTTCTCGTCCTCGGCGCGCGGGACGGGGGCCTCCCTGAGCTGCGGGACCAGATGTTCCTGGTTGCTGCGCCTGGGGAGTTGCGGCCGCCCCGCGCCACCGTCCACGGCGGTGGAGGACGTCTCAGCGGGACGTCCGGGGTCCGGCGCCGGGGGGACCGGCGCGGCCGAGGGGGCAGAAGCAGCCGACGGGACAGGAGCGGCCGACGGGACAGGAGCGGCCGAGGGGGCAGGAGCGGCCGTCCGGGCGACCGGCGGGGACGCGGCGAGGTTGGGGCGGTCCACCCGCTCCGCGCGCAGCGGCAGCGGCGGCCCCTCCTGCGCGCGCCGGCTCTGCCGGGGCGGCTGGTCCAGCTGGGGCGGGGCCTGCGCCGAGGAGGCCTGGGGCTCCTCCTGCGCGGGCGGGCGGTGCACGGCTCCGGGGGGAGGCACCGGTGCCGCACCGGGCTCCGCCGTGGCGTCGATGTCGATGCCGAGGAGGACCTCGGGCAGGACGAGGACCGCCTGCGTGCCGCCGTAGATGTTGCTCTGGAGCCGTACGGCGATGCCGTGCCGCCGGGCCAGTGAGGCGACGACGAACAGACCGATCCGGCCGTCCTGGAGCAGATGGGCGACGTTGACCTGGTCGGGGTCGGCGAGCAGCGTGTTCATCCGCTTCTGCTCGGGTCCGGGCATGCCGAGCCCACGGTCCTCGACCTCCAGGGCGAGCCCTGCGGTCACGCGCTGGGCGCGCAGCAGGACCTGGGTGTGCGGCGCGGAGAACACCGTCGCGTTCTCGACGAGTTCGGCGAGGAGGTGGATCACGTCGGCGACGGCGTGTCCGCGCAGGGTGCCGTCGATGGGCGGCACGAGCTTGACCCGCGGGTACTGTTCGACCTCCGCGATCGCGGAGCGCAGCACCTCCGTCATGGTGACGGGGTTGCTCCACTGCCTGCGGGAGACGGCGCCGCCGAGGACGGCGAGGTTCTCGGCGTGCCTGCGGATGCGGGTGGCGAGATGGTCGACGTGGAAGAGGCCCTTGAGCAGGTCGGGGTCCTCGACCTCGTGCTCCAGCTCGTCGAGGATCTGGATCTCGCGGTGCACGAGGGACTGGAGCCGCCGGGCGAGGTTGACGAACACCTCGACCTTCTGTTCGTTCCCGTTGCCTCGGAACAGCTGGGACGCCTGGACGACAGCCGCCACCGCGTCGTCCTGTGCGCGGCCCATCTCGTGGGCCAGCAGGTCGAAGGCGTCGGCGCCGGGTGCGGCGCCGCGTGCGGGGCTGCGGTCCGGCACCGGTTCGCCGTCGCGGAGCTGCTCAACGACGCGCTGCAGCTCGGCGTGGTACTGGGCGCAGGTGCGCCGGAGCGCGAGGCAGCGGTCCTGCACACCGCCCGCCACCCGGCTCGCACCGAGGAGGGCCGCCGCCACCGCCGCCACGGCGAGCGCCCCGGATCCGCCCAGCGCCGCCAGGAGGCTGCCGGAGGGGCGTACGCCGGAGGAGCGGATGGTGAAGATGACGGCGGCTGCCCCGCTGAGCACGGCGGCCACGGTCGGCAGGAGGGCGGCGCGCAGCAGCTGGGGCCGCAGGCGGGGGTCGGGAGCGGGCTGCGCCGCGCGCGGCCGGCTCGGGGCCGAGTGTGAACGGCCACCCGGACGGCCGTGCCGTCCGCCTTCGCGGCGTTCGGGTCGCGCGGTGGGTGCGCGAAGTTGAGACATCATCGTCCTCGGTACGTGGGGCACCAGGAATCGGCATTCGTGTGGTGACACCTACGGTGGTCGGTCAGGCCCGGGTCAACGGCTGGGGCAGGCTCGACCGATATGAGCCCACCGTTGATCACCGGCCACACACGGTAGTCGTCAATCGTCCACGCTCGGCGTGCAGTTGTCGAAGTTGCCCGCCCGGCGTCCCGCTCTGGTATGACACCTCGCACGGGCAGCCGAATACCTCCGCACCCAACTCCGCACGGACGCCCGGAAATCGCTCTCCCGGACGAATCCGGGGAGCTCCGGGCGGACGGACGCACCGGGCGCACGAAGGAGCGGGGAGCGCCGGACTGTCCGGGGCTCCCCGCTCCTTCGTGCAGCCTGCGGGCGCTCAGTCGAGGCGCGGGAGGGGCACCTGGGAGAAGTCGGTGTCCGACGCCAGGTAGAAGCTCGGATAGCTGGGCTGGTTGTACACGGTCTGCTGCCTGGCCACCTCCGCCCGGTACTGCGGGTCGTGCATCAGCGTGTACAGCTTGTGGTGGGTGAGCTCGGTGCTGGTGTAGATCCGCATCGAGGAGCTGTCGGTGGCCGGCAGCAGGAGCTCTTCGCGCCAGTCCCCGAAGACGTCGGCGACCAGGGACGGGTTCCCCTTGGTGTAGTTGTTCGTCGTCGTGCCCTCGGCGGTGAGCAGTGTCCCGCGCCGCCAGTCCCGCACTTCGGGTGTCTGGTACGTCGTGGTCGTGGCCCCGTGCACGATTTGCGTGGTCAGGTCGCCGGCCCAGCGGATGCTCTGGTTGGTGCCGGGGGTCTCCCTGCCCAGGGAGTCGCCCTGCGCGGTGAAGAGCCCGACGGGGTCGCCGCCGGTGCCTTCCACGGCGTTGGACCAGACCTCGAGTCCGGGACGGGCGGGGTCGATGTCACCGATCATGCCGCGTCCGGTGTCGACGCCGGTGTAACCGCCGAAGAGCACCTCGCCCGTCGCGGCGTCGCGCATGGTGTAGCCGTACGGTGCGAAGGGGCCGCCCTCGTGGACGGTGAAGATCTCCTTGCCCGGGCGGGCGGGGTCGATGTCGGCGACGTGCATGGCGTCGCCGTGACCCAGCCGTGTGGTCCTTCCCGGAGCCGAACTTCCTTCCGGCAGGGTTCCGGTGGAGCTGTAGAGGATGCTGCCGTCGTCGTCGAGCGTGGCCGAGCCGTAGACGATCTCCTGCCGGCCGTCGCCGTCCACGTCCGCGGCGCTCAGGGAGTGGAAGCCCTGGCCGGCGAGCGAGGCGTACTCGGGATCGCGTCCGCTCTCGCTCCCCGCGGTGTCGCCGAAGGGGTTGTCCATGCTGGTGAAGCCGCTGTCCGCCTTCCACTCCACTCGCAGGTGCCTGCCGTCCCAGCGGTAGGCGGCCAGTGTGGCGCGTGTGTAGTAGCCGCGGGCGAAGACGGCCGAGGGGTGGCTGCCGTCGAGGTAGGCCACTCCGGCGAGGAAGCGGTCCACACGGTTGCCGGGCTCGATGCGCTTGCCCGCGTAGTCACCCCACATCAGGCCGTCGTCGACCCGGTCGAAGGGGTAGGGGACGGTCTCCAGCTCCCTGCCGCTCGCACCGTCGAAGACGGTCAGGTACTCGGGGCCGCCGAGGATGAATCCCTCGAAGGCGCGCAGTTTGTTGTTGGCCGAGCGGGAGGGGGCGTACACGTCGATGAAGTGGTCGACCAGCTCTTCGGCGTGCCCACGGCTGAGCGGATAGGCATAGGGCTCACGGTCGGTGATGCCGAGGGCCTCCTCGATGGTGGCGGGCCAGTTGCCGGCCTCGACCTCGGCGTGGTCGCTCCAGCCCATGAACACGTCGACCAGGTGGTCGCGGTAGGCGGGCGCGCTGAGCCGGTAGTCGTCCTGGTGGGTGTAGCCGGCCGCGCGGTCGGCGGCGGGCATGGTGATGTAGCGCTCGGAGACCGGCTCGCCGTCGGCTCCGTAGCGGATGATCCGGGTGCCGGGAGCCGTCTTGAACATCATCTCGGAGCGGCCGTCGCCGTCGAAGTCGTACACGAGGAACTGCGTGTAGTGGGCGCCCGCGCGGATGTTGGGGCCCAGGTCGATGCGGTTGAGCAGGGTGCCGTCGAGCTCGTAGGTGTCGATGTAGGTGTTGCCGGTGTAGCCGACCTGCGAGACGTCCTTGGCGTTGGAGGGGTACCACTTGACGACGTACTCGTAGGCGCCGTCGCCGTCGACGTCCCCGACGCTCATGTCGTTGGCGCCGTAGGTGTAGGCCTCCCCGGCGGGGGTGACCCCGTCGGCGGGCTTGCGCAGCGGGATCTCGTAGTAGTTCCCGGACCTCGGGGTGACGGGTGCGCTCGGGCGGCTCTCGCGCCCGTGGGCCACGGCGGCGACACGGTACGCCGAGTTCGCCGACGGGCTCCTGTCCACGTAGTTGGTGCTGTCCTTGACGGTGGCCAGCAGCCGTCCGTCGCGGTAGACGCGGAAGTCGGTGCCGCGCATCCCGGTGCGCGTGGCGCCGGTGACCTCCGAGCCGAGGAGCCGCCAGCTGAGGAAGACACCCTCGTCGCTCCGCACGGCGACCAGCCCGCGGTCGAGGTCCTCCAGCTGCACGGCCCGCGTGGTGCCCTTGTCGCGGCCGGACGGCGCGGCCCCGGCCGTCGCACTGCCGGTGCCGAGCAGGAGCGACCCCGCCAGCAGGGAGGCGAGGAGTGCTCCGGTTCTCCGGCGGGTGGAGCGGAATCTTCTCATCGAGGCTCACTCTTCCGGTGCGGTGGGACGGCTCGGGAGCCGCCGGGGGTTCGGGATGTGCCGTCAGGGGTACGCGCGTCGGACTCACGGAAGGTCCCCGGGCGGCACGCGCGTCGGGTTCGGCGGGAGTCCGCCGGGACGCGCGCGTCGGGTTCGGCGGGAGTCCGCCGGGACGCGCGCGTCAGCGTTCGTGGATGACCACGGACTCCCGTGCGGGCACGGTGACGCGGCCCGCGACGTCCTCGCCGCGCAGGAGCTCGTGTCCTGCGGCGGACACCTCGACGTCGTGGGCGGTGTGGTTGATGACGAAGAGGAAGCTGGTGCCGTCGTCGGAGTACCGCCGCACGGCCTCGGCGCCCTCGGGGAGACCGGCGGCGGCCGGGCTCACCCCGGCCTCGGCGAGGAGGGCGTCGACGATGCCCGCGACTCCCTCCTCGTCGGGACGGGTGGCGACGTACCAGGCGCTGCCCCGTCCGACGCTGTTGCGGGTGACGGCGGGCAGTCCGGCGAGAGGGCCGTCTGCCCACGTGCGCACGCTCTTCGCCCCTTCGAGGTGGGTCTTCTCGCTCCAGAGGTCGGCGCGGGTGCCGTCGTCCAGAGTGAGCACCTCGTCCTCCTGGAGCGGGTAGAACTCCTCGGTGCGTACGCCGAGGAGGTCACGGAACGCACCCGGGTAGCCGCCGAGCCTGACGTGGTCGTGTTCGTCCACGATCCCGCTGAGGAAGGTGATGAGCACGCTCGCGCCCGCGTGGGCGGCCTCGGCGACGCGTGCCGCGTCCCGGTCGGTGACGGTGTGGAGGGTGGGGACGACCACCGCGCGGTAGCCGGCGGTGTCCGTGCCCGCGGAGACGATGTCGACGGCGACGCCGCGCCGCCACAGGGCGCGGTACCAGCGCGTCGCCTCCGCCATGTAGTCCAGGGCGTCCGTGGGGCGGCCCTCCGCCTCGGCGCTCCACCAGGAGGGGTAGTCGACGACGAGCGCGACCTCCGCCCTGACGCGGCTCCCCTTCACCGGTGCCAGGGCGCGGAGGATCCGGCCCAGTTCCACGGTGTTGCGCCACACGTCGGTGTCCCGGCCCGCGTGCGGAACCATGGCGGAGTGGTACTTCTCGGCCCCGGCTGCGGACTGCCGCCACTGGAAGAACATCACGGCGTCGGCGCCGCGCGCCACATGGGAGAGGGAGTTGCGCAGCATCTCACCGGCGCGCTTGGCGCCGTTGCGGGGCTGCCAGTTGACGGCGGAGGTCGAGTGCTCCATCAGCATCCACGGCGCGCCTCCCGCGACTCCGCGGCTGAGGTCGGCGCTGAAGGCGAGCCCGATGTGGGCCTCGGGGTCGCGGGAGACCAGGTAGTGGTCGTTGGCCACGACGTCCATGTCGGACGACCAGGAGAAGTAGTCGACCCACTTGTTCGCTGTGGTCATCATGAAGTTCGTCGTCGTCGGCACATGCGGGGTGACCTCGCGCAGCACGTCGCGCAGGGCCCTGTAGTGCGCGAGCTGCTCGTCGGAGGAATACCGGGCGAAGTCGAGCTGCTGGGTCGGGTTGACGAAGGTGGGGGCGGCCCTCGGCGGGAGGATCTCCTCGAAGGAGTCGTAGCGCTGGGACCAGAAGGCCGTGCCCCAGGCGGTGTTGAGCGCGTCGATCGTGCCGTAACGGCTCTCCAGCCACCGGCGGAACGCCACGGCGGCGGCGTCGGAGCAGTCGTGCGGCACATGGCAGCCGAGTTCGTTGTCGACGTGCCACAGGGCCAGTGCGGGGTGCTCGCGGTAACGCTCGGCCATCCGGCGGGTCATCCGCAGGGCGTAGTCGCGGAACAGCGGCGAGGAGACCGCGTACGACTGCCTGGAACCCTGGTTCAGGACGGTGCCGTCGGGGCGTTCGGGCAGGATCTCGGGGTGCTTGCGTGTCAGCCACGGCGGCGGTGAGGCGGTGGCGGTGGCCAGGGCGACGCGGATGCCCGCCGCGTGCAGCCTGTCCAGCACCGCGTCGAGCCATTCGAATTCGAACTCGCCTTCACGAGGCTCTAGTTGGGCCCAGGAGAAGATGGCGACACTGAGGAGGCCGACACCGGCCTCCCGCATCAACTCCACGTCCTCCAGTTGGACGTCCAGCGGCCACTGCTCGGGGTTGTAGTCGCCCCCGTACGCGATTCCGGGGACGTTCAGGGGCCAGAGGCTTTCGGTGGGCATGCTGGTCCGTCCTTCTGCGGGCACCTGGGTGCCCTTCCGGTGAACGAGGTGTGCGACGGGGTGGCTTGTAACGTTTCAAGGAGTCGGGAAGGAGCCTAGGCAGGCCCCTATGTTGACGTCAACATCCGTGCACGAAGGTCTCCGTACGGGCATGAGCGACCGCTCGCATACCCTGTCGGGACCACCGGCCGAGCCCTCGGCCCGGACGCCCGGAGGAGGCCATGGACAGCACGCGAGCGGATTCCGGGCAGGCGCGGCAGCGGAGACGCGAGGCGTCCATCGACGACGTGGCACGGCGCGCCGGGGTCTCCGGCCAGACCGTGTCCCGCGTCGCCAACGGCCGCAGCAATGTGGGTGCCGCCACCCGGGAACGCGTGCTGGAGGCCATGCGGGAACTGGGCTACCGCCCCAACAGCGCGGCCAGGGCGCTGAGATCGGGGCAGTTCCGCAGCATCGGGGTCATCGTCTTCACCCTCACCTCGTACGGGAACCTGCGGACCCTGGAGGCGGTCGCCGCGGCGGCGACCGAGCGGCGGTACGCGATCACACTGATGCCCCTGCGACACCCCACCCACGCGGATGTGAGCGTGGCCCTCGACCGGCTGGGTGAGCAGGCCGTCGACGGGGTCATCGTGCTGATCGAGTCCCGTCTGAACGGCGGCGCCGAGGCCCAGCTCCGCCGGGGCGTACCGGTGGTGACCGTGGACTCGCGGGTGGCCGGCCACTCCCCCGTCGTGGACACCGACCAGCTGACGGGCGCGCGTCTGGTGACCGAGCATCTGCTCGGACTCGGCCATGAAACCGTCTGGCACGTCGCCGGGCCGCGCGACTCCGACTCCGCCGGTCTGCGTCTTCGGGGCTGGCGTGAGACCTTGCGGGCCCATGGGCGGCGGGTGCCGGAGGTGCTGCACGGCGACTGGTACGCGGACTCGGGCCACACCGCCGGACAGCGGCTCGCCGCCGAGCCGGGAGTGACAGCCGTCTTCGCCGCCAACGACCAGATGGCGCTGGGGGTGCTGCGCGCGCTCACGGAGGCGGGCCTGCGCATCCCTGCGGACGTGAGCGTCGCCGGGTTCGACGACATGCCCGAGTCCAGGAACTTCATCCCGCCTCTGACCACCGTCCACCAGGACTTCGCCGCCATCGGCCGGACCGCCGTGGACGCACTGGTGCAGGAGATCGAGGGCGGGCCGCCCGCCGCGTACACGGGCGTCGCCCCTCGGCTGACCGTGCGGAGCAGCACCGCCGCGCCGGCCACGCGCCGGCCGAAGGACGCCGCCCGGTCGGCGAGCACCTCGGCCGGGAACGTCAGCACGGCGTCGCCGGCCTCGGGCAGGCCGGCGGGAGACGTGTTCCTGTCCGCCCCGCCCGTACCGATCCTGGCCGTCTCAGGAGGCGCCGGTTCGGGAAAGACCACGCTGGCGAACGGGATCGCCCGTGTCCTGCCCGGCACCCGGGTCGTGCATCTGGACCACTGCTTCCACACCAGCCCCGACCTTGCCCCGGTCGTTGCGGCGGTCAAGGGCGACGGCTACGTCATCGACTTCAGCAACCCGCTCTCCCTGGACTGGGACAAGGTGCGGAACGCACTCGACGCGGGTACCGGCGAGGACACCCGCCTGCTGCTGATCGAGGGCACGTTCGCTCTGCTGCCCGCCCTGGCCTCCGTAGCGCGCTGGAGTGTCTACGTCGACACCCCGGCCGACCTGCGTCTCGCGCGCAAGCTGCTCCGCAAGGCCGGCGAAGGGGTGGACCTCGAGATCAGCCTCCGGGGCTACCTCGCTCACGGGCGCGAGGCCCACGGCCGCCATGTCGCACCGCTGCGGAGCACAGCCGGGCTGGTCGTGGACGGCACCCGTCCGAGCGGTGAACTCGTGCGGCAGATCGTCGCGATGCTGGGAATCTGACAGCGCCCGCGCGCCTCCGTCAACCTCGCCGCCGCGCCGGCGGAGCAGCACCAGCACACCTCGGCCCACACCACTCGCAGCCGCCCCTTCGACCCCGTTCGCCCCATGCGTTTCGGACACCGGCGATTCGGCCATTCCTCGCGGTCCGACGGCGGCCTCAGCACCGTGGCCATCCACTCGGCACCTTGCCGCTCAAGGGCTCCAGCCCGTCCGGAATCGAGCGCGTTCGATTCCCCGGGGCCGTCGTTATGCCGAGCACTGCCGAGCCGATCCGGTGCGGCGCCGACCCAAGGAGAGACGCAGGGTGACTGTGACCGACACCTCGGCCGCAAGCGCGGAGATGCCTCCCCCTCCGCCACCGGCCGACATCACCTTCGAGGGCAAGCACGGCAAGAACCCCCTGGCCGAGGCCAGTTTCGGGGTCCTGTGCATGCGCCTGCCGGCCGTCATCGGGCACACCGCCCGAAGGGCCTGGGAGGTCGACAGGGCCGGGGCCGTGCTGCTGGTGGTCTGCCAGCTGCTCACCGGCGCCGCAGCGGCGGTGGTCCTCGCGTTCACCGCGCGGGCCATGACGCACCTGCTGGGCTCCGGCCCTGTTTCCGAACGCCTGAATGAGTCGTTGCCCGCCCTGATCGCGGTGACCGCGGCCGCGGGCGTGGGCCGCGTCGGCAGCGCTCTCTCCTCGTACGCCGACGGGCGGATCACTCCGCTGCTGGCGACGGAGGCGGACATCGCGCTGGTCTCCGCGGTGTGCCGCGTCGAGTCGTCCGCGTACGGCGAGGACGGATTCGCCGACCGGCAGGAGGCCGCCGAGGTCGGCGTCACCAGGACCCGGGAGATGGTCAAGGACGCCCAGCGCTTCCTGGCCGCCCTGGTCCGCATGATCGCGGCGACCGGTGTCATCACCGCCCTGCACTGGACGATGCTGCCGCTGCTCCTGCTGGCCGTGCTCCCCGCCGGCGCCGGCGCCGTGCTCTCGGCGAGGGTGGACTACGAGACGCACTACCTCAACGTCGGTGACCGCAACGTACGTTCCATGATGCGTTGGTGGGCCACCTACTCACGGTACGGCGACGAGGTCCGTGCGAACGGCATGACCGGTTACCTCGTCCACTGGTACCGCGCCCTCTCCGACCGGATCGACCGGCGCACCCTCACCGCGGCGCCCCGCATGCTGCGTATCGTCCTGACCACGAGCGCCCTGGGCGGCGTGTTCCTGCTGGCCACCTGGGCCACGCTCGCCTGGCTGGCCACCACCGGGCGTGTCGCACTCCCGGTGGCCGCGACCGCGGTGGTCGCCGTGCAGACCACGCTGGCGGCGCTGTCGCAGTTCGTCATCCACGGGGCGGCGATGTTCCACACCTCGCTCTACCTCGCGGACATGCGGACCTTTCTCGACATGGCCGGCGAACGGGCGCCCGCTCGCGGCGAGCTGACCATCCCCGACCGGGTCGACGAGATCCGGCTCGACGAGGCCGTCTACCGCTACCCGGGCAGGATCGAACCGGCGGTCGCCGGCGTCTCGCTCACCCTGCGGCGGGGCGAGATCCTGGCGATCGTCGGTGAGAACGGCTCCGGCAAGTCCACCTTGGCCAAGCTCATCACCGGCATCCTCCTCGCCGACAAGGGCCGCGTCCTGTGGGACGGCACCGACCTCGCCGAGGCCGACCCGGACTCGGTGTGGAAACGGACGGCACTGGTCCCGCAGAACTTCGCCTGCTGGCCACTGCGTACGCGAGAGAACATCACCCTCGGGCAGCCCAGGACGCATGACGACGGACCGGTGTGGGACGCGATCGACGCCGTGGGCATGCGCGAGGCGGTCGAGAAGCTGCCCGCACGGCTCGACACCCTCCTGGCCAAGGAACTCTGGGGCGGGGCCGAGCTGTCCGGGGGCCAGTGGCAGCGGCTGGTGTGCGGACGCGCTCTGTACCGGCGGACACCGCTGCTGATCCTGGACGAGCCGACGTCGCAGATGGACCCGCGCGGGGAGCACCAGATCTTCCTGGAGATCAAGCGCATCGCCTCCGAGCGCATGACCATCGTCGTCACCCACCAGCTGGAGAACACCCGCCTCGCCGACCGCATCGTCGTCATGAGCGAGGGCCGCGTGATCGAACAGGGTGGGTACGAGGAACTGGCCTCCGGTGGAGGCCTGTTCGCCGAACTCGTCGCGCTGGCCAAGGACCGCTAGGGCCGGAGGGGCCGGGGGGAGGTCCACCCGGGCAGGGCGGGGCCGAGAGTCGGCCCGGGGGCGGGGGCGAGCGTCCCGCCCCCGCTTCCCAGCTCCCCCTCCCCACGGATCAGGACGAGGCAGCCAGCGCGGCGCGCCAGGCCGCGCTCTCCACATAGTGGTTGTCGAAGCGCTCGGCGGACTCGGCGATCTCCTTCGGGTCCGCCTCCCCGCGCATGACCCTGCCGAGCAGGCGCAGATACGCGAAGCGGTCCATGTGGCGGTCGAATACGAACAGGACGTCCGCCGTGGCTCCGGGGGCGGCGGCGAAGGCATGCGGTGTGCCCGGCGGTACCGCGAGGAAGTCGCCCTCCCGCAGAACCGTCACCTGGTCGTCCACGAGCACCCGCAGGGCACCGCCGAGGACGAAGAACATCTCCGTCGCCCTGGTGTGGAAGTGGGCCGGAGCGCCGACGGCCCCTTCGGCGAAGGTGGACCGGTAGCTCGTGAAGCCGCTGTCCCCGTGGGCGCCCTCACCGAGCAGGCACATCACACTGCTCGGGTCGGCGCAGGTCTCTGCATCGGCGTGGCGGGTGAGAACCGGGGTGTCCGAGGTGGTCTTTTCGTCCGTCATGGGGACAACTCTAGATTCGTAAGTGCCCACTCCCCAGGTCCATTCGGGAGTACTCTCCCTGGGCCAATCACCTCCCCGGCGACCCCGGTTCAGCGCCCCGGCGCGCATGGCCAGGAGCACGCTCCGGCGCACCTCACCCACCGCGCCCCACCCTCATGCGCCCGTTACCGCCAGGGCTTTCGCCTCATAGAGTGGGACGGTCCGCCACCGCATGCCGCCGCCCCACCAGGCCCGTCGTACGGGGCGGCCCTGCGCGGACCCACCGCACGATCTGTCGCAGGGAGAGTGCTCTTGAGCAGCTACGACCAGTTGATCCTGTCGGACGACCCGGTGCTGTACCTCGGCCTCGGCGGAGCCGGGACGGAGGTGTCCCCGGGCGGGCTCACCGCCACGTACCACGGTTCCCCCGGACACACCCATCTGCCCAACGGCGACCCGGCCACGCTGTTCGACGGCACCGCGGAGCAGTACATCGACGTCCCGGACAACGATGTGCTGTCCGTCCCCACCACGGGGGCGCTGACCATCGAGGCCTGGCTGCGCCCGGACGTCCTCGTCTTTCCGCGCACGGAGGGCACCGGCTACGTCCACTGGCTCGGCAAGCTCACCTACGCCACCGTCAACCAGTGCGAGTGGGTGGCTCGCATCTACTCCGCGGACAACACCGAGGGCCGCGCCAACCGCATCTCCGGCTACGCCTTCAACCCGCCGGGCGGGCTGGGCGCGGGCTCCTACTTCCAGGACACCGTCCGGCCCGGTGAGTGGATCCACTACGCCCTCGTCATCACGACCGCACCGGACGGCCCGGCGCAGCCGCCCGGGCACACCAAGATCTTCCGGGACGGGCGTCTGCGGGACCGTGACGCGCTGGCCGACTACACCATCGTCCCCGGCAACACCACATCTCCGCTGCGCATCGGCAGCGCTGCCCTGCGCTCCTCCTTCCTCGGCGGGATCGGCAAGATCGCCGTATATCCCCGGGAGTTGTCCGAGCAACGCCTCACCGAGCACCACGCTGCCATGACCGCCGGCTGACCCCTGGTGGTGCAACCCCGGATTCGGGCCGTCCGCTGCTCGTGGTCCGCCTAGGCTGGTGGGCCATGGACTGGAACAGCTGGCACGACCGGTACGACGTCGCCGACTCGTGGATGGCACGGCGGCTGGAGACCGTCCGGACGCAGATTCGCGCCGTCCTCGACGCCGCCCCGGCCGGGCCGCTGAGCGTGATCAGCCTGTGCGCCGGGGACGGCCGCGGCCTCCTCCACGTCCTCGCCGGTCATCCCCGCCGGACCGACGTGCGGGCCAGGCTCGTCGAGCTCGACGCGCGCAACGCCGACGCGGCGTCGCTGACGGCCCGCCGGGCAGGCCTGGAGCAGGTCGAGGTCGTGACGGGTGACGCGGCGCTCATCGACCGGTACCAGGACCGGGTCCCGGCGGATCTCGTCCTGATCTGCGGCGTCTTCGGCAACATAACCGACCACGACATCGAGCGCACCATCGGCGCCTGCAACCAACTGTGCAGGACCGGCGGAACCGTTATCTGGACCCGGCACCGAGGCGCTCCCGACCGGGTGCCGCTGATCTGCGACTGGTTCGGCGCGCAGGACTTCGAGCTGCGGTGGGTGTCGGAGCCGAGCGTGGGCTACGGCGTGGGGGTGCACCGGTTCATGGGCACGCCGCAGCCCGTGCGCGGCGGCCGGCGGCTGTTCCGTTTCGTCGGTGACGACGACCTCGGCCGCCGGACCTGAAGCGCCGGTCGGGCCCGTACTGGGTACGGGCCGGACCTGAAGCGCCGGTCCGGCCCCGCACTCAGTATCCGCGGCGCTCCGCGGCGGCGTGCCACCAGCCGGGCGGGCTCTGGCCGGAGACCACCGCGCTCGGCTGGTCGGGATGCAGGCCGAGGCGGCGGAGAGCATCGGCGGCGATCCGGACGCTGAACCAGCCGTGCCAGTGACCGTCGGAGGCGATGCCGCAGGCCAGGTCGAAGCAGAGCTCGCCCGCGGTGAAGGGCATCCAGTCGATACCCCGCTCCCGCAGTCAAGCCCGGGCGGCGGCGTTCGGATGCAGTCAGCCGGGCGTGTGCTCGTAGTCCGCGATGGTGACCCAGTCGGCGGCGTCAGTGCTCATGACCGCCATGATGCCCGCCCGTCCCGGCACCTGCCGAGGATTCTCCTCGACAGTGCGGGCGCCTCGGCAACCGGTACCGCGGGGTCGATGGAACAGATCGGGTCGACCGCGCGGGGACACCACCTCACGGGCGGGACAGCGCGCGGGCGACCCCGGCGGCCACCGTCGTGGCCAGGATCCAGCCCCCCGCGATCAGCAGGTACGACAGCCACTGGGCGCCTCCCGCGGGATTGAAGGCACGCTCCTGCCCGAGGTCGACGAGCGGCAGCAGAAGATCGGTCGCGTACGCCACCGCGTTGAAGTGCGGGGTCTCGTCCGGCTTGAGCGGGGGCGGGGGCGAGAGGGCGTACGCCACGCTGCCGATTCCGTGCAGCAGCATCAGCCACAGCGCCGCCCGCCAAGGGCGGTAGCCGTAGCCGACGGTGATGTCCTGAAGCGCACCCCAGGTGCGGCTGAGCGGCGGGCGGCCCCGGCGCTGCCGCCGCTCCTTCGCGTACAGCACCCGGCGTGCTTCGGCCTGGTCGCCCGCGCGGACGTACAGCGCGGCAAGCTGCTCGTAGGGCTGGGGCCGGGGTCCGGCGGGGTCTCGCGCGAGCCAGCGCAGGCGGGACACGGCGGGGAGCTCCGGCTTCAGTGCCCCGTACGTCAGTCCGTCCAGGCCGAGTTCGGCGGGCCAGTGCTCAGGATCGTCCCCGAGGACGCCGAGCTGGGCGTGTTCCAGGTTCACCGCGCCCCGGATCGGCTCGGCAGGGCTCAGCAGGAGTTCGGCGGCCCGGATCATGCGCAGATCGAGCACCAGGTGGTCACGCCCGGCCAGGCGGGCGCCGGTGAAGAGCACGGACCCGCCGACGACGGCGCCGCACAACCGCACCGCTGCCGCTGCGCGCATGTCCTGGCACAGGATGCTGTCGCCGACGGTCGCCGCCTCGGCGTCCAGGGCGACGTCCTCACCCTCGGTGCCGAGCCGCGTCCGTCTCAGGTCGAGCCGTCCGCGTATCTGCGCGCCGACCAGGGTGACATGGCCTCCGTCGACGGTCATGCCGGTCGCGTGCACATCCGTGACGGTGGCCCGGTCCAGCGTCAGCGCGCTGCCGCCCGGGTTGCCGAGCGCCGCTCCGTCGAGGTCGAGGTTCGCCCCCATCTCGGCGCCGATCAGCCTGACTTCACCCTCGGCGGTGAAGGAGCCGGAGCACCAGACGGCGCCGCGTACGCTCAGGCCGCCGGCGCCCAGCGCCATGCCGTCCGGATTGCTCAGCCGCGACCCCGACAGCTGGATGCTTCCGGCGATCGTGGCGTTGAACATCCTGAAGCGGCCGATCACGGTGAGACCGGGGGCCAGGATCCGGTCGCCGACGACCGCCCGGTCGAGAATCAGCGCGTCCGCCCCGGGACACCGTACGGTCGCGCCTTCGAGGCTGACCGGTCCCTCGATCCTGGCCCCTCGCAGCAGGACCTGGCCGTCGGCGACGAAGTCCTCTCCGCAGTCCAGGCCTCCGCCGACGGCCAGTCCGTCACCGCCCAGCGCGAGACCATCCCCGCCTGCGCCCAACAGGGAACCGCCCAGGAGGACTTCCCCCTCGATCCTGGCCCGGTCGAGCCGGACTCCGCCAGGAACCACTCCCGCGCGGAGGTCGAGCCGGCCCTCCACTCTCATACCCGCGCCGTCGAACCCCGGCATCCGGCAGCCGTACACGCGCAGGCTCCGCAGCGTGGACTGGGCGAGGCGCGGCGTTTCGTCGAAGCGGCACCCTTCGAGGACCACGGCGGAGTCGACCGTGGCGTGCAGAAGGTCCAGCGTGCCGGTGATCCGGGCGTTGCGCAGCCGGAGTCCGGCCACCTGCCCCGGTTCCGGTTCCCCGGCACCGAGCAGCAGGGCCCTGATCACCTCGGCGCGCACGGACGGTGCCGGGGTGTCGCCCGCCGGTGCGGCCGTGTCTGCCGCGTCGACCCACCCACCGTGGGGAAACGCGGTCCAGAGCCGTTGCTCGGCGGCGCCGAGGTCCGTGGGCGTCATCGGGCACAGGGCGGGGCGTAGTCGCGTTCGGGGAGGTACTGATCCCACTGCTTCTCGGTGATGCGCCCTCCGGGGCGGCTGCACAGACGGGACTTGATGTCCTTCATGTCCAACGGCCAGACACTCACGACGCCTTCGGTGGATCCCGACACCAACAGGCTCCCGTCCGCACTGAATTCCCACCCGGAGTCGTAGGGTCCGCTGCCGCGGATCATGACGAGGTGGCGCGGCTTGTCGATGTCCTCGATGTTCCAGACGCGCTGCGTCGCGCTCTCCCCCTCGGTCAGCAGAAGGCCCCCGTCGCGTGACACGACGAGCCTGGCGTAGTGCGGGAGTGACCCGGCGAGCAGCGGTGCCGCCGGTTCCTCCGGCGGGTCCTCGAGGTCCCAGATCTGGCCGGTCCCGTTCCTGCCCCCGGTCATCAGCCGCCGGCCGTCACCGGAGAAGACGATGTGGTCGGCGTTCTCCTTGTCCACCTTCCGCCCCGGCAGGCGGTCGGGCTTCGCGGGTTCCTCGATGTTCCACAGGCTCAGGTCCTCCGCGAAGTCGAGGGCGGCCACCACGGTGTTGTCCGGGCTGATGGCGATCTCCTCGATCGTGAAGTCCTCCGACACGCCGGGAAGGGTGGCCGTACGCAGCGGTCGCCGGGGATCGGAGAGGTCCCAGAGGACGAGGACGTTGCGCGGGTCCGTGGGCGAGTCCGCCGTGTCGACCGCGGAGACGAGCAGCGTCCCGTCGTCGCTGAACGTGTACGAGCTGGATTCGCCCGGCTCGAAACTACCGGTCCGCGAGGGGGCGTCGAGGTCCTCCACGTCCCACACCGTCACGTGGTCCTGCTGGCTGGACACGAACAGTGCCTTGCCGTCCGCGCTGAAGACGGGGTTGTCCGACCCTCCCAACGGCTCCTCGGGGAGGGCACCGGCGTACTTCGGTTCTCTCGGGTCACCCATGTCCCAGAGGCAGACGGCCTGTCCGCAGGTCACGGCCATGCGTGTCCCGTCCTCGGACAGGTCGATGTCGATGCCTCTGCCCACCGACCGCTGCGGGTCGGGGTCGGCGGCCACCGAGAGCGCACCGGGCTGCTGCGGCACGGAGATGTCCCAGAGCCTCACGGTGCCGTCGGCGGACATGGCCGTCGCGACCGTCCGGCCGTCCGGGCTGACGTCCATGCCGGAGCTGCCGGAGCCTGCCGCCGAACGGCTCAGCGGTGCCGCGAAGTTGGGGTCGTGGATCAGCCGGCCGTCGTCGAGCCGTGTGAGGCGGCGGAGTACGGCCTCGCCGTCCCAGCTGGTGACCAGGTGCCGACTGTCGGGGGCGAACCGCACGAATCCGTCGCTCTGAGGAACCGTGGTCACGGAGCGCGGCTCGGCCGCGTCCGTGACGTCCCACACGGTGATCTCGTGGTCCTGTCCGCCGGTGGTGGCGAACAGGGTGCCGTCGGGCGCGTACGAGATACCCCCCGCCTTGCTCTTGAGCGTGGCGAGCCGTTCGCCCCCGGGTCCCCGGAAGGTCACCCGGTCCTCGAACTCCCAGGCTGTGGACCGGCCGTCCGGTGCGAAGGCGACGGAGTACACATCCGCGGCGGCGTCCAGGGTCTTCAGGGGCGCCGGGCTTTCCGGCCGGCCGACGTCCCAGAGCCGCATGGGCCCGCCCGCGCTTCCGGTGGCGAGCCGCTCCCCGTCCGGGCTGAAGGCCAGGGCGGTGACCGAGTAGCTGTACGGCAACGAGGTGAGCCGGCGCGCGTGTCCGGGGTCGGAGACGTCCCAGAGCTGGATGCTCCCGGCGGGCAGGGTCATGCCGTAGTCGCCGAATCCATGGCCCACCGCCAGCGTCCGCCCGTCCGGGCTGAAGGCCAGCGCCCCGACGTCCCCGGTCCCTCCCGCCAGCTCCGCGACCTGCCGGCCGTCCTGCACGTCCTGGAGGACGACGGTGCCGGTCCCGCCCACCGCCAGCAGCTCCCCCGGGGGCTGGAAGGCGATCGTCACGGGTGATCCCTGCGTCCGGACGTCATGGGTGTACGAGCCCGGCAGGGTGAGGCTGTTCAGCAGAGCGCCTCGTGCCTGGTCGGTCCGCGAGACGTGGTACGCCATCAGGAGCAGCTGCCGGGACAGCCCCGGGTCGGTCGCCTCCAGCTCGGCGGCCTCCCGCACGAGCTGACGGGATCGCGCGACCAGCTGGCGCTCGTCGCTGCGGTCCTGCTCCCGCATCAGGAGCCCCACCGCGGCGGCTCCGGACAGCACCGCGAGGACCAGGGCCAGGAGCAGCGCGTTTCCCGCCATCACCCGGCCGTCACGGCGGCGTGCCCGCGCGGCGGCCTCCGCCCAGTTCCCGGCGGGTTCGACCGTGAGTCCGGGGCGGGCGAAGCCCAGCGCGTCCTCCTGGTCGCCCACGGGGACGATGACCCGGCTCACCTTCGCCGCCGCGAGCTTCGCACGGTACTGGTCGACCGAGCCGAGGTTGCCGAGTCCGTCGAGCTTCCCGACCACCGCCACGTCGTCGGCGAGCCGTCGCACCGCACGCCGGGCGGAGCCCCAGTTCCGGAGCCGGTGGATCTCGTCCAGCACGACGGCGAAGGCGGCGCCCAGTGACTCGTCCTCGACGTAGTGGACGGGGCCGGCCTCGCTCTCCAGCCACCAGAGCACCGTTCCCCTGACGCGCCCGGCACCCGCGCAGTCCCACGCCCGCTCCAGGGATGCCTGGAAGCGCGGGTCCGCGCTGAACAGGCTCATCCTCCCGGGGTCGGGCACGAGTGCCGGCGGGCCTGACGACAGCAGCCGGGCCCGTAGCGTCGCGTGGCGGCCGTGGACCCCGCGGGAGGTCAGCACCTCCATCCGCTGCGGGGGCCGCCGCGACGCGGGGGCGGCCCCGGCCAGGCGCTGGAGTGTGAGCGCTGCGGTGAGCGAGGCCCCGTCCTGGCGTCCGGCGTCCGCCGCCGCGACTGCCAGGGCGTCGAGGCAGCGATGGAGTGCCGTGTTCCCCTGCGCGAGTCCGTCAGGGGTCCATCCGGAGGACGGCGTACCCAGCGGGAAGATCCGGGCGGCCTCGATACGGCCGAGGACGGCGGGCAGCACATCGGGGGCGGCGTCGGTGTCGACGAGGGCGAGTCCCATGCCGGCCAGCGAGCGCAGGGCGTTGACGGCGGCGTCCTCCTGGGGCCTGAACGGTGCGCCGAGGACCGCTTTCGTCTCGGGCACTCTCCGCGCCCCGCGGCCGTCGTTCAACAGCCCGTGCAGCGGCGTCACTTCCTCGTGCAGCGCTCTGAGCGCATGGCTGTCGGCGCGCTCGACCAGCCGCTCTGTCAGCCGGAAGAGGGGCTGCCCGGGCCCGAGGAGCTCCTGGCGTATCTCGTCCGCCTCGTGGGGCGGAGCCTCCTCCACGAGATGGCGGACGAGGTCTCTCGGGAGGCCGGCGGGGGTCACTGGACGGCCCGGCCGATGACGTCCCGCAGCGGGTGCGACGGGGGCAGCGCGTCCGCGATCCGCTCCCAGAGATCCAGGTAGCTGCCGGTGTCGACCGCCGCGATCGAGCGCTCCACCTCCTCCGCTCCCAGTGACGCCGCCTCCGGGACGCCGATCGGCGGTCCGTCCACGTCGGCCTCGACGAAGTCGCCGGTGGGGATGGGCAGGGGCAGGCTCCCGCCGACGAAGCCGTCGGACGGCTCCAGCACGACCCAGTACCGCGTCGAACCCTCTGCCGCCAGGATCCGGAAGGGCAGGAGCATGACCCCGTACCCCTCGGTGAGCAGCCGGTCCTCGCCTGGCCGGAGCACGGCGTGCGCGCTCACCGTGACGTGTCCCGTACTGGTGACGGCCACCCGGACGCTGAACGGGGCCCGTTCGAACTCCTGGCTCTCCCGCCGGATCCCGTCGGACGCCCCCGCGTCGAGCAGCACCGTGTCCATGCGTGGTGCGGCAGGGGCGGACCCGTCTTCTCCGCGCAGAGTCCCGGTGACCCGGGCCGCGGTGTGGCCGAGGAATCTGTTTCGCTCCGCGAGCACGTCGACCAGCGCGGCGAGCGACACCCTGGTGTGTGCGGGCAGCCGGGCCGCGTCCAGGCCCGTCAGCCGGGCGCACAGACTGGTGGCGGCCACCCGGATCAGGCCGGCGTCGTCGTCCCGCACCCCTTCGTCGAGCTGCTCCAGGGAGGCGGTGAAGCGCGGGCCGACCGGCCGGAACCAGTGGCGCAGCCGGATCACCTCGCCGGGCACGCCGCCGTGGAACAGCGCCTCGATCTCATCGGCCAGCCGGGTCACCCGGTGCCAGGGCAGGATGTGGAACAGCTCGGCGGGGGGCCTTCCCTCGTCGGAGAGGCGGGCCAGCAGCAGACGCCGGACCTCGGTCTGTTCACCGGCGAGCACCTCGGTGTCGGCGGCGCTCGGGGTGGCGTCGGGCCACCCTTCCTCGATCCGGGTGATGACACGCAGTCCGGCTTCGGTGACCGGGACGGGCATGGCGAGTTCGTCCAGCTCGACCACCGTCTCACCCGTCGACCGGTGGACCAGGCCCAGCGCTTGCCGTCCCTGCTCCAGCGGGACTCCTCGGCGCTGCCAGCCGTGCGCGAACTTCGGCATCCGGCGGGCGTCGGCCCGCTCGTCACCGTCGTTCACCACGGCCCCGCGCGGCCAGGCGGGTGGACCGGTCGTGGATGCGGGCACGGGTGCCACCGCGGTCCAGATGCTGAGCGGTCGATGGTCCGTCACCCGGTCCGCTCCTGGATCGTCCTGACGAGACGCGCGGCGGCGGGGCCGAGCTCGTGGGCGATGGCAAACTCCCGCTCCCCGCGGTCCCGCACCGGGACGCAGTTCTCCCGCGCCGCGCGCACCCTGGGCCAGCCGTCCGCCGGTATCCGGCCGGTGAGGTCCGCCGGCAGCGCGCCGACCCACTTCGCCGCCCTGGCGGTGTCGGCGTCCGGCCAGCGGAGCCGGAACTTGAGGCAGCGGAGGATGACGCAGGCCTGCGCCACGGGGTCGTCCCCCTCGTACCCCACCGCGAGGACCCGTGGCGCGGCCTGGAGGTCCCGGAGCCCCTGGCCGGTGGGATCGGCGGTCGCGTTGCGCCGGTGGTCGTAGTAGAGGGCGTTGACGGTCAGGTCGCGGGTGACGGCATCGGCCGCCAGGTCTCCCCCGTACGCCGGAAACGCGAACTCGTCCAGCGCGAGGGGCCGGTACTCCATGAGCCGCTCGGGCGGAAACTCGGCCGGGGCGACCGACCACACCAGCCGGGGCGAGACGCGGCAGTCGACATCTCCGAGATCGTGCCGCCTGAGCCTGCGGTCCTCGGCCAGTTCGGTCAGCTCTCCCGGTCCGGCCGTCCCGGTGAAGTCGAGGTCGTTCACCCGGGCGTCCTCGCCGTCGCTGAGCAGGTCCCGCACCGCACCGCCCACCAGCCACGTCGTGTGGTGCCGCGCCGCCAGCGCGTCGAGGAGCCCTTCCACGAACCGCCCCCCGCTGTCCATGGAGACGACCACCCGCTCGAAGCCGGCCCGCAGATGCGGGGGCGCGGCGGCCACGGCGTCATCACTCAGGCTGTCGACCGGCGAAGGGCCGGACCGGATGATCCGGACCGACTCGTCCTCGGCCGCCGGCACGGTCCGGTCGGGCGGTCCGGCCAAGCTGTGATCCCCGTCGAGGAGCAGTCGGTCGCCCGGTGCTCCGGAGACTGGGTGGGGATCGAAGGTGAAGCCGGCGACCGTCCGTCCGTCCACCTGGTCACCTCGCGCGACGGGGCCGTGGGCGGAACGGGCGTAGGCGTCGAACACCTCGGCGCGACCTGCGACTCTGGCCATGAACCACCTCCGGCGAGGTCGACGTCCCTTCTGAGACCTCACTCACCCTATCGGGCGGATGGGCCGACTGTGCGGCTGATGTGGGGAGTTGGCGCCGAAACAGCACCGTACGACGCCGGGGCGGGCGCCGGGCCTCCCATCGCGGATGCGGAGGACAGGCGCGGCCGGACACCGCGTGGTGCGGTTCGGGCATGGGGTGAGGGCCGGCGCACGCCGACACGCGCAGTCCCGGCTGGTCGGCGCGCACCAGCCGGGACTCCGTGTGCGGCATGACGGCGCACTGATCCTTCCTGCACGTCGGCCCGGTCTGAGGAGCCTTGAGCCGGCCACTCCCGGCGCACCCGGTCCTCGGCCTGGACGGGACCTGAGTCCCCGAGCCCCCGTGGGGCAGCCTCAGGAGCTCCGTACGACAGGACGCGGGTGCGTCGGGGCGCTACTTCTGGACGGTGCTCGCGCTCGCCTGGTCCATGAAGATGGCGACGTGGGCCGGAGGCATCGCCGCCATCGTGCCCCCGATCGGCGACGGCCGTTCCGCGCTCTCGATCATCTTCCTGGCGGCCTCGGGCGACACGGGTGGTACCGGCTGCTCGAGATAGACGCTCTTCTCCTCGTCCGCGGCGAGCCCGTCCGGAATGGTGGGGGCGTACGGCCAGAAGTAGAGGGGCGTGTTGGGTTCGATGCGCCAGCTGTCGGCGAGCGAGCCGGCATCGACCACGTCGTAGCCGACCTCCTCCAGGAACCGCGTCACGACCGCCTTGGCACCGGCGTCGTCGCCCGCGATCGCCATCGTCGTCCGTCCGGGGTCGCCCTTGGGACGGGCGTTGGAGTACATGTGGTTCCAGTCCAGGTTGTGCAGCCCCTTGACGACCTGGGAGTTCTTGAGGTGCCGCTGTACGAGCTCGCTCGAGGTGAGCTCCCCGGCGTCGAGCTCCGCGTTGCGCCAGAACTCGGGGTAGTAGTTCGTCTGGTCGATGACCACCTTCCCGGCCAGCTTGCCGGCCGGCAGTGCTTCGAAACTCGCGATCGGTACGGAGAGCGCGATGATGTCGCCCGCCGCGATCGCCTCATCGACACTTCCGGCACGCGCGAGCGGGCCCAGCTCCTGGACACGTTCCGAAAGTGACTCCGGGCCGCGCGAGTTGCTGAGCACGACCTTGTAACCCGCGTCGACGGCCAGCCGCGCGACGGCGCCGCCGACCAGGCCGGAGCCGATGATCCCGATGGTGTGTGTCATCACCGATGTCTCTTTCTTCAAAAGGCGCCAGTGGGCCGCAAGGTGCCGTGTGCCTGACGCGCTCGGACTTGTGAGTCGATGTTCGGCCGGGCCGCGTGGGCGCACCAGGCGTTGTCGTGCCTGGTAGTGCGAGTACCACCCGGCTCCTCAGAGGCGGGCTCATACTGGGTCCATGAGCACGCACACCGAGCTCGGCCCAGCGTTGCGCGCGTGGAGAGAGCGCATCCGTCCGGCCGACGTAGGCCTGCCGAACACGGGCAACCGGCGGGTTCCGGGTCTGCGCCGTGAGGAACTGGCCGTGCTGGCGGGCCTCTCCGTCGACTACCTGGTCCAGCTCGAACAGGGCCGCGCGAAGAATCCGTCGCCCCAGGTCCTTGCGGCCTTCGCGCAGACCCTTCGGCTGAATGCCGTGGACCGCGAACTGCTCTACCGGCTGGCGGGTTCAGTGGTCCCGCCGTCCGGTTCGGTGCCACGCGGGGTACCGCCCGGTGTGCAGCGCATGATCGACCGAATGAGCGACACTCCGCTGGCCGTCTTCACCGCCGCCTGGGACATCGTGCAGACCAACCCGCTCTGGGGCGAGCTGTTCGGCGGCCCGGCCGGGTCCGACGCCCGGTCGAGCAATCTGATCTGGGGCCATTTCGCCGCCCCTCAAGCACCTGGCGCTTCCCGTATCGAACGCGACTCCGCGCACGCCGACGCCTTCGAACGCATGATGGTGTCCGATCTGCGCCGGGCCGCCGACCGGTACCCGGACGACCGGGCCGTCATCGAACTGATCGATGGACTCCGCGAGGCCGACCCCCGCTTCGCCGACCTCTGGACCCGCTACGAGACCCTGCCGATCGGACGCTCGCACAAGACGGTCGTGCACGCCGAGCTCGGCGAGATCGTCCTGGACTGCGACATCATGACCATCGAACGTGCGGACCTGCACATCGTGCTGAACTGGGCCGCTCCGGGTACGGGAGCCGCCGAGAAGCTCGCCGTGCTGCGCGAGCGGGTGACCGCAGCAGCACGCTGAGCACCGGCACCGCGCGCCCGCCCTCGCTGGTGACGCCGGCCAGGACCGGACACTACTCCAGCCGTAGAACGCCGGTGTGCCGTCCTGGCGGACCGCGCCTACGGGTGCGTGTCCGTGATCGCGATGAGCTCGTCGAGGCGGTCCAGGGCGGCCTGCAGGTCGTCGACCTTGGCCTGGATGCGCTCGCGCTCGGTGCGCAGCATGGCTCGTTGCTCAGCGTCGGTGTGCCCGGAGTCCCAGCATGGAAGGAGTTCTGTGATCCTTCGGCTGGTCAGGCCTGCGGCGAACATCTGCTGGAAGAAGCGCACCAGGGGGACGGCGTCCTGCCGGTACAGGCGCTGGCCGGATGGGCTGCGCTCCGCGATGAGCAGTCCCTGCTGCTCGTAGTAGCGCACGGCGCGCACCGAGACGCCGGCGCCCTGCGCCACCTCGCCGATGCGGACCAGCCGCTCGGTCGCGGGCTCCGTGACGGTCATGGTGACTCCTCTCAACCGCTCCTGACGTCCAGCACTTGCCTCTGACGTCAACGTCAGGTTTTAGCGTACCGGGCATGGACATCAACAACTCAGTCGCCCTTGTCACCGGAGCCAACCGTGGCCTGGGCCGCGCCTTCGCCCAGCGCCTGCTCGAACGGGGCGCCCGCAAGGTCTACGCGACGGCCCGCCGACCGGAGACCGTGGACCTGCCCGGGGCCGAGATACTGCCCCTCGACATCACCGATCCCGCATCCGTGAGGGCCGCCGCCGAGGCCGCCCCGGACGTCTCGCTGCTCGTCAACAACGCGGGGATCCAGACGGGGACCGACCTGGTGACCGGCTCGCTGGACGTTGTGCGGCACGAGCTGGAGACCAACGTGTTCGGCCACCTCGGAATGATCCGGGAGTTCGCGCCGGCGCTCGCCAGGAACGGCGGGGGCGCGATCGTGAACGTCCTCTCCGCCATGTCGTGGTTCGGGGGCGCGGGCGCCAATGCCTACCACCTGACCAAGGCCGCCGCCTGGGCCATGACCAACGGCGTCCGCCTCGAGCTCGCCGAGCAGGGCACGCTCGTGACAGCGGTGCACCTCGGCCTGGCCGACACCGACATGTCCGCGGGCTGGCCCGTGGACAAGCTCGCACCGTCGGACCTGGCCGACGCGGCGCTCGACGGTGTCGAGGCGGGCTCCGCCGAGGTCCTCGCCGACCAGTGGAGCCGGGACATCAAGTCCCGCCTGCCACTGACGCCGGAAGAGTTCAACGCCGCGATGGACCGAGCCCTGGCGGCGCTGACGGCAGGGTGAGGGGGCCGTAGGACCACGCCGGCTTCGGCAGGTTGCTTCTGAGACCGGTCACGCGCCCGTCCGCAGTCGTGGATCTTCTTGTTGTGGCCGCGCGCGGGCACCGGGCACCCGCGGGCGCGTGCCCGGTGCCCGCGGCGCAAGAGCGCAGATCATCACGGACCGCGTCCGCCTCCCTCGGTCACCGCACCGACAAATGCCGGAGGCCATACGGCGTGGCCTCACCGGCCCGCTCCGCGATCGTCCAGCAGGTGCGGGGCGAATCGACCGGCTGGACCGGCGAGGACCGTCACGTTCATCCCATGGCGCTTCCTTCTACCCGAGAAGTACGGCTGGTCGGCAGCGATGCGGTCGACCGGCCGCACAGTTGTGTGCTCGCGCAGGTACACCAGTGCCACCATCGCGCACTGGGACGGACGGAACTTGCAGCGCCGGTCGACCTCACGGGTGCCGATCAGCACCGTGACCCACTCCACGAGTACATGCGGAGGGCCGAATGCCGCAGGATGGATGACCAACGAAGCCCCCGAGCAACGTGATCGAGACGTCAGACAGCTCGATCAACAACCCGGGGGCCTCGCTCGTTGCGCCTCAAGTCCCATCACCCATCGGTGTGGCCAACCCGAGCCGCTGCTGCGCAGCGCGGCGAAACGACATGAAGAGTTCAAGCCCAGTGATCGACGTCCGTCAACTCAAGGGGACTCGTCCGTTGGTGCAGATGAAATCGTAATAGGCAACCGGAAACGCGCTGCTGAATCCACCCGAGGGAAGTGTCCGCACGGGTTCGACATCCCATGAGTAAGACCCACTCCAGAGCACTGCGGTAACAGGCAAATGGCTGATGTAAGACTGCTTGAACGCCTGGCTGGGCAGGACTCGAATGCAAGCGTTGGTGCTTGCGCTGATGAGCCTCGCACCGGTGAAGTTGGTGTTGTCCCAGAGACAGAGATTCCCGGACGGGCAGCTGCCATCTGTGCTGGCGGCCTGCGCTGCCGTCGAAGTTGCCATGGAGCCCACGACGGCCAAGGCGAGCGCCGACGCGCCCAGTACGCAATTTCGCCATCTGTTCACGTATTGCCTCTTTCCGAGTCGGTGCCATTGAGACGCGCAGCTACCGGCGTAGCGATCCGCAACATGCCTTCCCAGATCGGCAGTTGAATCGCCCTTGAACCTACTCGTCAGCTCCAAGGAAGTCGAGGGCCGCTCATCTCTTACGGAAGCGCCCCCGGACTCGCCGACAGTCGGCCCGCTTTGTGTCCATGCCGGACTGCTGGTCCCGGCCCTCCTCTGCCTGCAAGCCGTACGCTCAGCGCGCAGTTCAGCGGTGCCTTCGGCTCGAGTACGGCCCGCAGCCAGGAGCGAGGTTCGACCAGCCACCCACGCCCCCGGTTTCACCTGGGCACTCCAGCACCGGTTAGCTGCCGCACGGCCTTTTTGTCGGTACTTGGCACCTTGACCCTGCCTGCGATGATCTGGTGCGCACAGACAGCGCGGGTAGCTAGTCACGGATCACACTCCGTGCCAGATCGGGCTATTCGCACACATCGGCATCCGTTTCCTTGATTCTGGGAACTGCCACCGGAAAAGCCAAAAGCCCCTGCCCTGGTGGCCCTCGCGGCACGCCAGAAGCCATATTGGAGCGGACCAGCACATGAGAGCCATGAACGACACATATATACGCAGGACGCTGACAGCAGGTCTGGGGGTGTTGCTCTGCGCGCTGTGGTCCGTTCCAGCCCACGCCGACGTGGCCACGGCGGAATTCGCGCCCCTCACCCGTGACAGTCTCGCGGTGGACACCGAACTCTCTCCTGGGACGACGGTTGACCTGGTGCGGCGGACGATGACTCTGGGGGCCGGCGAGAAGAGGCATCTGCGGGGCCGGCTGCAGGCCACCAGCACAACGACCGGAATCGTCGGCCTGACAGAGCGCATCCGGTGCCTGAACGCGTCGGGGGCCACCGTGTCCGTGGTGGCGGCGTCGGCACGTAATCATGAGGGCAACGACACCGCCACCTACGCGACTCCGGGCCATCTCCCGCTCTATGCGGATCTACTCTTCACCGCTCCAAGCGCCGGCACCTACAACTGCGTACTCCAGGGGACGGCCTACTCGTCCCTGCCCGGCAGCTATCACCTGACCGCGGTCGCCTACAACACCTGGCTCGAGACGGACGACACCGACCGGACCGGAGCACACTGGTGGCAGAACCCGGCGTGCGAAAGCGACGACAGTGCGGGCGCCTGCACCTACGTCGGCGGCGGAGCGGCACGCCCTGATGCCTGGGTGTTCTACGACGACGGAACCCCGGTCCACACATGGCAGGCGCACCCGGACGCGGTGAGCGTTTCGGCACAGGCAAACCTGGAACTCACCACGTGTTACCAGGGGACGGCTTCCTGTGCTGCGGCCATGGAGGTTTACCCGCGTGGGGAGAACGCGGTCGTGGACGCCCGCTTCGAGTTTCTTCAGCTCGATCCGACCGGGCACACGTGCCGCACCAACAGCGTCACTGCCCGCCGGACCATCACCGACGACGCGCATCACGCCGTCGGCTACTCCTCCCTGCCCGATGTCCCGATCGATCCTGCTTGCGGCACGCGCACCTTCCTCCTGCGTGTCTACGTCAAACACATCTCCGGACAGACGGTCAAAATCGACGGTGTCCAAAGCGGCGTCACCTCCCTCACCAACGGAATCGCCTTCAACAATTTCAACTGACGCTCGCGGCACCAGGGAGAAGGAGGCCGGGCGGCGTGACTCCGCCCAGCGGGCACGCCGCTCTCGGCCTCGGCCGAATCGTCACCGTGTCAGCCCCGTCCCCGCACGACGTCACAACCGGGACCAGTAGTCGAGCCCCTCGACTCGGTAGCGAGCGCCGGCAACGAACCGCAGTTCGCCCACAAGCCGACGGACCTCGTCCGGCACCCGGCGATGCCGCGCCAACAGCAACTCCAGCTCGTCGTCACGGGCATCGATCCCGCCGTGGTCCGGATGACTCTCCGGTCCGACCCTGCCGGCCTCACGGCGCTCATCCCACCTGGCGCAGATCGCCCACAGCTCCCCCTCCAGCTCCACCGCGGCCTCGCTCGCGGTCCAGACCTGGTACTCCTCGGCTCCATCGCGGTGGTCATGGTCGTCGTTCTGGAAGTAGTGAGGCTGCCCGCCGATGACAGCGAGGCCGGCGCGCGGTCCGTCGTACCACTCCAACTCGACGTACACACGCTCAAAGCCGTCCGCGATCAACTGCTCCTCGCCCCAGATCTAGCCACGCGGGCAGGCTACCGAGGAGCAGCCTCCGTATCCATGATCACGGTCAACGGACTGGGGTCCACCCCGGGCCCCACCGCCGGCTGGGACCGCACCGGACCAGCGGACCGCCCCTGTCACCTGCCCGTCTCCGCCCTCCCGGTGGCACAGGGAGGCCCAACGGCTCGTGTGCGGCGGCACGCGGGACGGTCTGCCCCATTGACGCGGTCACGCCTCCCCCACATCATCCTGGGAGCGCTCCCACCAGCGTCGCACCGAAGGCACCCCACCGACCACTCACACCGGGCGCCCTGCCGATCGACGCGGCGCTCGCCCGAGGAGGACACGTCATGCCTCTCATGCAACTCCCCGCCACCGGCCGGTTGGACCGGCCGCTTCGCAGAGCCGGAAGACCGGTGAGCAGACGTCCCGCCGCCGCGCTCGTCTGCGCCCTGGCCGCGGTCGCCGCCCTCGCCACCGCTCCCCCTGCGCCCGCCGCGACCGGCCGGACCGCCACGGCAGCGGCCGCCGACGAGGCGTCGGCCGTCCAGGTCTCCGTCAACGCGGGGGTGGGGCTCGGCACCATCGACAAGGCGGCGTTCGGCGTCAACCACGCGCTCTGGGACTCGCACATGAACGACCCGGAGGTGACCGGTCTGCTGGGCGAGGCGGGCGTCGGCGTGATGCGCTACCCGGGCGGCTCCTACGGCGACATCTACCACTGGGAGGACCACACCGCCCCCGGCGGTTACGTGGCGCCCGGCACCACCTTCGACGAGTTCATGGGCAGCGTCCGCGCCACCGGCTCCCAGCCGATGATCATCGCCAACTACGGCACCGGTACCCCGCAGGAGGCCGCCGACTGGGTCCGGTACGCCAATGTCACCCGCGGCTACGGCGCGAAGTACTGGGAGATCGGCAACGAGATCTACGGCAACGGCCACTACGGCGGCGGCTGGGAGGCCGACGACCACCCGGACAAGAGCCCGCGCGAGTACGCCCGCAACGTCCTCGCCTACGCCGAGGCGATGAAGGCGGTCGACCCGACGATCAAGATCGGCGCCGTCCTGACGACACCGGGCGACTGGCCGGACGGCATCACCGGCCCCGGCGACTCGGCCGACTGGAACCACACTGTGCTGTCCGCGGTCGCCGGGACGATCGACTTCGCCATCGTGCACTCCTACCCGGGCGGCGCCACCGCCGACGAGGCCCTGGACCGGACCGCCCGGCTGCCCGGAGCGCTCCGCGAGGTCCGCCGGCAGATCGACCGGTACGCCGGGGAACGCTCGTCGAAGATCGGCATCGCGCTCACCGAGGTCAACTCCAACGTCCAGATGAACAGCCGCCCCAACGGCCTGTTCGCCGCGGACACCTACATGACGGCGCTGGAGAACGGCGTCTTCAACGTCGACTGGTGGAACGTCCACAACGGGCCCACATCGGCGGGGACGGTGGACGGCGACACCGACTTCAACGACTTCGGCCTGCTCTCCAGCGGCGGCTGCGTCGGCGACGTCTGCCAGCCGGCCGTGAACACGCCGTTCCACCCGTACTTCGGCATCAAGTCACTGACCAAGCTGGGCCGTCCGGGTGACACGATGGTCGCCTCCTCCACCGACAGCGACCAGGTCTCCGCGCACGCCGTGCACCGGGCCGACGGCACGCTGAGCGTGATGCTGATCAACAAAGACCCGCTGAACTCCCGCACTGCGGACATCAGTTACGCCGGATACACGCCCACTGCCCACGCACCGGTCGTACACCGTTACGGCCGCGGCGACACCGATGTCACCCGGGTGGCCGCCACCGCCGGGGGCGACCAGGTCCTGCCGCCGTACTCGATCACCACGATCACCGTCGCCCCGCACGCCGCCGCGGCCTCGGTAGGCGCGCCCGGCGCTCCGAAAACCACCGCCGTGGACAGCTCGACCGCCACGGTGAGCTGGACGGCCCCCGCGAACGGCAAGGCGGTGCGCTACGAGGTGTACGAACGGCTGCGTTCCAACGCCCAGTTGCTCGCCAGCTCGACCTCCACCTCGGCGACGCTGTACAACCTGCCGTCGGGCTCCGAGCACACGGTCAACGTCCTCGCCCGGGACGCCGACGGCCGTCTCTCGCGCCCCTCGGAACCGCTGACCTTCGCCACCACGGCTCCACGCGACAGCAGCTGCCTGGTCAACTATCGGGTGGACAGCGGCTGGGGCAGCGGATTCGTCGCCACCGTCACGGTCTCGAACGTCGGTGACGCCCCGGTCAACGGCTGGACCCTGGACTTCACCTGGCCGTCCACCGGTCAGTCCGTGCAGAGCTCCTGGAACGCGAACGTCACCAGCTCCGGCACCCGCGTCCATGTGACCGACAACGGCACCAACGCCGAGCTGGCCCCGCGCGGCGGCTCCACCGCCACCTTCGGTTTCGTCGGAGCCAACGACGGCGCCAACCCCACCCCGACGACGTTCACCCTCAACGGCACGGTCTGCCGCACCTCCTGATCCACCGCCCGCGGCCCGTCCTCCGACGGGCCGGGCCGCGGGCGCGGGCCCGGGCGCGCCGGACGATCGTCGCCCGCACCCCGGAGGAGGCGGTATGCAGCGTACTTCCTGAGCGGGCAAGCCAAGCCGGGGAATCATGAACGTGACGTCATGAGAATGGCGTACTGCCGCCTCTCTCCTGTGAACGGCCACCGCGCGTCATGAGCGCCACCGGCCCATAGTGCACGGGAGGTTGGACGGTGGAGCTCACTGTCGCACTCTTGTCCGCGGTTGTTCCTCTGGTCCCTGCGGTAAAGCGCTGGCTGGACAGCATGGCGCTTCGCAACCGGACTTCGGCCCGGGCCGAGACAGTCCGTGCTCGGTCGGCCCATCAGGACGCCTCCCGGGGTACGGCCGCGGAAGGGAAAACGGAGGAAGGCAATGGCTGAGCGTGAAGTGGAGCCCGTTGAGGCTCTGGGTGCTCTGTACGCTGACTACCGGGTCAGCCTCACAAGCACCGCTCAGCAGGCGCTCCTCGCCCACGGCATCCCGGAGTCCGTCGTCTCGGCCGAGGATCTCGTGCAGAACGCCTTCGCGAAGATCCTGCGCCGTCCGGCGTCTGTCGAGTACCCGGTCAGCTATCTGCGCGTGGTGATCCGCACGGAGGCAGCCAACCGGGCGCGTCAGCAGGCCCGGCACAGTGGGCTGGAAGCACGGCGCGCGGCCGATCCGCTGCGCTTCGACCCCATGCAGTCCCCGGACGTGGCCGCGTTGGTGGCCAACCGCTGTGCCGTCGAGCAGGCCATGGACGCCCTGACTCCCTCGCAACGCACCGCGGTATGGGCAACGAAAGGGCTGGACTGCACCCAGGCCGAGACTGCGGTCATGATGAAGAAGGCGCCCGGCACTGTCGCCACTCATGTCTCGCGCGGCATGGCACTTCTGCGTGCGAGCCTTGTTGCCACCGTGGTCGTCGGCATCGTCTGTGTGGTGGGCCTTTTCGTCGACGATCCGCTGCAGGACACCCCTCCCGCGAGGGAGCCGAGTAGAGGTTCCAGCCCGCTGTCCCCGCAGTGGTGGCCCGGGAAACCAGCCCTGTTGTCCGCCCTGTACGCGCACTGGCCGGTGTTCGGTCCGTCGGCGCTGATCGTCACGTGCGGCGTTCTCTACTGGCTGTGGCGACGCTTCAGGGCCCACGGCAGGGCCGAGACACCATTCGGCACCTGGTGGGGCCTCCGGCGGACAGGCCAGGCCTGGCAGAGTTCGACCGACCAACTCGGGCTGCCCTTCACCGCTCGCGAATTCACCCGCGACGCGATCGTCTTCGTGGCCCCGAGTGACCTCTCCGCCGAAGCCGTACTGAAGGGTTCGGAGGCGGTGACCATCCTGATGGAGCGAAAGCTGGGCCGCATCGTTCACCTGGAACTGTTCGGGGGCCTCTCGTCGCGACAGCAGAGTTCCCCTGGCAGTCGGCTACGGAACGCATTCGACCTGACCGGCTGGTCCAGAGGCGAACTCGCCCGAATGGTGAACCGGCAGGCTGCCACCCTGGGGTACCGGCAGCTCGCGACCGACACCTCGCGGGTGCGCCGTTGGCTCGACCTGGGTGAGATCCCACGCGATCCCGTACCACAACTGCTCGCCGCCCTGTTCACCGAGCGTCTCGGTCGAGTCGTGACCACCGAGGATCTCGGCTTGACCCGTCCCGCAAGCGAGTGGGCACGCCGCAGCAGTACGGAGCAGCAACACCCCGATGGACTGCCATGGGCGCCCGAGCGGACCGCCTTGGTGCTCACGGAATTCACGGGCATGGACCTCATGCTCAATCGCCGCGGCCTCGTAAGCGCGAACGCCTCGCTCTCAGCCGATCAATCGAATAACTGTCAGGGAACGTCTTGACAAGGACGGTCCCATCGAATGCCGGGCCGACTCGCCGCCGCGAACCATGCGACTGCGACCCCACGGGTCCGAGAGTCAAAGTGCTGGGCCTGCTCCCCGCCCCTGGCCTCGCCAGGACTCACGCTTTACATAAACGGCACTTCCCGCGGCAGACCGGACGGCTCCTGAGAACCGGCGCCGCCCGGGCCGTGGGGACAACGAGGTTCTCCCTTCCGCACGCTGTGCAGATCGACCTGTCCCCGCCGGCCCGGCGCGATGATCCGTGCAGGTGTTACGTGTCCTGTTGCGCCGGTACGACCGGCGCAGCCGGTTGGTGCTTGGGGAGTGTGGGCTCGTGCAGGACGCGGAAGAGCAGCCAACTCAGCGCGGGCATGGCGATCAAGGGGGTCAGGGCGGTCTGCAGGGAGGTGGTGTCGGCCAGGCGTCCGATCAGGGGCTGATCAGGCCGCCGATGCTGACGGTGAGGCCGAGGGTGACGCCGCTGGCGGTGCCGATGCGGGAGGGGAGGTAGTCCTGGCCGAGGGTGACCTGCAAGGAGAAGGGGACGTACAGGCCGGCGGAGGTGAGGGCCACGAAGAGGAACAGTGTGGGACCGGGCGTGTAGATCACCCCGGCGACGGCGACGATCGAGACCAGATAGGACCAGCGGGAGACCCGGACGCGGTCGTAGCGGTTGGCCAGATAGCCGCCCAGGACCGAGCCGACGGCGCCTCCCAGGAACAGCAGGAACAGGGCCACGGTTCCTGCGGCGGTGCTGCCGTGCATGCGCTGCTGGGCATAGAGGGAGATGAAGGTGCTCAGCCCCGTGAAGACGATGGAGCGGAACACCACAGCCAGCGACAGCTTGACGAACGAGGCCACGTCATCGGCACCCGTGACCGGCACGGCCGCGGACGCACCGGCTTGACGCCGGCCCAGCAACTGAAGCACCGGCACGCACAGGGCAGCGCCGACCAGTGCGGGCAGGACCAGGACCGGCGTCCAGCTCAGTGAGCCGCCTCCGATCGCGACGGACACCATGATCGGAGCGAGCGCGAAGCCGATGTTGCCGCCGAGGGAGAACCAGCTCATCGCGCTGTGACCGCCCTGGCTGACCAGCCGGGCCACACGGGCGGACTCGGGATGGTAGGCGGCGACCCCGATCCCGGAGATCGCGACGAAGACCAGGGTCAGCCCGTAGGAGCCGCTCAGGCCGCTCAGCGCGATGCCTGTGCCACTGAGCAGGGTGCTGACCGGCAGCAGCCACGGCATCGCCCACCGGTCGGTCAGCGCGCCGAACACCGGCTGGGCCACCGACGACAGCAGCGATGCGGCCAGCACGATACCGGAGGCAACGGCGTAGCTGTAGTGGCGGTCGGCCACGAAGAACGGAATCAGCGCGGCGACCGCGCCCTGATAGACGTCGACGCAGGCATGCCCCACGGACAGCAGAGAGATCGTTGTATTCCTTCGCACCCGTCCATGCTGGAAGAGGCGACAGCTGTCCCGCTTTCGATAGAATGCCAAATGATAAAGGAAATCCGCCACGTGCCCGTTGCGCCAACCCGGACCCAGCATCTGGCGTCCGGCAGCGAGATCGACAAGCACCGCCACGACGACCACCAGATCGTCTACGCCGGCCAGGGCACCATCGCCGTCACCACCGACGCCGGATCATGGATCGCCCCCGCCACCCGCGCGCTCTGGATTCCGGCGGGCACCATCCATCAGCACCAGGCCCACGGCGAACTCGACCTCCACCTCGTGGGCCTGCCCGTCACCGAGAACCCCCTCGGCCTCGACACACCCGCGGTCCTGACCGTCGGTCCCCTCCTGCGCGAACTGATCGTCGCCTACACGCGCACCCCCGACGACACCAGCCCGCCCCGCCTGCGCCTGCGTGCCGTCATGCTCGACCAGCTCAGGACCTCCCCCGAGCAGCCGCTCCACCTGCCGACCCCCACCAGCCCCCTGCTCCGGGAACTGCACGACATCCTGCGCGCCGATCCGGCGGACAACCGCTCCCTCGACGAACTCGGCCGGCAGATCGGCGCCAGCGCCCGCACCCTCTCCCGCCGTCTCCACGACGACCTCAGCCTCACCTACCCCCAGTGGCGCACCCAGGTCCGACTCCACCACGCGCTGATCCTCTTGGCCGACAACCTCCCCGTCACCACCGTCGCCCTCCGCTGCGGCTGGTCGTCAGCGAGCACCTTCATCGACGTATTCCGCCGCACCTTCGGCCACACCCCAGGCTCTCGCCCCACTACCTGATTCTTCACCCGACTGACTTACGGGGCGTCAAGATCCTTTGCCGGTCAGCCCTTAGACCTGAGTCAGAGGGTCATCGGCCGTAGGCACCGACTTTGTCAAGGATCTCGTCGGCTGCCTGGGTTCGGACGAATTGATCGCCCGCCGCCTCGGCATGAAGGTCCGCACCTGCCGGCCACATCTCCAATTCTCCGCCGCCCTCGGCAGCGGCAGCCGCGCCCAACTCGGCTACCTCATCGCCCGCTCGGGCATCTCGACGACCGCACGGCCGACCCGGCGGACTGAAACCGGCCATCCTCCCCCTACAACCATCCGCCGATCTCCGCTGTCTTGATCCCCGTGAAGAAGACGCTCATCGCCTCCGCCGCCGCACTCGGCGCGCTCGTCGCCGTCACCGGCCCGGCCGCGGCCCCCGCCGCGGCCGCCTCCGACGCCCTGTGGCTCTGGTCCGACCCGTACGAGATCACCCTCGCGGGCCCGTCCGAGGACGGCTCCCCCGCACCGTCGCAGTCGCTGACCGTGCAGATCAGCCATGACAACACGGCGACCACCGTCCCGGCCGGCACGCTCACCGTCGACGCCTCCGGAGTCGCCTCGTTCGCCGAGGTCACCTGGCCCGCGAACTGCCGCCCGGAGAACGAGACCACAGCCGTCTGCACCACCCCCGAACTCCCCGGCGGCGCCAACGCCCCTGCCGCTCGGATCGGCCTGACCACGAAGCCGGGCGCCACCGACGGCAACGACGGCTACGTCCGCTACACCGCCCAGGCCGGCGGCATGAACGCCTACCCGGGCGAGACCTACGTCGCCGTCAACGACGGCCCCGCGCTCGGCCTCACCCAAGCCGAGTACCGCACCGGCATGGCACCCGACCAGCCTTTCGACTCCTCCGTCGTCCTCGGCAACCAGGGCAACCGCACCGCCGACCGCACCCTGCTCACCGTCTTCACCTCCCGCGGCATCCGCCTCGGCATGTCCGTCCCCTCCAACTGCGAGTCCACGAACGCCGTCACCGGCCGTACGTTCCTCTGCGTCCTGGACGAGCGGACGACCCCGGGCTCTTACCACTCCCTCCCGCTGAAGTTCCGCACCAAGGACATGGCCCTCTTCGACCGCGTCGACTATTCGGCGCAGCCCTACTCCGAGCAGGCGCTCGCCGAGGCCCGCACCGGCCGCGCATTCACCCCGGGCGCCGGCCCGGAACTGAACCTCACCCCGGCCGCCGCCCCCTCCGACGAGCTCCAGCCGTACCGCAGCTTCACGGTGAAGACCGTCAACCAGGCCGACTACCGGCTGACCGCCTCCACCGTCTCCGGCGCGGCCGGCGACACCGTCCCCGCCACCGTCACCGTCCACAACGCGGGCCCCGCCTGGGTCGCCTCCCTCGGCGCGGGCGAACCCGCCGCGACCGTCGACATCGACATCCCCGCCGGCACCTCGGTCGCCTCCGCCCCCGACGCCTGTTGGTCCCAGTCCGAGACCCGCTACCGCTGCAACACCCCCATCTACCTCACCGAATCCGGCAAGGCCGCCACCCAGACCTTCCCCTTCACCCTGCACATCGACGAGGTCATACCGAACGCCACCGCCCGCGCCGCCGTCTACAACGACGCCTACGAACCCGCCGTCCGCACCTTCGACCCTGACCTGACGAACAACACGGCCACCCTCACCGTCAACCCCTCGACGAGCTGACGCACGCCCCCCTCCGGCTGCCCGGCCCGACCCCTGCGCCGGCCCCGTACGAGCCGGGCAGCCGACCTCCGCACCGCCCCGGTGACCCCAGCCGCACCACCCGTGGGCGACTGGCCCGCCCAGAGGGCGGAACGGGCGGGCACGGGCGAACCGAAGCACCGAGGGCCCGACGCCGCTCCCCACGCACCCACACCCGATCTCTGGCAGATAGTCCCGAACAGAACAGTTCGACGAGGCACCGGGCAGTTGTCGATCGAACGGATCTACCTGATCACCAGCCACGACGCCGGCGCCGCAACCGGCCGTGACTCGCCTCCTGGACCAAAGCTTTCTCGCCGGCGGCGGCTAGGGTGTCCCTCCTCAAGCCGTACCGGCGACTTGGACAGAGCCGTGGTCGCCTTCAGGCCCAGTTCGGCGTCGAACTCGTACGGCTTCTGTGAACCGATCGGCGCCGGTCGCGGCGACGACTTCACATGCGCCATCGCAATGGCTCGAATTTTCGCGGCCCAGCTGAAGGCCCACCTGGAGAGGGCCCGTCAATTACCGCCCACAGACGAGCCCTCTCCTCACACTGCAGATCACTCAGCAGCCGCGAAAGCCACTCAAGAGCGTCTCCACCTGCCGTCACCGCTCGCCCGCGAGGTCCACTTCCTCCCGCTGCACGGGTGCCGGATCCGCCGCCTCCGCGCTCCGCCAAGGGCGCGCGACCGGCGCCGAGACCGCGCGCCACCAGGCGTCCGAGGGGATCTCACCCGCGGGTTCGAACGGCTCGCCCGGCTGGGGGAACGCCACCACCTGCCCGGCCTCCCCGGCGGCGTCCTTCATCCACTCCCCGGGCTCCGACCACGGGTGTGGAGCGAGATTGAAGGTGCCCCAGTGGATCGGCAGCAGCGCGCCGTGCGGCTTGCCGCCCTGGAGGTCCAGATGCGCCCGCACACCCTCGGCGGGCGTCATGTGGATGTCGGGCCAGTACTCCGAATAGGCGCCGACCTGGATCATCGTCGCGTCGAAGGGGCCGTGCTCGGCACCGATGTCCTTGAAGCCGGGGAAATAGCCGGTGTCCCCGCTGTGGTAAACCCGGTGCTCGGGACCCGCGACGGCCCACGACGCCCAGAGGGTGTGCTGCTGGTTGCGCAGGCCGCGCCCGCAGAAGTGGCGTGCCGGCGTCGCGGTCAGGCTGATGCCCACGATGTGCGCGGTCTCGTTCCAGTCGAGCTCGTGGATGCGGTCCAGGGGCACGCCCCAGCGCTCCAGGTGCGCGCCGACACCGAGCGGGACCGCGAAGACCGTGTCCGTGCCTGCCAGGGTCTTGATGGTGGGCAGGTCGAGGTGGTCGTAGTGGTCGTGCGAGATCACGATGACGTCGACGGGGCCGAGCGCCGCGAGCGGCAGCGGAACGGGGTGCAGCCGCTTGGGGCCCGCGAAGTCGAAGGGGGAGCAGCGGTCGCCCCAGACCGGGTCGAAGAGCACCCGGCGGCCGTCGATCTCGGTGAGCACGCTGGAGTGACCCATCCAGGTCAGCCGGAGCCCCGTCGCGGGCGGGGCGGAGAGGTCGGCCAGTGTCGTGGCGTGGACGGGCACGGTGCCGAGCGGGGATCTGCGGGCCCGCTCCTCCTTGCGGAAGTAGCCCTTGGCGAATTCGATCATGGATCCGGTGGGCCTGGTCCGGGCGCCTTCCGGGTTCTGGAACACTCCGTCGGCGAAATTCGGCGAGCGGCGGATCCGCTCCATCCGGACCCCGGCGGGGTCCGCCCCGAAGGCGTCGGGGCGCAGCGAACGGAGTCGCGTACGGAGCGAGGGCTGGTTGTCGGCGCCGGTCACAGCATCTCCTGAGGGAGTCGGTGTCGTCTCATTATGGTCGGGAGGTACGACAGAGCGCGGGCTCGGCGCCGGACGTGGTGCGGTCGCGCACTCCTCCGGAGCGGCGAGAAGGGCGGCGACAGGGGCGGCGCGAAGGACTGCGGGGCCAGCGGCAGGGCCGGCTGCGGAGCCGGCGGTGGGGCGTCAGACACGCGGCTGCCCGTACACGTGCTCGATTCGCAGGGTGAGGGCGACCCTGCGGTCCTGGACCATCGCCCTTCGGTAGTCGTCCCAGTCCGGATGCTCGCCGCGCACGTCGCGGTAGAGCGTGATCAGCTGCTCCACGGTGTCGTCGTGGGGATCGGCCGCGGGCGGGGTCAGCTCGGCCGTGGCGTCGGCGACGGTCCAGGCCCACCGGTCGTCGCTGGTCACGTGGTAGCTCGCCCGGGGGTCCCTGCGGAGGTTGCGGGTCTTGGCCCGGCCCTCGGTGATGGACACCCGGATCAGCCCTTCACCCGGGTAGTAGGCGTGGTTCACGTTGGACAGCTGGGGCCTGCCGTCGCGCTTGAGCGTGACCAGCACCCCGCCGTCGTGCTCGCCGAGGAGCCGGAGCAGTGCCTCGCGTCCCGGTTCGATGTCCGTCATGCCAACTCCAACGTCCGTGTCCGCCGGAGGATTCCGCATTCAGCGGGCGGTGATGTCACGTCCTGACGACGCCACGTTGACAGGCGCGGCCCCGCATCCTGATACTGACCCGCTGTTCAGTAAATACCCCCAGGAGATCCCGGAGAGTCCACGCCAGGAGCTCCTCCGGATCCAGGAGCCGCCCGGTGACCGACCCCTCCCCCGCCCCGCTGATCTCGCTGACCTGGACGAACCATGTCACCGGCACCCAGGGGTATCTGGTCGTCGACCGGCTCGTACGGGGTGTGTCGAGCGGCGGGCTGCGCATGCGGGAGGGTTGCACTCTCGCCGAGGTGACCGGTCTGGCCAGGGGCATGAGCATGAAGGAGGCCCTGCACTACGACGCCGACGACGCCCGGGCGCGGTACATCCCGCTGGGCGGCGCCAAGGGAGGCATCGACTGCGACCCCCGCGACCCGCGTGCCTACGGGGTCCTCGTCCGCTATCTGCGGGCGGTGCGGCCGTACATCGAGAGCGTGTGGACGACCGGCGAGGATCTCGGGCTCAGCCAGGACCTGGTCGACCGGGCGGCGGCGGGGGCCGGGCTCGTGTCCACGATCCAGGCGGTCTATCCGCTGCTGGACGACGAGGCGGCGGCCCGCCGGCGGCTGGCGGACGCCTTCGCCGTCACGGTGGACGGGATCGGTCTCGACGAGCTGGTCGGCGGCTGCGGGGTGGCGGAAGCCGCGCTCGTGGCACTGGACCGGGCCGGCCTGGCCCCCGGAGACGCCCGGGTCTCCGTGCAGGGGCTCGGCACCATGGGAGGGGCGACGGCACGCTTCCTCGCCGGGGCGGGACTCACCGTCGTCGCGGTCGCCGACGTCAAGGGCACCATCGCCAACCCGGCGGGCCTGGACGTCGAAGCGCTGCTGGCCGCCCGGGACGCGTACGGGACGGTGGACCGCTCGGTACTGCGGGAGGCCGACCGGGAGCTGCCGCCCGACGCCTGGCTGGCCGCCGATGCAGACGTGCTCGTACCCGCCGCCGTGTCCTATGCCGTGGACGCTGCGAACCAGGTCGCGGTCAGGGCGCGTTGGGTGGTCGAGGCGGCGAACATGCCGGTGCTGCCCGAGGCGGAGGCCCTGCTCGCCCGGCGCGGGATCACCGTGCTGCCAGATGTCGTCGTCAACTCCGGTACGAACGCGTGGTGGTGGTGGACACTGTTCGGGGACATCGGCGCCGATGCCGATGAGGCGTTCCGGTACACCCGCCGTGCGATGCGCGGGCTCGTCGGCCGTGTCCTGGAGCGCGCCGACGCGGAAGGGATCGCACCGCGGGAGGCCGCGCACGCGCTCGTCGCGGAGCGGCTGCCGTTGATGGCGGAGCGGTTCGGCTGGTACCGCTGAGATCCACGGGGCCGGGCGGTCCCGTGTCCGGCACGGGGCGTTGGTTAGGGTGAACGCGTGGCGAGAGTACGGCTGAGCGTGGCGGAACGTCGTGAAGAACTCCTGCGCGCTGCCGTCGAACAGATCGAGGTGCGGGGCGTCGCGGCTGTCCGGATCGCCGACGTCGCCTCCGTCCTCGGGGTGAGCAACGCCCTGGTGCTCTACCACTTCTCGTCGAAGGAGAAGCTGATGGCCGCCGCGTTCGCGTACGCCGCGGAGGCCGACCTCGCCCACCTGCGCAGGCTGCTGACCCGCCGCACCAGCGCGGTGCGGCGGCTGCGCGCCGCCGTTCGCTGGTACGCCCCTACCGGTCAGGCCAAGGGCTGGCGCCTGTGGATCGAGGGCTGGGCCTCCTCCCTGCGCGACCCGGCGCTGCGCGAGGTGGCCGGTGATCTCGATCAGCAGTGGAAGGCGGAGCTGGCCGAGGTCATCGAGGAGGGCGCGGCGGGCGGTGAATTCCACTGCGACGACCCGATGTCGGTCGCCTGGCGGCTCACCGCTCTGCTGGACGGTCTGGCCGTCCAGATGACGTCGTACGCGGGACCGCTCTCCCGCGCCACGATGCTGCAGTGGGCCGAGGAGGCGCTCGCCCGCGAACTGGGCATCGATCACGAGGTCCTGACCAGCTGACCACGCCCGGTCGCGGTCCCGCCGGTCCGGCGCGGAGCCGGCCCCCGCCCCGATCAGGTCTGGCGCACCGGGGCGTAGGCCTCTCCTTCGAGCCCGAAGGTCCACGCGACGCCCTCCTTCGCCGTCCGGATCCTCGGCGGTACCCGCAGCCAGTAGGTGCGGTGGGTTCCGTCAGGCTCCGGGGTGGAGTTGACGACCTCGACCATCACGACGTCCTCGTCGCCCTCCATGGCGATGCGCCAGAGGATGCCCGTCTCGTCGCGGTGCACCGGTTCGGCGCCAGATTCGGAGAGATAGCGGTCGTAGCCGTAGTACTCGAGCATCACCCGGCGCAGCTCGGCGTTCTCCTCGGCCCTGATCCGCTCGGGAGTCAGTCCCGCCAGGCCTTCCAGGAACTCCACCGGCACGGGCATCCCGCGCCAGGCGTACAGCGCGAAGCCGTCGGGGTAGGCCAGCGCCGGGCCGTCACCCCTGTCGAGCCGCCCCGCCTCGTCGCGGTGGAGCACCGAGGGCCGTTCGCTGATGACCACGGCGCGCTCGTACGGCCACCACCAGCCGGCGTTCCTCGCGACCTCCGCCAGTCCGGTCAGCCGGTCACCCCGGCCGTCGAAGGCGGCGAGCCAGGCCGCGTCGTGCTGGCCGAGCACCGCGTCGAGCAGCACCAGGCGTACGTCCGGCTCGTCCTCGGGCCGGGTGGTGAGCTCGGCGACGACACCCGTGCGTATCCGCTCGGCAAGCCCGGCCGTGGTCTCCCACAGCTGGGCGCCGGTGGCGGACCACAGCGACGACCAGCCGGCCGGGCCGAGCTCGTCGTACATCCGGCGCCGCTCCGCCGCCCAGGGGCGGGTGCGGACCTCTTCGCGGACCGAGCGCCCCGCGTCGACGAGCTTCTCCACCACCTCGACGGCGGCCTTCGGCGAGTCGGTCCAGATGATGCGCTCGGGCTCGGCGAGCCCCGCGCTGCGGTAGGCGAGCCGCACCCCGTCCTCCGCGGCGCTCCGGTCGCCCCGGCCCGTCGCCGCCGCCACGGCCCGCCACGTGTTCACGTACTGCATCGGTATTCCCCGTCCCCTGTTCCTGGTCCTGTTCCCTGGCCGCGTGTCACCGCGCGACCGTCCGCACCTCACGGCACCGCCGTGCGACCGCGCACCATCGCTCCCGCCCCGCGGGCCTCAGTCCGCGACGATCCTGACCGCCCCCGGGGCGTACTCCCGCTGGCGCACCACACGGAACCAGCCTGTCGGCAGTGCTATCGCCGCGTGTTCCTCGTGCACCACGCGTCCACCCTCGGGGAGATGGAGCAGCATCGGGCCGAACGTCCCGGCCTCCCGCATGAGCCTGCCCGGCCCCTGCACGGCGTGCGCGTGTCCCGTGACCTCGCCCAGCGCCAGCACGAGCCTCCCGCGCCCGTCACGCGGTTCACCCGGCGCTTCGAGGAAGTGCGCGGGCACCTCCGACTCCCCCAGCGCCACGATCAGTACGTCACCCTGCCGGTACACAGATGTCTCCCCTCCGTCCCGGCACCCCCTGTGCCGGTCACAGATAAGACGCTACGAGAGGGGTCTGACATCGGGACCCGTGGCGGGTCCTGGTGGCCGTGGCCGAGGGTCCGATCGAGGGCCGACCGAGCCGTCCCGCTCACCGGGGCCGGCTCGCCCAGGGCCTGTCCGGCGGGTCCCGCGACTCGCCTTGCGCGGGATGGTCCGGGCGGGGGGCGGGGTGAGGAGCGTCAGCGGGGACGTGCATCCGGTGGGCTGCCGTCCGTGCGATCGGGGCCTGAGCCGAGTGACCCGGCCGCCGTCAGCCGCTCGGCGAACGTCCGGAAGTCGGCAGCCAGCGAGAGCTCCGTGCCGTCCTCCACGTCGAACCAGGTCACGCAGGGCTCGCCCTGCTTCCCGCAGGCCCGGTAGTCGAGGGCGACCCAGCAGTGGCCGTCGCCGGACAGCAGAACCAGAGGAGACGGCAGTCCCCACTCCTCGACCAGGTAGGCCGAGTCCAGCAACGACACCATCCCGTCCTCACGGCCGATGCCCATCATCTCGTCGAACGGCACATGGTCCTCGCTCCACGACGTCGGCCCCTCGGTCGGGAACGCGTTCCACGCGTCCGCCACCACACCGCCGTTCCGAACCCGCAGGACTTCCAGCAACGCAACCGGCAGACGGACACCGAGCAGACGCTCGGCGTCCTCCACGGCCGCGTCGGTCAACGGCGGCTGGACCCCGTACGGTCCGTCGCCCCAGAATGTCGCCCTGACCTCATCGAACCCCGCCACGGACGCATCCTAGGGCCGCATCCCAGGGCTTGACGATCCATGAGCTCCGACCGCGGCGTGAGGGCACTGCGGCTGGCCCGGTCGCGCCGTTGTCAGTGGCACTTGATAAACCTTGCGGACATCAGCCGTCCCCAGTATCAGGAGCTCAGTGCCATGTCCGACGCGGACCGTCTGCACGAGTTGCTCGGCCTTCCGGCCGTCGATTTCCAGCGCGAGACCGATGGATCGGCCCGTCCCGCGGCCGACTCCGCGGCCTGGCGCATCAGCGTCGACCCCTACAGCGACGACCGGAACGGCCCGTGGGAGGAGGAGTTCGCCGCTTTCCTCGACGCCGTCGATCCTTCCGGGGTCGAGGCCCTGATCATCGGGCAGTGGGGAGAGACGTACGAGACGGACTCGTCCCACCCCATCGGCCTCGTCACCGCCGCAGCCGACCGGTTCACCTCGCTCAAGGCGGTGTTCGTCGGGGATCTGATGGCGGAGGAGGCCGAGATCTCGTGGATCGAGCAGTCGGACGTCACCGTGCTGCTCACCGCCTTCCCCGGCCTGACGCATCTCGGTGTGCGCGGCGGCACCGGCCTGCTGTTCCCGCCCGTCAAGCACGAGTCCCTGCGATCGCTCACCATCGAGAGCGGCGGACTCCCGGCGGAGGCGCTGCGCGGCGTCCTGGACAGCGAGCTTCCGGCACTGGAGAGGCTGGACCTCTGGCTCGGTGTCTCCGCGTACGGGGGTGATGTGGTCCTCCCTGATCTGGCACCCCTGCTCGCCGGTACCCGTTTCCCGCGGCTGCACCACCTCGGCCTGCGCAACAGCGAGTTGCAGAACGAGATCGCGGTGGCGATCGGGGCGGCGCCGGTCGTCGCGCAGCTCCGTACCCTCGACCTGTCGAACGGCACGCTCGGCGACGAGGGAGCGGCCGCCCTGCTCGAAGGCCAGCCGCTCACCCATCTCACGTCGCTCGACCTGCACCACCACTTCATGACGGCACCGATGGAGAGCCGGCTCGCCGAGGCGCTGCGGCCGTACGGTGTGTCCGTCGATCTTTCGGGGCGCAACGAGCCGTGGGGCGGCCGTGGGATCGAAGGCCGCTACACCGCGGTCGCGGAGTGATGGCGCGATGATCGACATCACTCACCCCGGCACCTTCCACGGCCTGCCGGTCCACACGATGCCCCTGCAGGACGCACCGGGCGCGGAAGCACTCCCCGAAGCCGACGCGGTGGCCTGGCGGCTGGACTGCCAGTGGGGCGAGTCGGAGTTCGAGGGGGTCTGGCAGCGCTTCCTCACGTCGGTCGACCCCGGCAGAGTCCGCGCCCTGCTGATAGGTCCCTGGTGGGAGGGCGACTACGTCAGCTTCTCCCCGGTGGTCGAGGCGATCGTCTCGGAAGCCCACCGCTTCCCGGCGCTGCGCGCGTTGTTCCTCGCCGATGTGGAGAGCGAGGAGTGCGAGATCTCCTGGCTGGAGATGTGCGACATCACGCCGGTGCTGGAGGCGCTTCCCCTCCTGGAGGAGCTGACCGTGCGCGGCTGCGGGAGCTGGAGTCCCGAAGAGGAGCAGCTCCGGCTGCGCCCGGTCCGCCATCAGGCGCTGCGGTCGCTCCGGTTCGAGTCCGGCGGTCTGCCCGGCCATGTGGTGAGCGCGGTGGGCGCGTCCGATCTGCCCGCCCTCGAACATCTGGAGCTCTGGTTCGGCTCCGAGTCGTACGGCGGTGACGCCACCGTGGCGGATCTGGCCCCCGTGCTGTCCGGCGCCGCGCTGCCCCGGCTGCGCCATCTCGGGCTCCAGAACAGCGAGATCCAGGACGAGATCGCGGCTGCCGTCGCCTCCGCCCCGGTGGTCGCCTGGCTGGACTCGCTCTCCCTGTCGATGGGCACCCTCGGCGACACGGGCGCGCAGGCCCTGCTCGAAGGTCAGCCGCTCATCCATCTGTCGGCACTGGATCTCCGCCACCACTATCTCTCGGCCCCCTTCGTCTCCCGCATCCAGGATCTCTGCGCCCGGGCCGGTGTCCGTGTCGATCTGGCCGAGGCGGAGGACTGGGACCCCGAGGACGAGTTCCGTTATGTCGCCGTCAGTGAGTAGCGCGGCGCCGCGGCTCGCGGTGGTCGGCATCCCCTCCAACCGCCGGGTCGGGCTCTTCCAGGAGGCCGTACGGGCGGCGGGGCTGCCGGCCGCGCGCGTGGTGCCGTGGATGGATGTGCTGCGCGGTGGGCCGTCCTTCCTGCCGGGCGAGACCGTGCGTATCGAGTCGCCCGGTGAGGACGCCGAGGTGGACCGCCTGCTGCGCGGGGCCGACGACCCCACGAGGGTGGAGGGTTCGGCCCTCTGGTACGCCCGGTTCACCTCAGCGGTACGGGACATCGCCCGGGCCGCCACGACGGTGGGCGCGGTACTGCTGGACGGCCCCCGGGACATCGCGGTGCTGTTCGACAAGCGGCTCTGCCACGGCGTGCTGGACGCCGCAGGGGTCCCGGTGCCGGACTCCCCGACGTCCGGTCCCGACGCGGCCCCGGTGCGGGGCTGGGCGGATGTGCGCCGGCTGATGGCGGATCACCGCATGCCGAGGGTGTTCCTGAAACCCGCGCACGGCTCCTCCGCCTCGGGGGTGGTGGCCCTGGAGACGGCCGGGCCCGGCAGGCTGCGGGCATCCACCTCCGTCGAGCGTGACGAGGAGAGCAGGCTCTTCAACTCGCTGCGGGTGCGCCGCCTCACGACGGAGCACGAGGTGGCGGCCCTCGTCGACGCCCTGGCCCCGGACGGGCTGCACATCGAACGCTGGCTGCCGAAGGCGTCCCAGGGCGGGCGGGTCGCCGACCTCCGGGTCGTGGTGGTGGCCGGCCGGGCGACGCACGCCGTCGTACGGACCAGCCGCTCCCCGATGACCAATCTGCATCTGGGCGGGACCCGCGGTGACCTGAACCAGGTGCGGGCCGCCGTGGAGGACGCGGGCGGCAGTTGGCGCGCCGCGCTGGCTGTGTGCGAGGAGGCGGCGGCGTGCTTCCCGGACACGCTGTGCGTGGGCGTCGATCTGCTGCCCGCGACCGGCTGGCGGCGTTTCGCCGTCGGCGAGGCCAATGCCTTCGGCGACCTCCTGCCGCGCCTGACGGGCCTGCCGGGCAGTGGCGCGGAGGGCCTGGACACCTACGGCGCGCAGATCGCCTCCCTACTGGACCGAGCAAGGAACGACCGAGCAAGGAACGACCGTGCAAGGAACGACCGTGTCACCGACGCCCGCTGAAACACCGGCCCGTGAAGCGCGGACCGCTGCCCCCGCCGTGCCCCCGGCCCCGGGAACGACCACCGGCCCGGCCACGAGTGCCGACCCCGACATGAACGCGGTCGTGGGCAGTCACGACCTTCTGCTCGTCACCCTGGACACCCTGAGGTTCGACGTCGCCGAGGAGCTGGCCGCGGCCGGGCGCATCCCGAATCTGGTCCGGCATCTGCCCGGCGGTGTCTGGGAGAAGAGGCATGCGCCCGGCAGCTTCACCTACGCCTCCCACCAGGCGATATTCGCCGGATTCCTGCCGACGCCCGCCGCGCCGGGCCCTCACCCGAGGCTGTTCGCCGCTCGTTTCGCCGGAAGCGAGTCCACCGCCGAGCGCACCTTCGTCCACGACACGCCGGACATCCTCTCGGGCCTGGCCGAGGTCGGCTATCGCACGGTGTGCGTCGGTGGTGTCGGCTTCTTCGACCGCCGCCCGCCGCTCGGCTCGGTGCTGCCCGGCATGTTCCAGGAGAGCCACTGGGAGCCCGGGTTCGGCGTCGCCTCGCCGACGTCCTTCGAGGAGCAGGTCTCGTGCGCCGAGCGGGTCGTGGCGGGACTCCCCCGGGACCAGAAGCTGTTCCTCTTCGTCAATGTGTCGGCGCTGCACCAGCCCAACTGGTTCCACATGCCCGGCGCCGACGCCGGTGCCGGTGACTCCCGGGCCACCCACGCCGCCGCCCTGGAGTACGTGGACCGGCACATCGGGCGCCTCTTCACCGCCGCGAGCAGCCGCCGCAGGTGCTTCGCCATCGTCTGCTCCGATCACGGCACGGCCTACGGCGACGACGGATACACCGGTCACCGGCTCGGACACGAGGCCGTGTGGACCGTGCCCTACGCCCATTTCTTCCTCGAACCGGGGGCCACCCGATGACCGCCACCGCACGCGCCACCGCGAACAGCACCGGCCCGTACCGCAGTTATGTCTACGCCTACCCTCACAAGACCGCCTACCGCCCGCTCGACGGGCACCCGGCGGGCAGGCCGCTGCTGAGCGAGCTCTGGGCGGCGGAACGCAAGGACGCGCTCTCCCTCTATCTCCACATACCGTTCTGCGAGGTCCGCTGCGGCTTCTGCAATCTGTTCACCCGGATCGGCGCCCCCGACGAGCTGACGACGCGCTATCTCGACGCCCTCGACCGGCAGGCCACCGCCGTCCGGGACGCGCTGGGCGACGGTGAGCCGGTCCGGTTCGCCGCCGCCGCGTTCGGCGGTGGCACCCCCACCTTCCTCACCGCCGGCGAGCTGGAGCGCCTCTGCGACATCGCGGAGAAGCGGATGGGTGCCGACCTGCGTTCGGTGCCGCTCTCCGTCGAGACCTCGCCGTCGACGGCGACGGCGGACCGGCTGTCCGTGCTGGCCGACCGGGGCACCACCCGTATCAGCATCGGCGTGCAGAGCTTCGTCGACGCCGAGGCCCGCGCCGCGGTCCGCCCGCAACACAGGTCCGAGGTCGAGGCGGCACTCGGCCGGATACGCGACGCCCGCATCCCGGTGCTCAACATCGATCTGATCTACGGCATCGAGGGCCAGACGGAGGCGAGCTGGCGCACCTCGCTGGACGCCGCCCTGGCCTGGCGCCCGGAGGAGCTGTATCTCTACCCGCTCTACGTGCGCCCGCTGACCGGACTCGGGCGGCTGGGCACCGGGTCGGGCGGGCCGGAGGACCCCGACCCCGCGTGGGACGAGCAGCGGCTGCGGCTGTACCGCGCGGGCCGCGACCATCTCCTGGCCCAGGGGTACGAGCAGGTGTCGATGCGGATGTTCCGCCGTGCGGACGCCCCGCGGTCCGGCCCCGACGACTACGCCTGCCAGACGGACGGCATGATCGGGCTCGGCTGCGGCGCCCGCTCGTACACCTCCTCGCTGCACTACTCCTTCGACTACGCGGTGGAGATGCGGGAGATCCGGGGCATCATCGACGGCTTCACCACCACCGGGGACTTCTCCCGGGCGGAGGTCGGCCGGTACGTCGACGGCGACGAGGCCCGCAGACGCCACCTCCTCCAGTCGCTCCTCCAGGCGGAGGGCATGCGGCCCGCCGAGTACCGCGAGCGCTTCGGCACCGATCCGTACGACGACTTCCCCGCCGAGCTGGCGCTCTTCACCGCACGCGGCTGGCTGGACGAGGAGGCGCGCCCGGTGCTGCTGCGCCTCTCCCCCGAGGGCCTCGCCCACTCCGACGCGCTGGGCCCGGAGCTGTTCTCCCCCGGAGTGCGGGCCGCGATGGCCGCGTACGAGGCGAAGTGAGCCGGGCGGGGAGCATGGACCTGACGATTCTCTACCGGGGCCCGCTGGCCTCGTGCGACTACGACTGCCCCTACTGCCCGTTCGCCAAGCGGCGGGACAGCGTGGAGCAGCTGCGGACCGACCGTGCGGCCCTGGAGCGGTTCACCGCCTGGGCAGCGGGGCAGACGGGTGACGGTCTCTCGGTGCTGTTCACGCCGTGGGGAGAGGGCCTGGTGCGGTCCTGGTACCGGCGTGCGCTGGTCGAGCTGTCACGGCTGCCGCACATCCGCCGGGTCGCCATCCAGACCAATCTCAGCGGCCGTACGGGCTGGCTGGCGGCTGCCGACCGGGACAAGGTCGCCCTGTGGTGCACGTACCACCCGGGCCAGACACCGTACGAGCGGTTCCTCGGCCGGTGCCGGGAGCTGACCGCTCTCGGGGTCCGCCACAGCGTCGGGGTGGTCGGCATCGAGGAGCACCTGGAGGAGGCGAGAAGGCTGCGCTCGGCGCTGCCGTCCGAGGTCTACCTCTGGGTCAACGCCGCGGAGGGACACACCTACACGGACGAGGAGGCCGACCGCTGGACGGCGCTGGACCCGCTATTCCCCCTCAGCCGGTTCCCGCACCGCTCGGCCGGACTGCCCTGCCGGACGGGCGAGTCGGTGATCTCGGTGGACGGGGACGGGACGGTGCGCCGCTGTCACTTCGTCCGCGCGGAGCTGGGCAATCTGTACGACGGCAGCTTCCGGGACGCGCTGGGCCCGCGGGGCTGCCCGCTCGATGTCTGCGACTGCCACATCGGCTATGTGCACCTGGAGACGCTGCCGCTGTACGACGTCTTCGCGGGCGGCGTGCTGGAGCGGATACCCGCCGCCCCGGTACGGATGCCCGCCGGCCCGGCGCGCGCGCGGGCCGGCGTGGACGTGACCGGGCCGCCCGCCCGGCCGTCGCGGACATCCGCCCCGGACGGGCCCGTGGCTCCGGAACCGGTCCGGCGCCTGCTCCCGGTCGTCAGCCGCTGACGGGTCAGAGCGGCAGAAGGTCGGGGCGCTTGGCCGCGACGTGGTCCCCCGAGGACTCGCCGCGCAGCCGCCGGCCGATCCAGGGCACGAGATACTCGCGCGCCCACTGGATGTCGTCGCGCCGCACCTCAAGGGCCCCCCGGTGTGCCTGCGGGGGCCACACCTGGTCCGGGTCGGCCGGCACGTCGAGGCCGAGGACCTTGGCGGCGCGTAGCGCGACCCGGGTGTGTCCCTCGGGCGAGAGGTGCAGCCGGTCGTTGTCCCAGGCGCGCCGGTCCTGCACGGACCGCAGGGACCACAGGTCGAGGACCGGGCAGTCGTAGCGGTCGGCGATGGACCGGACATGGGCGGTGTACATGGCGATCTTGCCCCGCAGGTGCTTGAGCACCGGGATGCCGCGGGTGTCGAAGCCGGTGGTGACCATCACCGTGCCGACGGCCTGGGTCAGCTCGGCGACGGCTCGCTCGAAGCGCTCCGCCACGTCGTCCGGGTCGGAACCGGGACGGAGGATGTCGTTGCCTCCCGCGCAGAAGCTCACCAGATCAGGTGCCAGCTCCTTGGCGCGGGGGACCTGTTCCTCGACTATCTGGTCGAGGAGGCGTCCGCGTACGGCGAGATTGGCGTACCGGAAGTTCCCGTGCGGGTCGTCCGGGGGACCGACCGTTGCGCCCGGGACCGGGAGCTGGTCCGCGAGGAGGACCGCGAAGCGGTCGGCCCAGCCGAGGAGCGTTCCGTCCGGGCCGGGGTCTCCGACACCCTCGGTGAAGCTGTCGCCAATCGCCGCGTACGACCCGATGATGCCTTGTTGTTTGTTTCTCGAATCGTCTGCCACAACGGCTTATCCTGCACCCTCGATTGTGACCTACGCGACCGTAATAAGGGGTTGACGGGTGGTGATAAAGACCACCCGGTCAGTTTTTGGTAAAGCCGGAATAAGAAGAGGGGCGGGGGGGCGCGGGGCCCCCCCCCCCGAGCGCACCCGCAGGGGGGCGGGTGTGAGATTGTGTAGCCCGGGGAACCCAGGGTGGGGGTCGGGGGGGCGGAG
>NZ_JBSFDD010000038.1:0-64584 GCF_053593715.1 Streptomyces sp. NPDC002125 | reverse complement strand
TCACCAGGGACCTCACCGTGGCCCGGACCTTGCCGGGCGTCTCCTCGACACCGACCCCCGCGGAGCGGGATATGCCCCGGCAAGCCGGGGCATAGAGCGCGAATTGCGCAAGCGCAATTCGGATTCCCGCGCAAGCGCGGGAATGGAATTCCGCAAGCGGAATTCCCGAAGGGAATGCAATTCGCGCAAGCGCGAATTGCAGGCGAGCGCGCTTGCGCGCTCGCTGGGCTGGCTACAAGAGGAGGTGCATCACGTGTCCGCCTGTGTAGGGCTTGGGGTTCCCAGCCACCACCCCCGCAACGAGGGTGACGAACTGTCGGCCCGATCGAGTGCCGGCCCCACCGCAGTGACGGGTTCCGCTGCGCTCCACCCTAACCACCTCCCCCGCCTTGAAATGGGCCGCTCGCGTTCATAAATACCCCGCCAGCATACACGTCAACCAGGAACCGGGGCGCAGATTTCGAGGATGCGTCACCCGACCGAGCGAACGAGCGGATCAGTTGATGCATCACGGTCGTTGACTGTGTAGCGTTTGGGTCCTTGCCGCACCACCGAAACCCCGACTCAATAACTCCCGGCAGAATGCAGAATTATGCGGCCATGGATAGCTTAGCCACAGAACGGAAGCCCGATATGGGAATGCTGGAATTCAACGTGCGGAGGTACCGGAGCCGATCGGCCGCCAGGCCGGGCGGCGGAACCGGCCACCGGCACCGGCCACGCTTCCGTGCTTTTGAGCGTCACGGCCGGTACAACCCGAGACGCAGCTCCGATGGTGCCGCCTACGGTCCGCACCGGTCCCACGGAGCCGCGCGCGAAGCCGCCTCAGCCCCGTCCGGGGGCCGACACGCAGCAGCTGGCGGCCCGCCGGCGGAAGGATCCGCGGCCTCCCGTTGCCCGGCCGCCGCCTCGCCGCTGCATGGAGCGGCTGGAGGGCGCAGCGCGGGCCGTAGGGGGCGCGCCTCTAAAGATCAGATAGACGCAAGCCTCTGACCTGCGAAAACGCGCGAGATGTATGCAGCCTGAGTGAATGGATCTCGGCCGAAGCGGGCGAGTTGCATTCACGTAGGTGCATAGATCCTTCCTGTCCAGGGACACGCCCACCGCGTGCATAGATCTCCTGCATAACATCGCAGATCTGCTATGTTATGCAGCCCCGACGATCATGGAGGAGAGCCCGTGGCCCAGCCCTTGAGGCGCAGCGCGGAGGCGCCTGCGATCACGCCGCGGCTGGCCCCCGCTCCGCCGCCCGCCGATGCCGTCAACGGCATGGAGTCGGCCCAGCAGCTGGTGAAGAGCCTGGACAGGCTGGCCAAGCGCGGCGGCACCTTCATGACGAAGGACCCGGTCAAGCCGTACGTCTTCTACGGCAAGGGGCACCTGAGCATGTCCCAGGTTATCGAGGACAACCTGTGGAAGTTCGACCTGAGCGCGATGTCGCGGAACGTCCTGGACTACCTCAAGACGCACCACGACAAGGAGGGCCTGGTGGAGATGACCCAGGTCGCCCTGGCGAAGAAGTACGGCTGCTCGCAGTCGAAGATCTCCCGCGCCGTCGGCCAGCTGAGCCACCACAACTTCACGTGGCGGGAACGGCGTGGGGTGTACCGGCTCAACCCGCTCTACGCTTACCGGTGGGGCAGCGAGAAGCAGCTGCGCCTGGTGAAGTCGCTCAAGAAGACCCTGGTGGAGCACGAGATCACCATTCCGACGGTGAGGAACGAGGCCACGCGATGAGCTCCGCTTCCATTCCTGGTTTCCACAACCCGGAGATCTTCGAGGTCCTGCCGAACGCCTGCCTGTCCCCGACGGCCCGGGACGTCTTCGACGTGCTGACCTCGCGCCAGGAGCCGGGCGGCCTGGTCAAGATCCGCCAGCAGGAGCTTGCCGAGCGCCTCGGGCTGACCCAGTCCGTGGTCTCCCGGGCCATCAGCCAGCTGCGCGACAAGGGCATCATCAGCGAGCGGCAGCGCCGCGGTGAGGTCCTCATCCACCCGCTGCTGGCCGGCTACGAGTCACTGAGCCACATGGTCAACCACCTCAAGGCCCCCGACACGTTCGTGTGGCCGCTGAACTTCCCGACCGGCGACATCCGCCCGCCGCGCGCCCGCGACGCCCGCATCGGGACAGACTTCGACCCGGACCCAGACGGGGGCGAGGACGCCCCGCTGCCCGACGCACCGCCCTCCCTACGACTGGCCGGATGAACCGCGACTCCAGCCCCGCCACTGCCACGGCGCCCACCCCACCGGGAGGGCGCCGTTGTCGTTCCCGGCCGCCACGGTGCAGCACGATGGCCGGCCCGCTCGCGGTCCCGGCACCGTGCTGCACCGTGGCGTGCTGCATGCAGCCGCTGCATAGATCTTTTGGCCTGCTGCACGAGCAGCACCCTTGTCTCGCCCGGCCCAGGCAAATGCTGCGCTGCACCCGCGACACCACCTTGCTGCAACCCGACGACCACCACCAGGACGACGGCCACCACCCCCGCTACCCATCGAGCAGCACCCGCTGCACACCACGGTGAGCAGCACGACCAGGAGCAGCGGCGGCCCGTTGCCGCAGGCCCTCGTCTCACACCTCACACCCTCATAGCGCGCCTCGCCCACCTGGGGAAACGGGCTGTGTGCCACATAGGAGCAGCCGGGATCGGTGAGCTACAGGACGGTGCCGTGCAGGGCGCGGAGGTCGCCAGACATCGCGTAGCGGCGGGCAGCGAGGCCGTTGTCGAGGTTCTCGCCGATCTGCTCGCACAGCGGGGCCAGGACGTCGGCGGCCGCGGTGTCGGACAGGTACGCGGGGGCGACTTCGAGCATCAGCTCCCCGAGCTGGTGGGTGTGGGCGGCGAGGTCGTCGACGACGCGGCGGAGTTCGGCGAGCGCGGGATCCGCCGACGGTTCGGCGGGCGGCGGAGGCGGGGCGGTGCGGAGGTCGCGGACGGCTTGGCGGACCACGGCGCGCACGGTGGGCTCATCGAGGGCCTGGAGGCCGCTGTGGGCGAGCGCGGCGAGTCGGCGGGTGATCAACTGCGTGACGGTGTCCGTACGGCCGGAGACGGCGATCAGGGCCCGCTGGGAGAGGCCGTAGTCGAGCGCGGCCGCGGCGGCCGGGTCGCTGTCTCGCGTGCGAGACGTTCCGGGGCCGGCGGCGACGGCGTCGTGGATCGCGGCCAGGGCGCGGGCGACGTCGAGCAGCCGGTACGCCTGGGCACGGCTGATGTCGAACTCCGTGGCGCAGTACGACTCCCACGAGCCGTAGCCGAGTGGCGTCCAGACGCGGGCGGCGTGGGCGGCGCGGACCCGGGCGGCGAGCAGCGCGACGGTGCGCCGGACGTCGTCCATCGCTTCGCGCAGCCCAGCCGTGACCTCCCGGGCCTGCTCTGCGGTGAGCGGCGGCCGCGCGGGTTCGACGACGTCGTCCTGGTCCTGGTCGCGGGTGCCCATGACTCCATCGTCCTCCGGGCCGGCTGCTGGGACCAGGGCGTGCGGAAGCACGGCCGCGAACTCCGCCTCACAACCTCACACCCTCATAGGGCGACGCGTCTACCTGGGGGAATGGCCTGTGAGCCTGCCAGCCTCACAGCGTGACACCGAGCGGGGCGCGGGTCTGTCACGCTGATCCGCGACGGTGGGCGCGGGCCTGCCGCACGAGGCGGAGGGGGCCAGGTGGCGGGGATCGAGCGGGAGCCGGCGGAGGTGCGGATACCCAAGGCGGCGCTGGACGCGTTCGCCGCGGCGCTGAGCGTGCGCACGGTGGCGATGCGGACGTGGCCCGACGGCATCGAGTGGATGTACCCGGTGGGCACGTGGGACGACCCGCACCTCGAGGTGGCGCTCATGCCCGGCGGCGAAGAGGTGTGGCTGCGGATGTCCAGCGACCGCTCCAGCGTCGCCGTGTGGACCATCGAGCAGTGGTGGGCCTTCGCCGGGGAGCTGCCCGGCGCGACGCCGCCGCAGACCTGAACCGCGGCGGGGTCAGCCCTTCGTGATGATCCGGGTGATGTCGAAGGGCAGTTCCTCCGCCAGCCGGAGCAGCGGCTCCAGGACGCCTTCGTACACCGGGTCCGTGTGGGGCGGGCAGTGCTGGGTCAGCAGGCAGCTGGCGGCTTCGTCCTTGGTCCGAGGGTGGGCCGCGTCCTCGTCAGCGGCGAGCTCCAGGACCAGGTCCATCGCGTCGTCCACGCCGTCGCGCACCTTGGCCCACCGGCGCGCTGTGTCCTCGCGGTCGTTCGGGATGCCGCTGTGGTGCGCGCGTTCGGGCAGGAGGTCGGCCACGGGGACCGACAGGGCTTCGTGGAGCCGTCCCAGGGTCGGCTCCTGGCAGAACTCATCGACCGCCGCGGCCGTCAGGGGCGGCTTCGCCTCCGCGACGCGCTGCAGCACGGCGACGCCCAGGACGAGCGCGGCGGCCGCGTACCGCCAGGCGGTCAGCGCCACCCGCCGCTCGTACGCGGTCACACCGTTCGCGATCTCGTCGACGGCGTCCTCGAAGAACGGGAACGCCGTCTGCGCGGTGCGGAGCCCGGTGATAGCGCTGGCGTTGCGGAGGCGGTCCCACATGGTGCATGCCGTCTGCCACTCGTAGCGCGCGGTCAGGAACGCCGCGTTCAGCGACCGCAGCGCCTCCATCTCGGTCGTCGTCAGCGTGCCACGCTCGTCGAACTGCGGAAACCGCATCGCCACTCCCCACCCCGGGTCTGGATCAGTCCCCGGCACGCTACCCGGCGCTGCGGCGCCGGGTGACGACTGCGAGCGGATACGCGTTGCCACCCGGGTGGCAACTGGTGGATACGGCTACCCGGGCCGCACGTTCGCGGCACACTCGGCCCATCAGCGTGCGTGGACAAGGAGCAGTGCGATGCCCGTGAAGATCACCCCCGACGACGCGTACGACGACGCGACCGACACCCTGCGGGTTGGGCGGCACGACCTGGAGCGGCTGCTGCTGGAGTTTCGTGAGCTGATGCGGAAGCAGGAGCCGGGCAGCTGGCGCCACATGGAGGACTACGACCTGTCCTTCGAGCGCCTGGCCGACGCCGTCGACGCCGCGACCGAGGCCCGGCGGGGTGCCCGCTGGGAGGGTCCTGACCTCCGGATGCGCTGCACGACCACCGAGGCCGTGTACGAGTGGCCGGAGGGCGCTCCCTACGAGGGCGGCACGACGGTCACGTGGAACGTGCCGGGCCACGGCTCTCACGCCACCGATCCCGCAGAGGACCCGACCACGTCGCTGTGTGGCTTCCGTTGGGCGGAGGGGGAAGGCCGGCGCGTGAGCGGTTTGCCGGACTGCCGTGAGTGCCGACGTGAGGTCCAGCTCGGTGCCGAACGCTCCCGCGGCCGCTGGTGACAACCAGGCGGCAACGCGTTGCTGCCCAGGTGGCTACCGGTGGATACGGCCGTGGCTACGATCGGAAACGCCCTGACCCCGGCAGTTGCGATGCCGGGGTCAGGGCATTGTCACGAGGTGGCTACCCGAGCCAGACGATGTTCAGGACCGTCAAGCTGTGCAGACGCCGGTTGATCCAGTAGGTCAGGGAGAGCTGCCCGACGGCCGCGTAGCGGACGTCCTCGCCCTCATCGTCGTCCGTGTCGAACTGCCCGAACCCCCACGGATCTGCGGCGGCCGCGGCGAGGATGTCCCACACGATGTCCGCAGCGTGCTCGGGCAGGACGTCGAGGACCTTGGCGGCCGCGGCGGAGACACGGACCGCGTACGGCGACGGGCTCACCCGCGACGGCGGCGGAGCTCCGCCAGGTCGACGGCGTCGCTGTCGTCGTAGCCGGAGGCGACGAACGCGTCGACGGCCGGGGCGTGCGCGATGCGGCCCTGCCAGTCCTGGACGACCTCGTAGAGCCCGGCCAGGGAGAACGTGCGACGGGATTCCTCGAGGGCGGCCGACCACTCGCGCTCGAAGGCCGGCACCCACTTCTTCGCGCGCCTGTCGGCGCGCAGTTGGGCGAGGAGTTCGGCCGGTGCCCCGGGTGCGGGGGCGTACGGCGTGACGGGTGCGTGGTCGGGCTGCGCGCTCATCTGGTCCTCCCGGCGGGTCGTCACCTCACGGTACGCGCGCCGGTGGGCCGTGGATGCGGGCATGGACGGATCCCCTTCTACCGGGTGCTCTGCACGACGATGTGGCCGAAGCCGAACCCGGGCCGGCGGGTGGTGTAGCGGAAGCCGGTCAGGATGGCGCCGAGGGCGGTGTCCATCGCGGAGCGGACCACCTCGTAGCGGACGACGGCCTCGTCGTCCGTGCGGTCGGCTTCGACCATGTCGAGCGCCGCGCAGTCGAGGCGGGCGTGGGGCAGCCAGTCCACGACGACCTGGGCGTCGTCGTTGAGGTAGACCACGACGCCGCCCTGGTGCTCGTCGGTGAGCGGTGCGGGCGGCGACACGTGCAGCCCGGCCGTGGTGAGGTCGAGCCGGACCTGTTCGAGGAGCAGCTCGGGAGCCACGGGGGGAAGCCCGTCGGCCAGGTGCAGGAGGGTGACTGCTTCCTCCTCCTGGCGCTGGTAGTCGTCGGCGGCCTGACGGTTCGCCGTACGTTCGGCGTCGTTCTTCGGGTCCGGATACGGGTAATTGATGCTTGGCATAAAGGGCTCCGTAATCAGTATTCGAGATCGAGGTAGTCGATGTCGTTGATGGCGACATCCGACAGTCCCATGGCCCGGCCGCCATTGTCCTGGAAATAGACTTCCTTAAACCCTTCGGCGATGATTCCACGCATCTCCTGGTCGCTGGCCCCGGTCTCGCGGGCGTCGAAGAGGCGCTGTGCGTACGTCGCGGGGAGCTTGACGGTGAGGCGGCGGAAGCGGCCGTCGTCCGTCGATCCTTCCGAGGAGTGGTAGCCGAAGCGGGCCCGGGTCTCCACCTTGATGCCGGTGGCGGCGGCCTGCTTGTGCCGGCGCTTGCGCACCTGGGGCTGCCAGCGGGAGCGGACGGCGTTGTCGATTTTCGAGGCGATGTCCTTGGGCGGGTTCTTGCGGGCGCCGCGCCGGTAGCGGTTGACGGAGTCGGCGGTGATGCCGAGTTCCGCCGCCACCGCCTTCGCGGTCCCCAGCTGCTTGAGCAGGTAGTTGATGCGGCCCGGGAGCGTCTTGGGCGGCTCCCGGGTGAAGCCCTCCCGGTCGGCCCGCTCGATGGCGTCCTCGATCTCCCCCATCGCCTACTCCCCTTCGTCCATGACGGCGTCGCCGCCCTTGATGTGGCGGGCCGGGTTGAGACCCTTCTCCATGAGGTCGACCGCCCACAGCATCGACTGGACGCCCTCCAGCTTCGCCAGGCCGGGCGTGGGCCCGAGGCGGAACCCGCCGGGCTGCGGCTTGCCGGACGCGGCGTACGGGAGGAAGTCGAGCGGGCTTTCACCCGGGCTCGGGTAGACGACGCAGTCGGAGAGCACGGCGAGCGGGTAGAGCCCGGTCATCTTCGCCATGTTGTTGAGCTTGCGGTGCATGTTGACCCGGGCCTTGCTGATGACGGCGGCCCGGATGTCGGGGCGCCAGGTCGGCCGGGACAGGGCCGGCCACGTCTCGCCCTCGTTGTAGTGCTTGCCCTGGGGGCGCTCGCGGAGCTTGCCGACGCCGCCCTTGACGGTGGCCTTGATGGCGGACAGGACGGCGGCCAGGGCCGGGTCGTTCTGCTTGTGCTGTGCCATCGCGGCGAGGAACTGGCGGTCGTCCAGGTCCTTGGTGACGCCCATGTCGGCGAGGGTGTCGACGTAGGCGGTCTTGAGGCGGTCGTGCCACGGGTCGAGGTAGGCGCCGGTCTCGCGGCGCAGGTACGCCTCGATCGGGTGCACGTCGTGCCCGAGCTCCTGGGCGTAGGCGAGGGTGTGCGTCTGGTACCAGGCCGGGCCCGTCGGCCGGGTGCCGTCCGGAGTGAACGGCGAGGGCAGGCGCGGGTCGAGCTCGATGTGGGAGAGGTCGGCCAGCCAGCTCCCGGGGATCTTCGGGTTGAACTTCGGGGCGTGGAAGTGGTCGGGGGCGCTGAGGCCGACGACCAGGCGGGCCGCAGCGGCGAGGAACGCCGTGTTGAGGTCGAGGCCGACCGCGTACGGCAGGGTGCACTCCTCATCGGAGAGCGTCTCCACCGACCGCACCCACTGGTACGCCTCCTCGTTCAGGAAGCCGCCGGTCCAGCCGCTGTTGACGACGACGGGGTGTTCCGGGGTGGCCTCCGGCGGCGCCGGGTCCATCGGCTCGGTGCCCAGGCTGCCCGCGTTGTAGCCGGAGACCCAGTTCCCGGTCTCCGGGTCCTGCACGGCCTTGGTGGGCGGGCGCAGCGCCGTCATCAGCTCCAGGCCGGAAACGGCGGTGGAGCCGCGCGGGGTGATGACCCGCTGGGCGTACACGCCGAGGACGCGGGCGATGTCGGCCGGCTCCATCTCGGCAACGCCGGGCCAGGACCGCTCATCGAGGGCGTCCCAGGACAGGATCGCCAGCTGCACGCACTGCCGGTCGCGGCCCTGCGCCTTGCGGTAGATCCGCGCCCACGGGCCGAACCCGCGCTGGGTGAGCTGCCACTTCGCCTTGGCGACCTGCTTGACCACCGGGTGGTCCTCCGGAAGACGCAGGGAGCGGCGCTGCTCGTGGCCCTCCAGGCGCTCGGGCAGCCCGAGCTTCACGGCGGCGGCCGCAGTGAGCACGATCAGCGGGTCGGAGTCCTTGCCGTACCGGTTCAGCTTCGCGGCACCGAGACCGGACTCGCGCAGCGTCCACTCCACCAGCTCCGGCACCGTGGTCGCCGGGCAGTCCAGCACGACGCCGCCCACGGCGTACGCGGAGCCGTCACCGTCCAGCACGGCCAGCGGACCGTGCGGGAAGCGCGGGTCGGTCGCGGGCGCGGCGGCCTTCTTCGCTGCCGGACGTCGTGAGGTCGGGCGGGCGACGGGTCGCTCCGGCACCGGCTGCACCGCAGTGCCGATGTCGGGCTCAGCAACGTCCTGCTCAACGGTGGGCACGCGGGTGAACGTCTCCGGCACCTGCGGCTGCGGCGCGGCCACGGGGGCCGGGGCGGCGGGAGCTCCGTGGGCGGGGTACTTCGCCGCCCACCCGTTCAGCAGCCGCTGGTACGCCTCCAGGCGCGGCGGCTTCGGCTCGCTCCTGCCGTTCTCGTAGTTCTTGACCGTCTGCGTCGACGTCTTGAGCGCGACCGCGAGGCGGGCCTGGGTGATGCCGGCGGCCTCACGCAGCCGGGCGCGCTCCGCCGGGGGCGGGAGCTGGGGCTCCTCCGCCAGCAGCGCGTCGATGTTCGCGAAAAGCTCTTCCTCGGATGCCATGTGGATCTCCTTTCGTGCTCTCACCCTAGCACTGTTTACCCTAGTCTTTAACCCATTTTTTTAACCCGTTCGGATTGTCTGGGCGGGCGGAAAATGGACGGTTTGGAGGGCCCTCCGCAGGCCCTGGCTCACACCTGACAGCCTCATCGCGCACCGCTTCCACCTGCGGAAACACCGTGTGAGGCACATAGATGGCGGACCGAGTTGCCGAGAGATCGCCCCGTCGGCCGGGCGTGCTCGCTACGGTGGCGACCATGGCGGAGCAGAGCGAGGCACAGACGTGGTCGACGCGGGCGCGGCTTGGCGCTGTCGAGCTCCCGCCGGGCGCACCGGCCGGGACGGTGCGGATGGTCACCGGCACCCGGGCCCGGAAGGTGAACGACCGGGAGGCCCGCGACTTCGGGATCTCCACCGACCGGGCCTGCCTGGAGATCGAGCAGATCTTCTACGACGCCGACGACGACGTTCTGCGGCACACAATCACCGTCGACTACAGCGGCCAGCCGCACGTCACCCGGCACGTGCCCACCTCCGAGGAGCTCGCGCGCCGCGAGTAGCCAGCTCCGCCCTCCTGGCTCTGCCTGCCGATCAGCCGGCCAGGTTTCCGGGGGCGCGCTCAGGCGTCAACGTGCACGGTCACGTACATGTCCCCTGGGGCACCGCCGTTCTTCCCCGGCTCGCCCAGTTCCCTGATCCGAACCTCCTGGCCGTCCCTGACGCCTGCGGGGATGCGGACCTTGTAGGTGCGCTGCTCGCTGACGATCCGCCCCTCCCCCTTGCAGGTGGTGCACGCCTGCGCCGACTTCTCGTCGGTCCTGGTGGCGCAGGCCGGGCAGGCGATGCGGGTGGTGAACCGCAGCGGGATGATCGCACCCTCTGCGGCTTCCGCCGCGCTGACGCTCATGTCGTGCGCGACGTCCCGGCCGCGGCGGGGCGGTGTGGCCCCGAAGTGCCGGTCATTGATCTCGTTGAGGACGTCCCGGACCTTCCGAGCTGAGGCCGGCCGCTGAGCGGGGTCCTTGGCCAGGAGCTGGCTGACGAGCCGTTCCAGTTGTACGGGCGCGTCCGGGCGCAGGGTGCGCAGCGGTGCGGGCTGCTCCTTGATGTGCTGGTTGACCAGGTGCCAGGAGGTGCCGGTGAAGGGGCGGCGGCCGGTGACCATCTCGTAGAGCACGCATCCGAGCGAGTACAGGTCGGAGCGGTGGTCGAAGGTGCCGGCGAGTGCTTCGGGTGCCATGTAGGCCGGCGTGCCGATCAGGACGCCGGTGGTGACGTCGTTGCGGCCGTCGCTGCCCTTGGTGATGCCGAAGTCCACCACTGTGGCCTTGCCGTTGGGGCGGATCATGATGTTGGACGGCTTGATGTCCCGGTGCGTCAGGCCCGCGTCGTGTGCGGCTTTCAGCGCGTCCGCGACGCAGGCTGCGACGCTCAAGGCCCTGGGAAGGGGCAGCCTCCCGGCTTCCAGGACGGCGCTGAGCGGTTTGCCGGGCAGGAGCTCCATCACCAGGTAGGCGCATACCTGCCCGTTGTGCGTCGTGGAGCCGAAGTCGTGGACGGTGACGATGTTCGGGTGGGCGAGGCCGCCCGCGACTGCGGCCTCGCGAGCGAACCGGGCCACCTGCCGACTGCTGCTCGCGTCACCGGTGAGGACCTTGACCGCGACCAGGCGGTCGATCTTGGGATCGTGCGCTGCCCAGACCTGGCCGAACCCGCCCGCACCGATCGCCTGGATGAGCCGGTAGCGGCCGTCCAGCACGGTCCCTTCCTGCACGACTCCCCCTCCGGTGGTCACCGCGACGCACGGTGTCTACCAGGCGTGTACCCGTCACGCTACGCCGCAGGAACCACTTACGGCAGGGGACTTGGTCGGGTGTCACCGGCTGGTCAGGCCGTGGTGCGCAGCGGAGCGGGCGCGTTGGGGACCAAGGCAGCCGTCCCGGCCTGCCGGGCGGCACGTTCCGCGCGGGCACGCCGGAGGGCTGCTTCCTCGGTGGCTGCGGCTTCACGGCGGCGCTGGAGATGGGCAGCGTTGATCGGGGCCGGCGCATCATCCGGCACTACGGGCGGCTCGGGGAACGCCTGGCGGCTGAGCTCGCGCATGGCCCGGTTCTGCCGCTCCACCGCCTGCGCGATGCCCGGGTCGATCCGTGACGGCACTGCGGCCTCGCGGTGCGCCTCGATCGCACGGCGGTAGCCGTCCGGCGGAGTCCTGCGCTGCGCCGGCGCGGCGGGCGCGGTCGGCTGAGGGCCCGGTTCGGCGGCCGCCGGGGCGGGGCTGGCGGTGGGTGCGGGTGGCAGGACGTGCAGGGTGCGGACGTCCGCGCCGGGCACCGTGTCGTTGGCCGCCGCGATCAGCTTCGGCGCGCTCCAGCGCAGTGTCGTGCCAGCCGCCGAGGTGTCGGGGACGACGTCCAGGCGGCCGGTCTCCGCGTCGAACGCCGTTGCTCGAACCCGGCCGGTGAGCTCGGGCACGGCCGTGGCGAGGATGGCGTCGAACCGTGCGAGGACGTTCCCGCCGGCGGCCGGGGTGACCATGCCGCGCTCGGTCATCATCATGCCGATCGCGCTGCCCAGCCCGAGCGGCTCCCGGCCATCGCGTCGTACGGCGGTGCCGGTGCGCCGCTTCGGCTTCTGGCGGGTGGCGCCGTTCTTCTTCGCCGCTTCCCGGGCCGCGAGCAGGGCCTGGCGCGCGAGGTCGACGCCGGACACCTCGCCGCCGCTCACGACTGCCCCCAGGTGGAGTAGCCGAGGTTCAGGTGCCCGAGCCCGGAGAGGTGCTGCGCTTCGTTGACCAGCTGGTTGCTGAACAGGCGCCGGGCCGACGGCTCGCCGTAGCGGTCGATGTGGTCGAAGACGACGCTGTGGTCCTTCATCGCCCGCACCCGCCAGTCGCGCACCTGGTCGGGGGTCAGGTCCTCGAGGACCAGCTCCTGGTCGTCGTCGACGTCGGCGCTCTCCAGGTCCGGGGCGGGGACGGCGGCGACCGGGCGGGGCGCGGGCAGCACGACCGGTGCCACCGGCGCGGCCGGGACGTCGGTAGCTGGCTGCGCGGCGGCTGCTGCGGCGCGGGCCGCCTTCGCTTCGGCCTGCCGGGCGCGGTACTGCTCCCACTCGTACGCCTTCGCCCACGCCCTGGCCGTCACGGTCTCGTGCAGCTGCCGGTCGGTGGCCGCCCGCCGCTCGGTCTCGGAGGCACCGGGCATCGCGGCGTCGACGGCGGCCGCGACCGCGTGGCGGGTGGCACGGCTGTCGACCTGCCGGTCCTCGCAGCGCGGGCAGTCCCGGCCGGAGTCGAGCAACGCGCCCTCATCGCACCGCGGCTCCGCACACAACTGGATCTGCGGCAGGCCCCGGCCGATCAGCCAGCCCACCGGATCCGTGATCGGACCGCCCAGCCGCATCTGGCTCTCCAGGCGCCGGGCGAGCCGGTCGGCGAGGATCTGCGGCGCGTCGGCGTGACCGGCGAACCCGACCACGCGGGCCAGCTCGGTACGGACCTTGCCCTCCACCAGGCGCCGGACGGCCGGACGCTCCAGGCGAGCCCAGACCAGCCGGACCGGGGCCAGGACGGCCCGCAGATCCAGCGACGGCAGAGCCACCCTCCCCTGCTGCTGCCTGCCCTGACCCCGGCTCCCCACGGCCCGCACGCTGCCGCCGGCCACCGGCCCGCAGCTGCCCTTCCCGCCTTCAACGACCGGGGACTTCTTCGGCTTTTCCCCGCGCAGCGGGCCACCCTCGCCGTCGACCAGCGTCAGCCGGGCAGCGGCATCGCCGTCCACGGCCTGGTCCTCGCGCTCGCACGCGCGGTCCGGCAGACCGTGGTTCCCACCACGGCCTTCGCCGGAAAAACCACGAGAGAGCGCAAGAGAACCCCCAGGAGTAACCCCAGAAGCGTGGAGAGCGTGGTGCTGTGCAGTTGCGGCGAGGTCTGCCGATCCGGCGATCCCGTCCTGCCCGGCACCCTCGATCCCAGTAACCACAAGGGTCTCGCCCGTCACGCTGGACTCAAGATCTCCGGATGCAGTACCGGCGAGGTCTGAAAACACGGTGTCCGCGACCCGGCGGGCCTCCCGTACGGCCACGCCGTGGGCCTTGGCGACCGGCACCAGGCGCACCCGCGACCGCGCGTGCAGACCCGAGCCGGTCTCCTGGCGCACCACGTCCGCGACGCCGTGCTCCTGGAGGCGCTTGAGCACCTTCGCCCCGGCCGCCGCCGTGCAGCCCAGCAGCCGCGCCACCGTCGCCGCCGGACGACCCCGGTCGGTGTCCACCGACCCGGGGCACAGCTGCAGCCAGCCCGCCGAACCCGTCGTGAGCACCATCAGCAGCAGCCCGAGCCGGTCCGTCGCCGCACCCCGGCCCGTACGACCGGCGAGCAGCCCGGCCGGGACCGGCGCCTTGTCCTTCGGCGCCCACCCCGGACCGAACAGCACCTCGCACAGGCTCAGCAGCACCGCCAGCTCCGAACGGGACAGCGCCAGGGCGTGCCGCCGGTCGCCGGCCTGCTGCGCCCGGTACATCGGGATCACCCAGCACTCCAGGCCCGTCGCGTGCCCGAAGGCGTTCGTCGCGACGTTCGAGCCGAGGAACCCCGCGCCGCGCAGCTCGGGCAGCACGGTGTGCGCGACCGTCGACTGGGAGACCCCCAGCCACCGACCGAGCTCCGCCGCCCAGATCTTCGCCTGGTAGCCGTTGGACACCTTCGCCTTTGCCGTCAGCACGACCGACGCCAGCCGCGCTCCGTCCGACGCACCGGCCAGCGCCGGAGACGACACCAGCGCGCGCACCGCGGCGAGCAGCCGGGCCCGCATCGTCTTCGACAGCTGGAGCGGGTTGCCCAGCTCCAGGGGAATGACCGGACCGGCCTGCGCCGGGACCGACCGCAGCCGACGGTGCGAGGCCCCGCCGGCGAACTTCGTACGAGGGCGCGGGAGCACGGCGGCCGGTGCCGCCACGGCGCTCATCGGCCCACCGCCACGACAGGGCGGCGCGTGGACACGGGCGGGCAGGCACGAACGATCATCCCGGCAGCTTCGGAGGCTTCCCCTGTGGGCAGAGTCCGGCGAGCAGCGGCGGGCCTGTGGACAACGAGAGCGAGGGCGGACAGGTCAGAACGAAAAGAGGGGGTCACATCTTCTACAGGTTGAAAAATCGGGTCGCGTGTGACGCTCCCGCCGAAGTTTTTCGAACCGTGGGCACATGACGGACGAACTGCGCGAACCGGGAAAAACGGCTCCGGGAATCCCGTCGCGCGGAACGCCCGCGACCCCCGAACCGGGGTGAAACGGGCGAAGCCAAGCTGACAGAGGGACACGAGATCGGGCACTATGAAGGAACCAACTTCCATATGCGTGGACCGACCGAGCCCCTAGCGGGGCTGGGCCTATCCGTTCGTGTGGATGTGTGGGCGCCCCCTCCGTGAGGAGCGGGCACCGGACGAAGAACCAGAGGCGGGCCTTCCTTCCTTTCGTGGTGATTCGGACGGGTGATGCGGACAGCCCTCGGGCTGGACGTAGTGCGGACGGCTTTCGGGCCGGTCGTGCTGGTGTTCTGTTGGCCCTGCCAGGGGCCGGTGGAGCAAGCGGACGCCCCTGCCAGGGGGCGACTGCGGTACTGCTCGGTCCTCGCGGACCGGTGGTGCGACCCGCTTACCAAGGCGGGGTACTGCGATATGTAGAACCAGCTCGATGAGCTGGAGCCTGGAACCGGGGCCAACCGGGACCAGGCAGCCGACCCGTTTTGTGAGTGGTCGGCGCTGACGGGCCGCGCGAGGCCGGAGCGGATTACCAGTCCACTCGTTTGGCGCGCGCGGCCGATGACCTAGGTCATCCCGACCCCCTCGATTCCGAAGGCGGAGTCGGCGAACCCGAAAACGGTCGCAGCCGCGAGATCACCCCTCATCGGATGCCTCCTCGATGGCCGCGTCCGGGTACTTCACGGCGAGCTTCCGAAGGAAGTGCGCGTACGCGCGACGGTTCCCGCGGTGAGGCTGGGCGCGCCCTGCCTCCCACTGCGCGACCGCGAGTCGCTTGACGCCGATGGCCTCTGCGACTTCGGCCTGGGTGAGGCCGGCGGCGAGCCGGAGCTGCTGCCGAACCTTGAGCGTGGGGAGGGTGTCCTCCTCCACCAGGGCGTCAATTCGCCTCAGCGGATCAGACATCGGGACCTCCACCATAGGGAAACAGTCCCCAAAACATACACGCCCCGGACGATCTTCGCTAACGAGAACGAGCGTGTTGCCGCACGAGATACCGACCGACCCCACCCGACCCCCCGCCCTTCCTCGATGTCCGCTCCGTTCCTGACGTGAGAACGTGCAGGTAGGACCCCTTGGTGCCCTTGAATCGGAACAGATTTCGAGCGGCAGTTCCAGCGTTCGCCGACTTGTAACCCCGCCGCTCCCGCCTGACGGGACGCTGGTTCGTGAACCGTCCCGCCACGCGGGAAGCGCGCCCTGATCGCCCGTCAGCGGGCCCGGGACGAGGGCCGGTCGATGGGTCACTGGCCGCCTCGCAATTCGCGGAGGTGGGCGACGAATGCCTGGGCCTCGGATGCGTGCGCGTACTGGGACTGGAGGGCCTGACCGAGGTCGGCAGACACCATCGCCAGCGACGGCAACGAGCGCCGGCTACCCGCGAGAGCCCGCTCCCCGAACGCCAGCGCGGAGTCCAGATCGCCCTCGCGGGCCGCGACCACGCCCAGCGTGACCCGGGCCTCCGCGATCCGCATGGGCGAGCGCTCCGTCCCGTCGAAGTCCGTTCCCGCCCGGATCACTTCGCGGGCCAGCTGCTCAGCGAGGCGGTTCTCGCCGACCTTGCGCAGCGCGTCCATGCGGTAGAAGTCCCACTTGGCGGGGTCGACGACGAAGTGGTCCTCGATGTTCTCCGGGTAGGGCATGCGCTCGAGGAGCTGGCGGCCCTGGTCCAATGCCACCTCGGTCTGGGTCCGGTCCCCCAGTCGCGCCCACGCCTTCGCCTTCTGCGCGTACAGCTGCACGGCGACGCTCTCGTTGGGCGCCACCGCGATGCCGGCCTCCGAGGCCGCAATGACGCCGCGGTAGTCGCCCCGGGTCAGGCTGAACCAGGCCCGCATCTCGTGCGCCCATCCCTGCACGCTCAGTTCGCCGGCCTCCTGCCCGAGCATCAGCGCGGCCTGCCGGGTGGCCTCGGCGTCGCGCGGTCGGCCGGAGTCGTACTCCACGCAGCCCACCAGCAGCGACAACTTCCCGGCGAGCGCGATGATGTCGCGGTGCTGCGCCAGGCTGACCCTTTGGTGCTGGAGGCCCACGACTCGCGCCAGCCATGCTTTTCCTTCAAGGAGCAACTGGTCGGCAGGCATGTACGCGTACTCGCAGCACAGCCGGTCCGCGGTGATCCGCAGAGCGTCCAGGGTGGCCACGTCGACGTCCGAGGCACGCAGTCGGGCGATGATGTCGACGGTGTCCATGCCGCTGACCTGCAAAATCTCGGCTCGCCCGTCGCGGCGGCCCCGTTCGGGGAAGAAGGCGCCCGTCGTCGTGTTGAAGACGGCTGCGATGGCCGACTGGTACTTCGTCGGCTGTGCGTCACCGCGCTCCCACCTCTTCCACTGACGAAGAAGGTCTTGCTTGCTGACCTCCTGGTCGCCGGGGAGCCGGACCATCAGCGCATCCACCGCTTGGGCCTGCGACCAGTCGCGCGCCGCGCGCTCTTCGACCATCCGGCGTGCCCAGTCAGGACGCTCGTCCATTGCGGTTCCCCTTCCCCGTACGGTCCAGTGGCGCAGCCTGCCCAACAGGGTGATGCCCGAGCGGAGGCCGGCCCTTCTGCGGCCGAGCATGGCACGGCCCCTTGATCGCGCGGAGGTGACAAGTGGGGGTGACATTCCAGATGTCACCGGCGGTCGTCACTTTGCGCAGCGTCTCAAGGGGCGCACGGTGTGTGCCGTTCACACGAGTCGATCCACGTCCCAGAGGGAGGCGAACGGCGTATGCCGAGTTCCGTCCGGCGTCGGCGAATTGGAGAAGCACCAAGTGCAGCGGGTGGTGCTCCACGGCTCCTCCTTCGCTGCGGTCATGGGGATCGGAATCAGCGGATCTTCCCTGCGTTCTACGGTGCGATCTCCGAGGCGGCACGTCGGGCCTGGAGCACGTACGCGTATGCCGTCCCGAGGTGCCCGTACGTGCTGCTGTCGTCTCCCGCGAGGGCCGACGCTGCCGATTCGGCGGCGCGCTCCAACTGGCGAGCGACGGAGGCCGGGATGTCCGCGGCGGCGAAGTCCCGCAGCGCTCCCGCCACCTCGGTGAGGCCGACGCCCTCGGGAAGGCCGTTTGCCCCTTCGATGCCCGCGAGCGCGGGAATCCACCCCGTGTTTGTGTCCAGGGAGCTGCGGAGTTCTTCCACCAGCTCGGGGGCGGTGAGGCGCTGCTCGTTCATTCGGGGGTCCGTTTCCAGAAGTCCAGAAGGGCCAGCTGCGGCGGCGCCCCGGCGAGACCGGGACGCCGCTGGCGGAGGTGCGTCAGGCGAGCGGAGCGGCGTAGCGCAGCTTCCAGCCCTTCCCCAGGATGTGCTGGGTGACCTCGACTACGCGGCCATCAGCCGTCGCGCCGATGTGGTTGATGGTGAGGACGTCAGAGCCCTCGGGCAGCCCGAGGCGGGTGGCCTCTTCCGGGGTCGCCTCGCGGAGCTCGATGTCCTCGGTGGCGGTGTCGCCCTGGTCGTACCCGGCTTCCTTCATCCGGCTGATGATGCCCCCGACGCCGGTGTCCTCCTGCTCGATGCCCGCGGCCTCCGCGACGTCGGCCGGGATGTACGTGGTGACGAGCTGGATGACGCGCTCACCGTCGAACATCTCGCGGGCCCGCACGACGACGTCGCCGTCGACGCCCAGGAGCTCCGCGACATCCGCCGGCGCGGCGGCACGGCTGACGGTCACCTCCGTGCGGGGGCTGCGGCCGGACCGGCGCAGCTCAGCGTCGAACGCTCCGCGGGCGCCGTTCTCTTCGCGCTGGCCGGTGGTGTACCGGGTCCGCGCGTCGCGCAGGATCACGCCGTTGTCGTCGATTCGGTTGCTAGCCATGTGCTGAATGCTCCTTGCTGGTGTGGTGGTGGATGCTCGATCCGTCCTGGCGCTTGCGACGTCAGGACGGGAGTTCTTGCTACTCAGCCGGTTTCCGGCGAGTCGATGACCCACTCGTATGCGAGCTTCCATTTCGAGCGGGGCAGTACGTGCAGGCAGATCTCCACAATCCGGCCCTCGGCGGTCAGTCCCTTGTGGGTGATCTCCAGGACTGCCTGTTCAGCAGGGATGCCGAGCGCTTCGGCCTCCTCCTTCGTGGGAGACCTGACTTCGATCTCCTCGCGCAGACGTACCTGCCGGAAGCCGGCCTCCGCCATGCGGGACTTGCTGCCGCCGGTGCCGGTCTCGTATTCGGCAAGCACGGGGCAGGCGTCCACGACGTCCGGCGGGAACCAGGACGTCGCCACCTGGACGACCTCCAATGCCTCAGCGTCGCCAGGAATGCCGACCGGCATGATGCGCTCGCGCTTCAAGGTCTTCGCCCGGTGGTGCATCTCGAAGATGTCGGCGACCTTCTTCGGCGGGACGTCCCGCCCGATCGTGACGATGGCGTCCTTGGGCTCGAGGCCCATGGCCCTCATCTCGGCTTCGAAGGCACCGACGGCGCCGCCGGCCTCACGCAGCGCGGGTAGGTACCGCTTGGTGCGGTCGGACATCATCTTCCCGATCACCAGGGACACGAACGTTCCCTTGCCGCGCCGAGAGAACACCAGACCTTCGTCCTCCAGGAGCCCGTAGACCTCTCGGGCGGTCTGGTAGGCGATGTCGTGCTGCTTCTGGAGTTGCGGGACGCCGGGCAGGCGGGACCCCGGCGCGAGTATGCGCCGCTCGATCTTGTCCCGGATGTCGGCGGCGATCCGCTCGACCTTTCCGGGCTCTCTCTTCGTCACCATCCCCTGCCCTTTCGATCCCAACGCGGCGAGCGTCTATCGCTGCCGGTCCGCACAGCATGGCATGTCTAGTTGTTTCCCGAAAGCCGGGCGCGACACGGGCCGGTTCGGGACACGGCGAAACGTCTATGTGGCGAGATAAAAGTGCAGGTCAGAGCGATGTTGTGAATCTACTTAGCTAGACAGGTTGACGAGACCCCCGGGAGGGGGCTCTAATCAAGGTGTTCCCGGCGCAGGGCGAGTAGCTGAGCGCAGGGAGTAGTCACCACTTGCGTCACCGCAAGACCGTAGGAAGTTGTCCGCCTCGCAAGAGGGGGCCGGGTTGATGGCAAGAGCAAATCCCCGGGTTCTCGACTCCCTACTGCAAGTCGCAGCGCTATGCGCTGTCCGACCGTCAGGCCGCCGGGACTTCCCGCGCGGCCTGGCGGGCGGAGAGAGCACCGCGACGCACTCCCACCCCTTCGCACATGAGGAGATCCCGCATGTCCATCACCGCCGCGGTGCCCACCGCCAAGGAACGTCTCCGCCGGACCCGCACGAAGCGGGTCAGCGCCCTCCCCGCCATCAAGATTTCCCAGATCCTGCCGTCGCACATCGACCTCCGCGACCCGCTCAAGGCCGTGCTGGTCTGCGAGGACTGCGAGACCTGGGTGCCGATCACCGGCATGCAGAGCAAGGTTCAGAAGCTCGTCCCGCACCACACCGGCAAGGCCGACGTCGCCGCCGCACTCCACTGCCGGAGCAGCAACCGCCGGATCGAGTTCGACATGACGATCCCCGAGTGGCGCCAGGCCCTGACCGACGCCGCCACGGAAGCCTCCAGCCGAACGGCCACCACGGTGCTGGCCAAGGCATTCAGCCCGGCGACCGACCGGACCCTGCGGGCTCGTGCCGAGCGCACCCCGGCCGGCCGCGTGGCCGACTGGAAGGCGGTTCAGGTACAGGTCGGCGACACCGACGCCGCACGGAAGGAGCTCCCGGACGGGGAGCGCCCGGCTGATGGCCCCCAGCTCCCGCTGAAGCCGGAGCACCTGGAACGCCACGACCGGCGGCAGGCCGAGCTGGGCAGGCACGCCCGTAACGGCCATCCGGCGGAAGAGGCTCCTGTGCAGCCCGAGTGCGTGAACTGCGGGACCACCGAGCTGAACTTCGTCCGCGCAGCCGCTGCCGGATGGCGCCAGGTCCTCCGCCGGACCCACTGCGGTCGGTGCGCTGGCCGCTTCCCGGCCTGGATGCGCATCCAGTTCTGACTCGCACACCGAGACGAACGACCACGGCCCCGGCCGCCCCGCAGTAAAGGGGGCGGCCGGGGCCGTGGCTGCTCGTACAGCAGTCGACTCCCCAAATGGGGAGTGATCGCGACAGCCCTTGGGATTGCAGCCCTCGGACTGTCCAGGACCTGACTCGGAGGACCTGATGCCCAGCATGACACGCACCATCCCCGCCCCGTCGAACGGCCTCTACGACGACATGGAGGACGCCGACAACCAGAAGGGCCCGGAGCGCGACGAGACCGACCAGTTCCACCAGCTGGTCCGCCACCTGGTGGCCGACGGCGACTCCCGCGCCGCGAAGGCCGGCCGCCGCGCCCGCCGCACCCTCGCGCAGATGGGGGCGACCCGGTGAACGCCATCACGAGCCTGACCGACGCGGAGCGCGCTGAGCTTTCGCGCAAGAACCAGGAACAGAACCAGCGGTCGGAGAACAACCGCCGCTGACCGATCCCCCGGCATTGCCCGTCGTCCCCGCGCCCACACGGGCGGGGCCGGCGGAGAGCGTCGGGAGCTCACCTTCGCTCTGGCCGTCCGGCCGCCACCACGCAAACAGCCCCAGGGATGCACCCCCGGGGCTGTCGTACGGACCTTCTGGGAGGCCCTGATGAACAGCACCATCGTACGCACCCCCTACTACGGCGCCGTCGCCACGAGCGACACCGAGGTCCCGCGTGCGCTCTGTGCCGACGAGGACCCCGAGCTGTTCTTCCCGATCGGGGACACCGGCCCGGCGCTTCTCCAGGAGGAGGAAGCGAAGGCTGTCTGCCGTCGCTGCCCGCTGATGGAGTCCTGCCTCCAGGGCGCGCTGGAGCGGGGCGAGAACTATGGCGTGTTCGGCGGGCTGTCCGAGAAGGAGCGCCGCTCCCTCAAGCGCCGCGCCGCCCGCAACCGCACCGCCTGACGGGAGCGTCGGCCAACTTCCGGCCCGCCCCACAGCACTGCCGCACAACGGCTGTCCGCACGACGGGCCGCCGGCCTTTTCGCACGTCTCCAGCCCGGAACAATCCCGGGATCGCTTCCTCCCCCGCAGGAGAGCCCCATGGAAAGCAGCCACCAGCTCGACACCGCGACGACCCCCACCGGCGCCTCCCAGATGCCGGGCTCGCTGTGCACGCACATGCCGAAGTGCCCGTCGGCCGCCAGCCCGGACCGCGAGGCCGCGCAGGTCGTGGCGGCCCACCCGGAGCAGGGCTGGAGCCTGTTGTGCAACGCCCTGGTGCTCTTCGACGACACCGGGGAGCTGCTGCCCGACGGCCAGATCATCGCCCCGCACCGCCCCCTCGTCGCCGCCACGGCCTGACGGCTGCCTGATCCGCCCGCACCGACCGCCGCACCCCGGCGGCCGGGTCGGGCGGTGACTGGGAGCCGGAGAGTCCGGACCACGAAGGGATGGCCATGCGCGGAGATCGCGTCACGCTCACCACCGACATCGAGGCCCTCGGCACCCGGCACCAGGCCGGGGCCCAGGGGACGGTCGAAGAGGTCCACACCGGCGGCCACCTCACCGTCCGCATGGACGACGGCCGCCACAACTTCCCCACCCGCGACGAGGTGACCACCACTCCGCGGTGAGCGGACTGCCAGTTGCCTGATCCGCCTGCACCGGCCACCGCACTCCGGCGGCCGGTGCAGGCGGTGACTGGGAGCCGGACAGCCCGGACCAACAACCCGCCAGGAGTCGCCATGCGCAACAGCGCCCAGAGCACCACCCCCGCGATCAAGTTCCAGCAGGGCCAGTTCGTCCTGTTCCGCGACCCGGAGATGTTCTGGACCGGGCAGGCCGGCCACACCTTCGTGTGCAAGGTCGAGCGGGCCTGGATGGACGGCAAGTACGACCTGATCGCCCTGGCCTCCGACCGCTACGTCCACTACGCCAGCGGGGAGTACATGCGGCTGCTGCCGTCCGTCGACGCGATGCGCGACATCGACACCGCCCCGCTGAACACCGACGGCGCGGCCGACGACATGACCGCGGCCGCCATCGCCTGGCTCACCCAGCAGCACGCGACCGCCAATCAGCGCGCGGAACTGCCCGCCCAGCGCGACTGACCGAACCACCTGAACCGCCGCCCCCGCCCAGGGGCGGCACCCGACCCGGAAGGAGGCGGCGTGGCCGCCACACGAACCGCCCGCAAGAGGACCCCCACCCGCAAGAAGCCGGCGGCAACCCGTCCGACGCCGCAGCCCACCGCCTCCCCCACCCCCGACGTCTCCCCGGCCCCGGCCACGACGACGGAGCCGGAGGCGGAGGTCGTCGACCTCGAGGCGCTGGCCCGCGTTGCGGCCGCCCGGGACCGGGCCGCCGACGTCATCGACACCGCGCGCGAGCAGGCCGCCGCCCTCCAGGCCGAAGCGGAGACGGCGGCCGCGCGCACCGTCGCTGACACGCACGAGCAGGTCACCGTGCTGATGTCCGAGGCGCAGGCCCGCGCCGCGGGCATCACCGCCGACGCCGACCAGGAGGCCACCGCCCAGCGCGAGGCCGCCAAGGTCGACCTGGAGGCGGCGCGCGGCGAGGCCGACCGGCTCCTGACGGAGGCCCGCGAGCGTGCCAACACCTTGGTGGGGGAGGCCCGCGCGCAGGTCACCGACCTCACCGAGCTGGCCGCCACCGACCGCGCGGCCACGGGCAAGGCGGTTGCCGAGCTGCGCCGCCTGGCGGAGGCTGACCTCACCGAGATCAGCACCCTGGTCGACCAGCGCCGCACCGAGGCCGGCCAGATCCTCGCCCGCGCCCAGGAGCAGGCCGACGACCTGGTCGCCGCGGCGCAGCGGGAGGTCGACCAGGCCCGCGAGCGGTTCGCCCAGCTCGCGGCGACGGCGGCCGAACAGTACGACGGCCGCCGCGCGGAGGCGGAGGCGCTGTACGCGGACGCGGTCAAGGCCGCCGACGACCGGCGCCGCGAGGCCGACGACCGGGTCGCGGCCGCGCACACCGAGGCGGAGGCGGCCCGCACCGAGCTGCGGACGAAGCTGCGCGCGCTCACCGACCAGTTCGACGCGGAGGCCGCCACCAAGCGCAAGGCCCTCGCCGACGAGCTCGCCGGGCTCAAGGCGGCGTGCGACAAGCAGCGCGAGCGGCTGAGGGACGAAGCCAAGACCGTCGCGGTGCAGCTGCGCGAGGCCGCCCAGAAGGAGGCCGACCGCATCACCACCGAGGCGGAGCGCAAGGCGAAGGCCGTCACCGAGCGGGCGAAGGCCGATGAGGCCCGTGCCCGCCGACTGCTCGATGAGGCCCGGGAGGCGAAGAAGTCCGCCTCCCGCTGGAACGGCTGGCAGCAGAACATCAGCCGCAAGGCGTGGAAGACCGCGCCATGGATCGCGCTCGCCGCCGGCGTCGGGCTCGCCGCCTCCGGCGAGTACGAGCTGGCCCGCATGGTCGGCATCAACCAGTACGTCGCCCCGCTGCTGCCGGTCAGCATCGACGTCTACTGCGTCACCGCGTTCCGGGCCAAGAAGGACATCCCCTACGCGCTGCTGCTGATGGCGTCGGCGAACGTGACCTACCACCTGTCCGAGCAGGCGCACCTCGTCCAGGACGGCCAGTCGGCCCCGTGGCAGCTGACCACGTTCGTCGTGCTGATCTTCGTGGCCGTCATCTGGCGCGTCCACACGCTCATGCACGACGACGGTACGGACGGCCACGGCGGTAAGGCCACTGCGGGCGTCCGTACCGGTACGGACGGCGGAAACGGAATGCCCGCCCGTACAGTTACGCACCGGCGTACTGACGGAACGGACACCGCATCGTCCAGCCGTACAGAGGGCGCGAACCACGACCTGTACGCCGCGCCCAACACGGTTCGCCCGGACGGCTCGGGCGCTGGATGGGACGGTACGGACCCTGTACACCCCGCCTCGCACCCGCCGCACGACGGCGGCACCGAAGCGGCGGTGACCAGGGCGTACAGCGACCGTACATACGGCGTACACACCCCCTCCGAGGGGGCGGCACGTACAGGTACGGCGACTGTCGGGCGTACCGGGACGGCCAGCGCGGCCGTACAGGGACGCACCGGCGCCATCAGCGTCCGTACACAGCCCGGCAACGAGGGTGTGCCGGGGGCCCGTACAGGGACGGACGCCACGTCCTCTCCCGCAACCGGAACGGGCAGTACGGCAGGCGCGGAGCGTCCCGGTACGCCTGTACGGACGGACGAGGAACTCCTGCCGCTCGTACAGAACCTCCCCCGCGGCGAGGACGGGTTCGTGACGCTCTACCAGGTCCGCAACCAGCTCTCCGTCAACAACAACCGCGCGGTGCGCCTGCTCTCCAAGGCCGGCCTGCTGCGCCCCGAGGACGCGGACAAGCACCTGACGTGATCCGAGTCCGGCACACACCAGTGAGGGCCAGCCCAATTGGAGTTTGGGCTGGCCCTCGCTGCGACTGCCGGAAGCAGTCCACAGCCCCCCGAGTACAGCAGATCCGACCCCCACGGAGGACCCCGTGAGTACCGAAAACAACGGCCAGCCCTTCTTCGACGACCCGCACGCGGCGCTGCGCGAGATCGCGCGGAACCCCGACGCCTACGCGCACTACCTCGCGGACTTCCACCGGGTCGTGCTGGACATGCAGGCCAAGCTGGAGATCCTCCAGCGCGAGGCCCGCGTGCACTGCCGCGGGGTCCGCGTGGACGGTGACAAGTGGGGGCAGGCTTTCCTGCGCTCTTTCCCGGTGGAAAACTCGCTGAATGGAGTCCTTAAGGACCTCAAGAGCGCCACTTCGGGACTGGAAAAGAGCGCGCATAAGCGCCACGCCCACGACGAAAAGGTGAAGGAGGTCAAGAAGATTCGAAAGGAAAAGGCGCAGATCAAGGCGCGTAAGAACAACCCGACGCTCCAGGCCGCCCCGGAAAACCCGGGTCAGCAGGGTGCACAGAGCCCGAATCCGGGCTATGGTGGTCCCACGTCGATTTACAACCTGGACCGCAGGGAGTCGGCGTGAGTGCAGGTCGCCCGCTCACGAAAGCAGAGCGGAAGCAAATGAACCGTGCGGAACACGAGCGCAAAATCAAACAGGATTTGATCGCGCAGCACGGCAAGGACCTCGGCACTTTCTACTACTGGCTCCGGGTGACGAACATCCGAGGCACCCAGGCATATCGCGACGGGAACACGGAGTTCATCCGTGAGGCCGCGCTCGCCCTGCACAACGTCTTCAGCCGCCACGTCGGCTAGCTTCCCGCGCCCCGTACGAAGGGCCGCTCCCGATCCCCGGGGGCGGCCCTTCGGCGATCCCAACGCGTGCCGCGCGTGTCGCGTGCCGCGCGTGGCGTGCGCGCGTGTACGCGAGGCCGATGCCGACTGTCAAGCCCAGGAGGAGGGGTCGCGTGTCCGACGACACCGACAGCAACGTGATCAGCCTCCCCACTCGGGGCGGCGATTCCGGCGGAATGCCGGATGCCCCCGATGGCGGGGATCTCTTTTATTCCGAACCGTCCGTCAGCAGTCCGGACGACGGTGCTCCTCCGGCATCCCCGGAAGGAGCGAGCAGGGAACTTCCGGCCATTCGCGGCCCTATTTCCCCGGAAGTCGCATTGCGGGAAACGGGAATGCCTGACGCCCCCGATGCTGACGATGAGGAATACGAGGAAGGTGAATACGAACAGCCTCGTTCTCTCGCCGATCGCCTCGGTGACTGGCTGGAACTCCGTTTGGAAGTGGCGCGGGACCGGCATGCCGGTGAAGCGCCGTTCCGTGAGGCGGAAATAGCGCGCAAGGCCGCGCTTTTGGAGGCCCGCACCGCTCAGGAAACCGCGCTGATGGAACAGAACGCGAAGTTCCACGCCGCGCAGATGAAAGCGAAGTCGGACAAGGCGGCGGCGCGCGGCAAGACCGACGCGGCGCGGTCCTCCGGCTCCGGCCTGGGCGCCGACAAGGGCGGCCGCTCGAAGGCCGGCGGCGGGGGCAGCTCCGGCGGCTCCGGCCGCGGTGGCGGCCGGGGCTCGGGAACGAACGGGTCCGGCGGCTCCGGTCGCGGTTCCGGGGGCGGCAACTCCCCCAAGGGCGCCGGGAAGGGCTCTGATCGCTCCGCTGGCGGCGGCAAGGGCCCCTCGAAGGGCAATGAGTCGTCCGGCGGGCCGAAAGGCCGCCAGAACGGCTCTGGAGGCTCCGGGTCGGGCAAGGCCGGTACGGGCAAGGGAAGTTCGGGCGGCTCCGGCGGCAAGAACGGCTCGGGCAGTACCGGGACCGGCAAGGGCGGCTCGAAGGGCGACGGCGGCAAGTCGAAGGACTCGCCGGCCGCCAGCCCTCGGACCGAGCGGGCCCGCGGCCGCCAGGAGCGCGCCGCCGCCCGCCAGGCGGCACGCCATCAGCGGCGCAGCGCCGACCAGGCCGCCAACCTCGCCGACCGCAGCAAGGACCGCGACCAGGACCGCGCCGCCGTCCAGGCGGCGCGCGAGGAACGCCGCAGGGTGAAAGCCGAGCGGAAGGCCGCGGCACGGGCGAAGCGGGAGGCGGCCAAGGCCGCCGACGACCGCACCACCCTGGGCGCGGCCCTCGGGCAGGAGGCGCAACGCCGCTGGGACAAGCGCCGCGCGGCGGAGAAGGACAAGGCCTCGAAGGACGACAAGGCCATGGACGACGCCAAGGACGCCACCGGCGCCACCGGCGACAAGGACTCCGAGGCCACGACCAAGAAGATGACCGAGGACGACCCTGAGAAGCCCTCGGACGGTCCGAAGGACGACTCCGCGGCCAAGGAGCCGGACGACGACACGAAGAGCGGAGAGAAGCCGTCTGACGCCTCCGCAGACACGGACGCGAAGGACGGCACAGGGACGGACACCGACCCCAAGGCCGACGAGGTCAAGGACCCGCCGGACGCCGAAGACAGCGACGACGAGCGCTCCTTCAAGGAGAAGCTCAAGGACTTCTTCACCAAGGCCGGCGAGGACAACGCCCCGCCCGAGCCGGAGGAGCCCTCGAGGCTTCGGCCCGAGGACCTGGGCGACGTCACGGTGGACCGCCCCGGCGGCCCGACCCGCACCCCGCAGCCCGAACCGGCTGAGGAAGACATCCCCGACGCGGTCATCGTCGACGACCCGTCCGACCCCTTCGGGGCGCACGTCAGCAGTCCGGCGAGCCTCCCCCGCGCGCCCGAGCCGCACACCCAGCGTCCCGGCACCAGCCGACCCACCGCACAGGAGGATCCCGTGGCCTCGGAGGTCAACAAGCCCGCGTCGGGCCAGACCGGCATGGCGGCCCAGCACCGCACCGACATCACCTTCGGCGAGTACCTGATGGAGATCGTGAACATCGCGATCGCCGCAGCGCTCGACAAGGACCGCGCCCAGGAGCTGGCCGTCGCGCTCGGCAAGGTCGCCGACGCGCTGCGGGACATGGCGGCCGACCTGGTCGGCGACCACAACATCGCGACCGAGGTCGTCGACCAGATCACCGACCTGGCCGACGCCGCGGACCGCATGAAGCAGCTGGCCGAACGGTGCGCCACCGAGTGCGAGATCGCCTCGGAGGCCGCCCGGATCGCCGCCATGTCGGTCGGTCACGTCTACGGCCAGGACATCGACGCCATGGACGACGCGGGCCTGGCCACCGCTTCCTCCGCCGCCCACCACGACTAGAAGGGAGGTCCGCTGATGAGCGACCTCGCACCCACCACCAGCGGCGGTGCCGCCGCCAAGACGGACGGCGACAACCGCTACAAGGCCGTCCAGAAAAAGCTCAAGACGCTGGCCACGGCCATGGACCTGGCTGGCAACGAGCTCGAAGTGCTGCTGCTCAGCATGCGGAAGAACGCCCAGCGCTCTGAGGGCCTGGCCGTCGACATCGCCAACGCGGAGCTGGACCGCAAGTTCATCGAGATGACGAACCAGGTGTCCGTCGCCCTGGGCGGCGCCGCCGTCGAAGTGAAGAAGCTCCACGAGACGGCCCAGGAGGTCTCCGGCCTCGCCCACGACACGCGGCGCACCCACGCGCGGCTGTACGAGGGCCTGGACGACATCCGCTCCAGCCGCCCGGAGCGGACCCCCAAGCCGGGCTTCTTCGTCCGCTGACCCGACCCACCGAAACCCCTGATGGGCGGCCCGCCACGTAACGGCGGGCCGCCCATCGCCATACCCGAAGGAGAAAGCCCGTGTCCGTGCCGCGCAGCGTCGCCCTGGAGCGCACCTTCTACACCCTGACCGCCCCGGTCCTCGCCGCGGCCCCGAACCTCTTCGCCGACAGCCCCGTCAACACGGTCGTGCAGCTGGCGGGCGCGGCCGGTGTCGGCGGCTGGGTCTTGGCCGCCAAGAGCACCGACTCCGGTGCGGGACGCAAGATCCTGCGCTGGTCGCCGCTCGTGCTCGCGGCCGCCGTCGACATCGCCGCCCGCAACACGGTCGGCTGGGGTCCGTGGTGCCTGGACGGCATCCTCGCCGCCGGATGGGCGACGGCCGGCCTGCTGGTGATGCCCTTCTCCCGGCACACCCGCCGCCGTCACCGTCCCGCGCTCGCCGCCCCGGCCCCCGCGCCGCAGCTGCAGGCCGCCCCCGAGCCGTCCCTTGCGCAGCCGGACGACGGCGCCGATTCCTTCACCCGCCAGGTCCGCTGGCTGTGGGAGGCCCGAGGTCTGCCCGGCCGCACCATCGTCGTCACCGCCACCCCGCACGCGGGCATGCCCAACGACCTGTCCCTGCTGCTGCGCGCCTCCGAGGCCGGACGGCCGATCTCCAGCCTCACCCAGGAAGCGGTCGCCGCCGCGTTCGGTGTCGAAATCTCCGACGTGCGGATCGAGGACGTGGTCCGGCAGTACGGGCGTGAGGGCGGCCCCGGCTGGAAGGAAGTCCACGTCACCCCCGACCTGAACGAGCGCCGCCGCAAGGCCCCGACCACGCACGAGTGGTGGGCCGACCGGATCGCCGGCGGGCCCGTGCCCGGCTCGGAGTTCATCAAGAAGATCCGCGACCACGAGCGGAAGGTCACCCACTACATCGCCCAGGTCCCCGACGAGATGGGCGAGCCGCGCGTCAACCAGCACGGCCTGGCGGCCGCGCTGAAGACCAAGTACGACGAAGGCCGGCTGTTCGTCACCGTCGACGGCAACCAGGTCCTGGTCTCCCTGTGGGACTCCAGCCCGCTCGCGCAGATCTTCCCCGCCACGAAGGAGCTGCTGACCCCGGACAAGGACGGACGGTGGGTGACCGGATACCTCGGCAACGGCCAGCCCGCCCGCAACCGCGTCTACACCGACCGGGGCGCAGCTCACGGCCTGTTCGTCGCCCCGTCCGGCGGCGGCAAGACCCAGCTGATGGGCCTGCACGTCGCCGCTGACGCCCTGTTCGGCGCGGTGGTGTGGCTGGCGGCGGAAGCCCCGGACGAGAAGGCCGCCAAGCTGGGCGAGTACACCGACCGCTACGGCGTCGGCGCGCTCTACATGATCCGGCTCCTGCGCACCCTGGACGCGCTGATGGAGATCCGCGGCGAGATGCCGTGGGACGACGGACGGGTCTACGACTGGGACCCCAAACTGCCGGGCTGCCCCTACCGGATGCTGTCCGCCTACCTCGATGAGTTCCTCTCCGCCGCCCGCAACGGCGACTACGGCGCGGAGATCATGGACCTCGCCGAGAAGGTGTCGGTCAAGGGCCGCAAGTACGGCATCGGGCTGAAGGTGGCCGGCCAGTCCATCTACGTGCAGGACGGGTTCACGCAGCTGCTGTGCGAGAACCTGCGCGAGAACTGCATCCCGGTCGTCTTGAAGGTCGCGCCGAAGAAGGTCGCCGAGATGTTCAAGACCCTCGGCATCTCCTCCGAGAACACCCCCGAGCCGCTCCCCCGCTCCTTCTCTCCTGCGGAGGCGGGCCGGATCGAGCGGGTGATGGCCGGAGAGCCCGAGCCGCCCGCCAACTCCAACACCGGCGGCGCCGGGTGGATCGTCGAAGCCAAGCAGCCCGAGGTCCTGCGCACGCTGTTCATGGACTTCAAGGCCGGCCTGGACGACTACTTCCCCGACATGGTCGCCAGCCTCACCGACTACGAGATCCGCGAGCTCGAGGCGCGGGACCTTTGGTTCGACTGGACCGAGCCGCCCCGGCCCGGGGAATTCGGCCCCGAACCGAGCGATGACGAGGACGGGGACGGGGACGACAAGCCGAAGAGGGGCGGCGGCAAGCCTCGCGGCGGAGGGAAGTCCGCCGCGCGCCGCGACGCGGTCACCTCGCCCCGCCAGGCGCTGGAGGCCATCAAGAACCTCTCCGGCGTCTGACCCCACCCCGCACATCCCCGCAGGGCCCGGCCACATCGGCCGGGCCCTGCTCACCTCTGGAAGGACACACCGCTCGTGGCCGTATCGATCTCCGTCGTCGTCCTGCTCGCCATCGTCGTGGTCGTCCTCATCCGAGGCGGCTCCGTACGCCTCTGGCACGCCCTGGCCTGCGCCGCCTTCGGCTTCTTCCTCGCCTCCACCGGTGCCGCGCCCTTCATCACCGACGCGATCAGCGGCGTCACCGGCTGGATCTCCACCTTCTGACACCGCCCGGCCGTCGGCGTCGACGGCCGCCGCCCCCTGCACCTCCGACGCCTTCCGAGGAGCCCCGATGCCCCACCCCACCCACGCCCCGCCCATACCGGCCCGCACGAGCGCGCCGCCCGCCGAACTCTCGCTGGAAGCCCGCATGGCCGCCACGGACGCGGCGATGACCATCCGGCTGGAGGAAGCCGCCGTCGCCTATGAGGTCAACACCGCGCACATCCCCATCGAGCCGGTCGACCTGAGCGACATCGTCACCCTCCCGCTCACCCCGACCCTCCAGCCGCCGCCCACCCCGTACCCGACCCCGGTGGCGGCGCTCCTCCAGCGCGCGCACCACCGGCTGCTCACCGGCGGCTGGTGCTCCGGCGCCCTGGTCGACGAGGACGGTGCCCGCTGCCTGTACGGCGCGATCCACATCGAAGCCCGCGGCGACCAGAGCCTGGAGTCGCGCGGCCTGGAGGTCCTGATGGACGCGATCCGCCGCCAGTTCGGCGACGTCGACTCCGTGCCGTCCTTCAACGACGCCTTCGCCAGCGGCCGCATCCCGATGCGGATGCTCGACCAGGCCGCCGGCCTCGCCGACGCCCGCGGCCTCTGAACCCTGCTCCGGACCACCTGCCTCGCACCCGAACCCCTTGCGGTCGGGTGCGGGCCAGGCCCTCCGGCCTGCACACCACAGACCCACCACACGAACCCGAATCAAGGGAGCGCCCGCCATGCAGTCCGACGACAAGCCCATCAACGGCCAGAACAACCCGAGCTTCCTCGACCTGCTCGACCAGGCGGCCCCGCCGCCGGCCAACGGCCCGGACAAGGACCCCGGCACCAACCTCGCCCAGCTGCGCGCCGCGTGGAACGCCTCCTGGGAGCAGGGCGGCTTCCTGCACGGGCGGTGGGAGGAACTGCGCCAGGTCCCGCAGGCCGGCTGGCACGGCATGGCCAACTGGATCAAGGCCGTCCTGATCCTCACCGGGATGTGCGCGGTCATCATCCTGCTCGACACCGCCGGGGACATCTTCGACGCCGCCCTCAACCGCCTGGCCGACGCGGTGCCCGCCACCCAGGTCGGCACCAGCGCCACCGGCGAGTTCTGGGGCGTGGTCGACAACCCGATCCGCACCTACATCGCCCAGCACACCGCCGGCCTCCCGGTCAGCGGCGCCGCCATCTACATCTTCTGGCAGGCCACGGGCCTGTTCGGCCTGATCGGCGGCTTCATCGGCGCCACCGGCGCCCGCCTCACATGGACCTGCTGGGGCGCAGCAACCGCTTCGGTCGTGTGGACCACGACCCCCGCCGACGGGCGCACCGTCGCCACCGCCATCGCCGTCCTCGCCTGGACCATCGCCTCCACCGCTGCCCTGCGGGGCCTGAGCCTGCGCCCCTTCATCAACATCAACAACTTCCCCCCGCCCGCTCCGGCCTTCCAGCCCCAGATCGAGATCCGGCCCGAGATCCACATCCCCGCCCCGGCCACCGCGCCCGACGACGACGCCCCCGACAACGTCCACCCCTTCCAGCGCTGACCCCGGTCGCTCCGCCTGGTCCTCGCCCTCCCCGCAGCCGCGGGCCGGGCGAGGGCCGGACAGGCCGACCGGCCTCACGTACCACCCGCCCTGTCCCCAACCGAACGGAGAAACACGTGGCCGTCATAGGCGTGCTGACGGAGCCGACCCCGCCCACCTGGTGGAAGGCGAACCGGCACAAGGTCTACGGCACCGGCGGACTGCTGATCGGCTACCTGATCGGCACCCACCTGCACGGCGCCCCCGACCAGCAGCCCCAGCACCCGCGCCCGAGCCACACCACGCCGGCACCGACCACGCCCGGCGCGCACCGCACGCACACGCCCGCCTGATCCGTCACCCGCCGCACCCCCGCCGACGAACGATGTCGGCGGGGGCGCGGCGCTGTGCACCGACCTCTGGAGGAACTGCCCGTGCTCATCCCCCGCCCGCGTCGCCGCATCGGCCGGCCCCGCCCGCAGCGTCCCGGACCCCGCTACCCGTACCGTCCCGACCGGCTGCCCGGCACCTGGCGCCGGTGATGCCGCGCCGCCGAACGAGGCGTCGCCGCCGCGAGGTGACCCGGGTGCTGCGCAGTGACGCGGCGCTGCCGGAGTTCGACCGCGGCACGGTGCCCGAAGGGCTCGTGACCAGACGGAAGTTACGGGACATGCAGCTGAGTCCCGGCAGCAATCAGGGCCCGGTCGCGATCCTGCGGTGCAGGTTGTGCGCGACCCGCCCGCAGTGGTCCTGCCGTCACCCGACCCGCGGCTTCCTGCTCCGCGTCGACCTGGCGGTACCCAAGCGCACGCCGACGCTCGCTCAGGAATGGGCCCTGGACAAGGCGATGGCAGCTCGCCAGACCTGCGGCGACTGCGGGCGGCGGTTCTACTTCTGCCTCTCCAAGAAGCTCGGCTGTTGCATCGAGTGCTTCGACGGCACCCCGGTGGACCCCAGCAGCTACTTCGCGCCCTCGGCACCCGCCGCTCACCGGCTGGCCGCGTAGCGCGGACCCCGTCCCGGCCGCACAGGCCGGGACGGGAGTACCACCGGGCGGCCGCAGCATCGGCAAAGAGCCGGCCGCCCGCTCCCTCACCCATCGAGATCAGGAGAACCCCAGCATGCACCGTCTGCCCCTCACCACCGAGCGCCTGGCCCTCTTCGGCACCCTGCTGGCGACCTTCGGCGAGCTGCATCCTGCCTGCGACCACTGGGTCCAGGGCAGTAAGACGGCCTCGCGGAAGCGGCTGTACGGCAAGGACCTGGTCCACGCCGACGGCTCCCCCGCCACCGAGGACTCCAGCCGCCCGACGATGACCACCAGCGCGCTCGGCAGGCGCGCCGTGGCCTGCCACGTCGCCTCGTACACCGCCGTGCAGCTCGGGGCGACCGTCGCGATCACCCGCGCGTTCGGCTACCGCGTCACGCCCACCGCGCTGCTCGCCGGCGCGGCCATCAACGCCGGGACGCACGCGGCGATCGACCGCGGGGCCGCTCTGCTGTGGCTGGCGAAGAAGACCCGGAAGACCGGGTACATCGACCACTGCCAGGCGGTCCGCCTCGACGACGAAGGCACGGTCACCAAGGAGCTCACCGGGCCCGGCAGCGCGTGGATGGAGCTGGATGCCGCTCTGCACCGCGCGATCGGCGTCGGTGCGGCGGCCGTCACCGTCTGGCTGACCACCCGTCCCGGCTCCCGCCGGTGACCCGCACCCGCCTGGACCGGGTCCGCGCTTCCGCCGGGATCGTCCAGCTCGCCCTCCAGCAGATCGAGGACGAGCTGCGCGGCGAGGTCGGCGCCCAGGAGCTCGCGCAGATCCTGCGCGAGCTCCACCACGAGGACCACCGCCAGGACGGCGTCTTCGGCTCCCTCGCGCAGCTGCTCACCGTCGCCGCGCAGGCCGCCGGACGGATCGAGCCGGACCGCGACGGCGAGATGTCGTGCCCGCTGCACGAGGCCGCGGCCCTCATCACCGAGAACGCCGGCCTGCAGACCTACTACGCCACCCGTGCTCTTGACCCGCAGGGAGAAGCCGAATGACCACCTTCCGCCTGGAGAACGCGCTGCCCGTCGACACGACGATCCCGGAGCCGTCGTTGGTGTGCCTGATCGGCGCGGCCGGTTCGGGCAAGTCGACGTGGGCCTCCACCTGGCCCGCCACGCAGGTCCTGGAGCTCGACAGGTTCAGGGCGATGGTCAGCGACGACGGCGGGTGCCAGGAATCGACCCAGGACGCGGTGTTCGCGCTCCAGGCCGTCCTCGAGGCGCGCCTCGCCCGCCGCAAGATGACGGTCGTCGACGCGACGAATTGTGAGCTCGCCGTACGCGCCGACCTGATCGCGACCGCCCGCCGACACGGCGTTCCCACGGTCGCCCTGGTCGTCCCGACCCCGCTCTCCGTGTGCGTGGAGCGCCAGGAAGGCCGGCCCGCGAACCGTCGCGTGCCCGAGCACGTCGTACGGGCGCAGCACGCCGCGATGGTCGACGCGTTCCCCAGCCTGCCCGCTGAGGGGTTCGACCACGTCGTTGTCGCGGAGAACGTCTACCGCCTCCAGGCGCTGCTGAAGCCGCTGAGCGATGCCCGGCGCGCGGATCTCGGCTGGGACGACAACGAGGGCCTGGGCGACCTGCTCCTGGTCCGCCGCACCTTCGGCCCCGAGATCCTGCCGATGTGGGGCTGGCGCGACAACTCGCCGCTCGCCGGCGGCGACCGCGTCGCGGAGATCCGGCTCGGAGCCGACCGCATCGTCCTCGCCCAGCGCAACGACATCGACGGCGAGGGCGACGTCGGCTTCGACATCCTGGTCGGCTGCGCGGCCGACGCCGAATGCGAGGGCCAGGCGTGGGCGCCGGCCTACAACGTCACCGACCTTCTGCGCGCGCTGACCGGCGAACTGATGACCGACCCGGACGTGCGCTGCACCGTCCACGGCGGGCCCGACGACGTCGACCAGGAGGCCGACGACCAGGCCCTCCAGGACAACGACCCCGAGGGCCGCGCGGACCTGGAGGCGCAGTACGCGGACACGGTCCGCGCGTGAGCCACACCGCCGGCGCTTCACCGAACACCCCGAACCCGCCACGACCCGGCCACGCCGGGCGCCCGCTGTTACCCCGGGAAGGACACCCAGCCATGAGCATCACGATCACGAACACGTACGGCACCGCGCACAACGTCAGCGAGACCAACCCGGCCCACGTCACCAGCTGCGACCGGTACCGGCTGCCGCTCGTCGCCACCATCACCCCCGGGAACCCCGGCTACGGGGACATGGTGGAGATGCTGAAGGAAGGCGGCCACGACACCCGCCCCGAGGGATACGGGCTGATCTTCCTGGAGTCCGAGGAGTTCAGCGCGACCTACTTCGGTTCGGTCGCCCAGATCGAGCAGTACAGGCGCGACAACGCCGACGGCACAGCGTCCTTCGACGCCTCGCAGGGCGTCATGTACGCCCAGTGGCCCCACGGCAAGGGCTGGGACGGCTTCCTTCCCCGCGTCTTCTGGAACGTGGCTGCACGCGGCGGGATCGCGGACGGCGTCGGCCTCGTCACCGCCTTCGCGCACACCGAGATCCCGGGTGCCGAGGTCATCGTCTACGAGTTCGAAGGCAAGTGGCTTCCCGACAGCGAGCCTCAGCAGCTGGTCACCTACCACTGCACCGCCTGCCACCTGGACACCTTCCACGACAGCGGGCACGTGCACGAGAACACCGGCCCCAGCAGCCGACGCTGGGCCGCCCGCCAGGCCCGCCAGCACATCACCAGCGCCCACCGGCACGGCGTCGGCGACACGAACAGCGCCTGCCGCCCCAACAACGGCGAGATGCTGCGCGTCGTGAACGCGGTCGCCCGCGACATGTGGGGCACCACGGGCAACGCCCTCCCGGACACCGACGACGCGTACTGCGCCACCAAGGGCCCCTGCTCGCTCATCCGTGAGCTCCGTGCCGGAGTCCGCCCGCCCGTTTACCGCGCCTGACCGCCAACTCGCCCTCCGTCCCGGCTGCTGCCTGACGGACGCTCCGTGCCGCCCCGGTCTCTCCGCATGTCGGAGGCCGGGGCGGTCGCGGTGGTCCCTCAACACAGAAAGGAGTTGGACGTCATGCGCCGATACGAGGTAGACGTCCCGATACACCACGCGACGGACCAGGACCGGCGAGGACATCACGTCTTCAACGGCCGTGCCGCCGGACCGGGCGAGGCTCTGGCCGCCGCGCACAGCGCCTACGACCGGGCCGTGCAGTACGTGTCCGCTGGCCGCCCGGCCCCCGACGACTCCAGCAACGGATGGGCCGCGCGCGGCCTGCGCCCCGACTGGGTCCTGGACTGGCACAAGGCCACCGCCACGGCGTGGGTCAACCCCAACAGCCTGATGTGAATTCGCCCCGAGGCAGGCGCCATAGGCGTCGAAACCGTCGCCTGCCCCGGGTTCCCCATCCCGTACGAGACGAGAGGGAGATCCCAGTATGGACTCCGTCCTGCACACGACGGGCCGGTTCGGCCCACGCACCCTCCTGATTACCGCCGCCGCCGTCCCGCTGACCGGCTGGGCGGTCCACGCCGTCACCCTGTACAAGCAGATCGCCGCCAAGGAGAAGGACCCGCTGACCGGGCTGCTGCGCCGCGACGCCTACACCGCCCGCGCCCGCCGGCTCCTTGCCCGCCACGGCGACAAGGTGACCGTGGTCATGGTCGACGCCGACCACTTCAAGCAGATCAATGACGGCATGGGCCACGAGGCCGGGGACACCGTCCTCGCGTCGATCGGCGCCCGGCTCACCGCCTGGGCGGGCCCGCGCGCAGCGATCGGCAGGCTCGGGGGCGATGAGTTCGCTGTGGTCCTGGAGCTGACCTCCGACCGCCGCGAACAGCGCCTCGCACAGCTGGTCCGGATGATGCACACGCCGGTCACCCTGGACGACGGCCGTACCGTCGACGTCGCCGCCTCGGTCGGCGCCGCGGCCCCGGCCTCGGTAGGCTCGCGCGACCTGAGCGCGTTGCAGAGGGCCGCCGATGCCGCTCTCTACGACGGCAAGCACTCCGGCCGCGCGGTCCTCGCGATGGCGCAGCACGTCACGGTGCCGTCCATCAACGGGCGCCGGGCCGGTCGTACGGGCACGGCGGTGTGGGGGCGGGCCGCATGAGCGCCGCGCCCCTGCCCGAGGGCGACTGGATCCGCGGCATCAGCATCCGGCAGCCGTACGCGGCCTGCATCCTCACCGGTGCCAAGACGGTGGAGAACAGGCCCGTCCGGTGGCGGACCGGCTGGGTGCTGCTGCACACGAGCCAGACCGTCGACCGGCCCGCCCTGCGTGTCCCGCTGATCGGCCGCACGGTCCGCGACCGCCAGCTGGTCACCGGAGCGGTCGTCGGCGTCGCCCGGATCACCGACTGCCACCAGGACCTCGAGGGAGCGCCGCTCTGCTCGGAGTGGGCACACCCCGGGGCCTGGCACCTCGTGCTCCAGAACGTCCAGGAGCTGCCCCTGCCGGTTCCTGCGCGCGGACAGGTCGTGCCCTGGAAGCCGACGCCGGACCTGCTGGAGCGCGTCTTCCAGCAGCTGCCCGGCTTCCGGCCGTGACCACCCGAGCCAAGAAGAAGCCGCCGTTCGAGCCGGGCCTGGTCCCGGCTCCCGGCGCGCTCCTGGAATGGCGCGACAGCCAGCACTACGACCGCTGGCAGGACCGCCCCTGCGTGCTGTGCGACCAGCCCACGCCGATGCGCTCCCACGCCGGGGAGCCCGTCCACAAGGCGTGCGCTGAGGACTGGATCGCCGCGAACCCCGTTGAAGCCCGCCGTGAGGGCCGCTTCGCCTCCGACACCCAGCCCAAGAGCACCAAGCGCGCCACCCACGCCTGAACCCCTCCCCCCCCGGAGGTCCCCATGAGCAGCACCGACCGCGACGTCGACCACGCTCTCGCCTACCCCGAGCCGCCGGCCTCTCCGCTCTGGCACCGCCACGGCGCAGCGAAGGCCCGGCCCCTCACGCCCGCTGAGCAGAAGCGCAACGCCGAGCTCCTGGTGCTCGCGCAGCGCACCACCCGACCCCGCACCCCCCGCCCCACCCAGACCCTGGCGGAGGCCAGCTGATGGACACCACGCACTGCACCGTCGACGGCTGGGTCGACGCGATCCCCGCCCCCAGCCCGCACGGCACCGTCACGTTCGACCTGACCGTCTGTCCCGCCGACGCGGACACCCTCCCCGAGGACGCCCCCGACACGGTCCTCTCCTGCACCAGCACGGCCGCCGGGATCGTCCACGAGCTACTGACCCGCATACAGCCCGGCGACCTGCTCCGCGTCACCGGCAACCTGGTCCAGCCCCAGCACCCCGGTACGCCCGCCCGGCTCGCCGTGGAGGTCCTGGAGGTCCTGGACATCGCGCCGATGCTGGTCCTGAGCGACATGGTCATCGACCGGTACGGCGACTACTGCGTGATCTTCGACGCCGACACCGACGCCGTGCCCGTCTTCACCGCGCGCGGCACGTGGGTCGGCCTCGCCGACAACCCGGACGCCATCACCACCCTGATCGACATCCACGAGCGCGTGCACGGCGGTGACGACCGATGACCACCGCCGCGCCCCGCACCGTCCTGGAGCGCTTCCCCGCCGGCCACCCCCGCGGCTCCTGGCCCGCCGACGAATACGCCGCCGCCCAGCGCGCCCAGGGCCGTGACGCCCGCGTCGTGATGGATCTGACCACCGACCAATTCCTCGTGGTCACCGGCACCACCACCCGATAGCCCGCGCCCGACACCAGAGCGCCGCACCCGAGCCGGAAGGCCGGACGTGGCGCTCTGGTGTTCCTCGTCCTTCATCACCGAGCAGGAGAACCCCTTGCGCCCGATCCGCCTGATCTCGTTCGGCTACCTGCACCTGCCCACCGGCCCGGACGGCTCCCCCGTACCGCCCGCCGCCGACCGCATCGAGGACGTCCGAGCCCGGCTCCGCGACCCGGCCGCCGCCCGCGACATCCTCGACCTCGACGGCTTCCACCCCCGCGTCCAGGACGTCGTCCTCAACACCCCCGGCGCCCGCGAGCTGCTCGCCAACCTCGCCGACTACGCCGACTTGCCCGCCGGCCCCCGCCGGATCGCGATCGGCTGTGCAGGAGGTAGGCACAGGGCATCTGGTCTCACGGAACTGCTTGCCCGCGAACTTCGCGCCCGCGGCCGCCAGGTCGACGTCGAACATCTCCACGTCCATCTGCCGCGCGTCCTGAAGGCGGCCGACACCAGCACCGGAGCGAGCGCATGACCACCACGGCTCCGTACGAGATTGAGACCAGCGAGGGCGACGACGGCACCCCGCACCCCGTCGAACAGCTCTGGATGCCGTGCGCCGACGACGCGGCTGACAGCGGCTTCGTCGCCCATCGCGGCCTGCACGTCACCGGGATCGACGACGCCACCGAGGATCACCTCTACCCGGTCGCGTTCGTCGTCCTTGGGCACCAGCGGTGGGCCGACGTCATCGAGGCCGCCGCCGCGTACATGGCACGGGTCCACGGCTGGCGGAACCTGCACCTCTACCCCGGCGACGACCCGTCGGTGCTCATCCCCCGCATCCCGCGCGCCGTCCACACCCACGGCGTCTTCTTACGGCACCCGCACCCCGACCACGGATGCGCCTGCGAGTGGGACGACACCTGGCGCATGGTTTGGACACCCGGCACCGAGCCCGGCGCTGTCCCGATCACCGCCTTGCGGCACCCCGCCGCCCTGGTGACCGCAGCCGACATCCCCAACCCTGACGACGGAGCGCCCGCGACCTGGGCAAAGTGAGTCCCCCAAGAAGGCCCCGTCTCCCGGCAACTGCCGGGAGACGGGGCCTTTTTGTGTTTCAGGGGTTGGTTGGACGCCTCGCGCCACGTTGACGAACGAGCTGCACGCCGCAGCGGCGGCGCTACGCTCAACCCGGCCGGAAACACGGACGCCCCGTCTTCTGCCAGACGGGGCCCCGTTAGGGCCGCCATCACGATCAACCGCGAGGAAGAGAATGACGACCACTAACCCTGAGAGTATCCCCCGCTCGGAGGCACTGAGCGAGGCCCAGACGCAGGCCCGCGCCAAGCTCGTCTGGCTACGCCCCGGCAAGAAGAAGGTCATCGCTGTCGGCGGCCTCAAGGGCGGGGTCGGCAAGTCCACCATGAGCGTCTTCGTCGCCTTGGTCTACGCCGTGCATTACGGCCTGCGTGTCCTCCTGGTCGACGCTGACCCGCTGTCGCAGACCGCGTACGACTGGCACCGCCTGGCCAAGAAGAAGGGTGACCCGCTGCCCTTCGACATCGAGACCTGGCCCCACGCTCGTGTCGGCCAGCGCGTCCTCGACGACACGGACGGCTATGACGTCGTGGTGATCGACTGCGGCGGCGAGTCCAGCGACATCTTCGGATCCGCCGTAGCCGTCTGCGACCAGGTCCTCTTCGTCACCTCGCCGCGGAAAGCCGAGATGCGCCGCATCAAGGGCTCGCTCGATGGCGCCCTGTCGGCCGCCAGGGACCGCATCGCCGAGATCGACGCGTACGTGGTCTTCACCCGGGTCAAGAACGCCCGCGGCTCCCACAATGAAGCCGCACGCGACCTGGTCCGTGGCGCCGGCTACGACCTGCTGGGCTCAGAAGTGCCCGACCTCGTGGATTACGAGGACGCCATGGAGACATGCCCGAAGGACCTGGGGCACTACCTCAACCTGGTGGAGACTCTGGAGGTCGCAGCCTGATGGCCCGCCTTGCCGATTTCAGCCTTGACGACTCCAGCCCCGCCACTTCCCCGCACGCCGACGGCACAGAGGCCCCAGCCGAAGAAGCGAACGGCAGCAAGCCCTCCGAGGGGAAGGAAGCCCCTGCCAACGCCAAGAACACCAAGGTGCCGGCGGCGCGACTTGGAACCGGTCTCCCCGACCCGAAGGCGAAGGCCACCGAGCAGCTCGTCGTGTGCGAGCGAGCGATCCACGACGCCAAGGTCAAATGGCGGGACGCCGCGGACAAGGCCATGGCTGCGTTCCTCGATGAGGCGGGGCCCTACTTCGTGTGGGTCCACGAGAACAAGCTCTACAAGCACCTGAAGGACAACAACGGAAAGCCGTACCGGAGCTTCAATCGTTACTGCCAGGAGCAGCACGGCATCTCCCGCTCCAGCGGCTACCGGATCACCCGCGTCATCCCCCTGCTGAACATCCTCGCAAAGGCCGATCACCCAGTCGGTGACCTGTCGTCGCGACAGACTCAGGTGCTGCACCCGGTACGGCGGCAGCACGGCGAGGACAGCGTGCTCAAGGTCTGGGGGACCGCCTGGGCAACCAAGAAGGGGGTCGTGCCCTCGCCCGACGAACTGACCAAGGCTGTGACTCTCTGCGGCCTCGTGGTCAGGGCGGAGGACGACGAAGACGAGAAGCCGGCCCTGACTCAGGCCAACCCCGGCGCGGAAGTCGAAAAGGCCGTCAAGATCCTCGTCCCGGACACTGTGCGACTGGCCGTGAAGGAGGACCCGGAGAAGGTCCTCTTGCTGGCACGGACCCTGACCGCAGCCCTGGAAGAGGCAGGCATCACCATCGACTGACGCTCCAGAAAACGTGCCACAGTGGCACAGTTTCGGGCCCGCGCAGCGACTCCGGAACTGTGTCACAGTGGCACACTTCCGCAGAGCTTCGCCGGACACGTCAGCGGCCCACCACCCTCCAGTGGTGGTCCGCTGACGTTCAGCTCCGGCCGGAAGACCGCCTCGGTTTCACGCGTGAAAGTGCCAGGAGTGAGGGCTGAGGCCGACGTCGATGCCGTCTGTAGGGCGGGACTTCCCCAATTGGGGAAGTCCCCTGTCTTTTGGCGGAATCGGCTCTGCCGACGGGTCGGGTGGGGGAGCGGTACGTGTATGCGCGCTGGTTGACGGTGGGGTCGTCTACTGGTGTTTTTCGGGGGGTGTGAGGCGTGTGGGGCTGGTTGTCGCGCAGCATTTGCCTGGCCTCGGGCGGGGGTTCGCCTGGCGGGCATGACGTCGCCGCGGATGCCCGTCGGGCGGGATCGGCCGTGAAGTTCCGGTGAACCCTCCCGCCTCACGGGATCGGACTGTTTTTGCAGGTCAGGGCCGTGTTCGCTGCTGGGATGCTGAGTGTTGCGAAGGTCCAGAAGCGAAATTCCTGGCGCTACTACGTACGCGGTGTCGCCTTCGGGGACGGCCGCCGTCCGGTCGGCCAGTCCCTGAAGGGCGCCCTGGAGAAGGCCGGGCTACCGCCCGGGGTGTGGATGGGGCGCGGATTGGCCGCGCTCGGGCTGGCCGCCGGGCAGACGGTGACTGAGCGGCAGATGGAGCTGGTCTTTGGGCAGCTTCGGCACCCGGATGCCGACCGGATCGAGCGCGAGCTCCTGGACGACGGGGCCGACCCTGAGACGGCCCGGCTGGCCACCGTGCTCGGGCAGCCGGTCGAAGAGATCGAGCGACGCAAGGCGACCCCCTTGTTCGCGCTGGACTTCACCTTCCGGGCGCAGGCGTCCCTGATCGTGCTGTGGGCGCTGGGAGACGACCACACCCGGCGGGTCATCGAGCGGGCCCACGAGCGGGCCATCGACACCGCGCTGCGCTGGCTCGAGGACGAAGTCGCGGAGACTCGGTGGTCGTCGGGTCGTCAGCGCGCGAAGGCACCGGGCCTGGTGGTCGCGGCCTGGCGGCATTTCGACAACCGCGACGGTTTTCCTCTGCTCCACGACCACTGTCTGGTCCTCAACCGGGCGCAGCGCCCGGACGGCTCCTGGTACGCGCTGGACACGGTCCGTCTCTTCCAGAATGTGGTTGCCGCCGGGACGCTCTACACCCTCACGATGACGACCGAGGTGTGTGAGGAGCTCGGGCTGGCGACCGTGCCCCGGGAGGTGACGCCCGGCCTGCGCCCCGTCATGGAGATAGCGGGCGTCGACTCCGAGCTCATCGACTGGTCGGCCACCCGCCGCGAGCAGATGGCGCCGGTGCTGGAGCGCATCACCGACAAGTACGTCAAGAAGCACAAGCGGCTGCCCGGCGAGCGCGGCCGCAGCGGCCTGGGCTGGTGGGCGGCGCAGGACACCCGCCGGGAGAAGAAGAACCCCAAGCCCTTGGAGCAGCTGCGCGCGTGGTGGCGCGCCTCCGCGATCCTGCGGTTCGGGCAGGCGATGGTCGACGGGCTGCTGGAGCGGTGCCGTGCGGCCGGGAAGGCGATCCGGGCCCGGGTGGGCCCGGTGGTGGACACCGCGCTCGCCGCCGTCGACGTCGCCGCCATCGTCTACACCGTCCGCAACGCCTTCGCCCGCCGCCATGTCCTGGCCGAAGCCCGCCGGCACCTGCTGGAGACCCTGCGCGGCCGGGCGTTCACACGCGGCCTGGACGACTACATCGCGGACGCGGCCCTGTCCCGGCACTCCCGGCAGCTCACCGTGGAGCAGAAGGGCCGCCGGGCCCCATCCCCGGACCGGCTCACCTACACCGCCGACTTCGCCTGGCCGCACCGCTGGTGGATAGCCGGCACCGATGGCAAGCCGCCGCGGGAGTCGTCCCGGTACGAGCGCGCCCGGGTCGCCAGTCTCGCCCTGCAGAACGCCATCCGCGACGCCCGGATCCTTTCCTCCACGCGGGACGGAGCGCCCGCCGCGACGGCATCGGCCACCGCGCGTGCTGATGACCAGAACCACGACCAGGCGGCGCCGCACGCCGTCGACCACCCGGACCGGGACGCCGCCCTCACGCCGGCGCAGCAGGCCGCCGCCGTGCACGTTCATCAGCAGGCCGCGATGCCCGAGGAGTACCTGGAGGGCCGTACGACCGACCCTGAGACGTGGCTGTACACACCGAAGAACCTCGCCCGGCTGGCTGCCTTCACGGCGGCCTCCGAAGCCCGGAGCCGCATCATCGCGGACAGACCGCAGCCGAAGCAGCCAGCCGAGGAAGCGGCCGACCCCGCCCGCCAGCAGCAGCACCACACCACGCAGCCCGATCAGGGCAGGGGAGCGAGCCCGAACCACTGAGGGTTCCCGCGCGGGTGCGACTCGGAAGGCCGGACCGCGCGACCGCGGGTGCGGCCCGGCGATGTACTGCCCGGAGGGTGGAGCCCATCGTGGCGCGCATCGGGTGGGAGTGGACTCCATCGCGATGTCCACCGGGTGGCAGTGGACTCCATTCCCGGGAGCACCGGCCGGTGGGGGAGTGGAACATCCCGACACCCGGTGCACCTACTCGATGTCGTCGGTGCACTGCATCGCGCCCACCGGCGCTGACGATGCACGGCATCGTGCGCACCGGTGCGCTCCGACGATGTCGTCCACTCCCGGCTACCGCACCGGCGCGCATCGTGGTGCGCCGCACTCGCCGACCACCGCACCGTGGTGCGCGCACCAAGGTGATGATGCGCGCACCGGTGGGCCCTGGCGTGCGCACCGCACCTCGGCGCGCGCACCCAGCGCAACGTCTGTCCGAGCCGGTGCGCACCACTTGGCCGCCACCCCGAAGTCCGCGCACCAGGACCGCTCTCGCGCCGATTCCATGTGACGTGCCGAACAGTCAGCCGTTCCATAACGCGCATTTGGGACTTCGGCGGGACGGAAGTCAAGGGGGTATGTGATATAGGGACTTCGCTTGATCCGGCCCTTGCGGCGGAGTCCTCGCGCGCCTGCCCGGAAGCGCGCCGCGCGCCGCGATGCGCACCCCGGGACGGTTGGTGCGCGCACCATCCCCGCGGCCGCGCCGGCGGTGTGCGCACCAGACCGCACCCGGCCGCGAACCGCCCCACCGACGGTGCACGGCGCGCGCACCTCGATGCGCACCACCGGCCCGGGAGTGCACGACATCGTGCGGAGTGGAGCGCACCCGATGTCCGCCACCGCATCCGATGTCCGGACGATGCACCGCATCCGATGCGCGACATCGCGGTGGGAGTGCCCTGCATCGCCTCGGGAGTGCACGACATCGCGATGGGGAGTGCACAGCATCCGATGCTGTGCACCGGATGCCGGGCCAGTGCAGGAGGGTGTATCGCTCCTTGACCGGGTTGGATAGCGGCCCCGGGTGGCACGCATCGCTCCTTGACCACGTTCGCTACCTGCGGCATCCCGCCCGAACGGGACAGCGCCCGGGGGAGGAGAAATCTCCGTCCCCTGGACGCTCTTCCGTTCGGCAGCCAGCTCGCCCGCTGACCTTCGGCCGGGCGGTGTGGCGTCGGCCACGGGCAAATCGGTTGCGCAAGCCTCAACCCATTGAAAGCGGACGCCGGTCGGGTGGAGCGTCGGACGGCGGACAAGGGGTGATCGAGCAGGGTGGCATCCGTCCCGCACGCGAGACAGATGCGCGTGGGACGGATGAACGCTGCCGACCCCGGCCCGGCCGGGAGGAACGAGGTCCTCGTGCCTGCACCCGCCCCTGCGCTGTCTCCGGCCGTCCCTTCCTGCATCGGTGCCGACAGGGCAGGATGGAGCTCTGCACATCGCGAGAGCGTCGCCCCGTCGGAGGCGTCCGCGACCGGCCCGCAGAGGTGGGTAAGCCCCGGTGAGCTCCTGCCACCGCCGCTTGCGTTCCCACTTCCGAAGCCACTTCCGTGCCCGACGTCCGGCCAACCGGCATTTCCCCTTGTCAGAGCCGGTTTTCACGCCCTCTCCGGATTGTCACAACCCTCTTCTCTACTACTGAACCTGAAAGAAAAGGCAGGGGAGGAGATCATCGGGTCCGGGGGGCCGACGCCCGTGACGACGCGGAACACGCCCCCGGCCGCCGTGCGGACGCCGCTGCGGGGAGGGCGAGCCTGATGGCGGGGAAGAGGAAGACGAACGAGGCGGGATCGACCAACGACCTGCGCGCGGACGTGCTGTCCGTGCTCGGAGTGCTCAAGGTCGCGACCGCCGATCAGATACAGCGCCTCGCCTCGCCGCACCTGAGCTACCGGCACACCCTCAAGAAGACGCCGGCCACGCGGAAGGAAGCGCGGACCGCGTCCCATCGCGGGGCGGCGAACGATCTGCGGCGCCACGGCCTGCTCATAGACGGCGGCCGCACGCGCGGCAATGAAGAGGTCCGCATCCTCACCGCGGCCGGGCTGGCTGCCGCCGGACTCGACCTGGACCGTGAGCCGGAGGAGATGGGCGGCATGCCCAAGAGCGCCGGCCGCTCGGGGGCTTCCCATCCGATGACGGTGAACGAGACGGTCATCGCGCTGATCCGCCCGAAGCCCGACCTCGACCTGCTCGTGGGTCAGCCGGTCGAAGCGGTCGCCGCCGCGCAGGCCGCCGTCGACGCACCCGAAGGGATCGGCACCCTCACCTCGTACGCCACCGAGGTCGCGCTGCCGGTGAAGGGCACCTGGAAGAACCCCGCGATCGGCAGCGCGCGGGCCGACGTCGTCCTGATCGCCCCGGAGGCCGGGGTGCCGCTGCTGTTCATCGAGGTCGACAACTGCACCGAGGAAGCCGTCCTCATCGCCCGGAAGTTCGACAAGTACATGCGGTTCTTCCGCCGGCAGGAGAAGGACACCGACGGCAAAGAGAAGCCGATGTGGCGCACCCGCTGGTCCGCGCCCCCGTGGGAGGAGTACGAGCGGGTGCACCCGCCGGTCCTGCTCGTCTTCCATCAGGGCGGCAAGCGGTCCGCGAAGAATCAGATGGAAAGGGTCGCCGACCTGACCCGCTCCCACTGGCAGGGCCGGTGGTACAAGGAGCGCGGCTACCACTCCTACGACGGCTGCATCCCCGTCGTGGCGACCACCCTGGAGCTGCTGCGCGAGCACGGCCCGGCCGGGCCCGCGTTCTGGCGCTACGGCCGCGACCGCGACCGCCTGGAGCCGCTGCGGGACGCGATCGGCAACCGCCGCCGGGACACCTACCTCGCCCGCCGCCGCCAGGCCGCCAGAGAAGAGGAGCGACGCCGCGAGGAAGAGCGAGCTGCAGAGCGGGAGGCGCGGCGGCCGACGTGTGCGGAGTGCGGGGCGAAGTTCACCGACGACCGGTGGCAAGCGGTCGGGTACACCCGCAACCCTGAGTCGCACAAGCACCTGTGCGAGGACTGCCAGAGCCGGGCGGTTGCAGCGGAGCAGCAGGCGAAAGCCGACGAACGTGAGCGCCAGGAGCAGGAGCAGCTTCGCCAGCAGGCGGAGGCCGCCCGGGAGGCGGCCGAAGCGGAGGTAAAGAAGAACCGCGGCCTGTTCGGCCGCCGCCGGTAGACGCGGGCAAGCCCAAGGGCAGCCTGGGCAAGCCCTGGGAGCGTGGGCAAGCCCCCCTCGGATGGAGGCTTGCCCACCCGGCCGGGACAGGCTGAGGTGGGCAAGCCGGGCCGGCCACCACGGCCCCGGACCGGAGAAGGGGACGCGGTGCGCGGATTCGAGACGGGCCAGACGGTCGTACGGCGGGACGTGCACCGGTCGGGCAGGGTGTGGAGCGAGCTGGCCGTGCGGGTCGTCGACGACACCGGCGAGGCGCTGGTGACCGCCTGCACGCCCGGAGCGCAGGCCCGGTGGCCCGCTCTGTACGCGCAGGCCCGCGCGCAGGGGGACCGCGCGGTGCGCACGGAGGCATTCGACGCGATGGCAACGGGGGAGTGGGAACTCGCGGCCGGGATGTGGCAGGAGACCGACCTGCTGCTGTGGAAGCCGCCCACGTCCTGGTTCAGCATCAACGCCTTCTTCGTCCCCGACAGCGGCGGCGGGCGCAGGCTGCGGAACTGGTACGTCAACTTCGAGCACCCCACCCGCCGCACCGAGGACGGGTTCGACACCCTCGACCTCACCGTGGACCTGGTCGTCGCGCCCGACCTCACCGGCTGGGAGTGGAAGGACGAAGACGAGTACGCCCACGTGCGACGCCTCGGCATCGTCTCCGAAACCGAGCACCGGGCCGTCGACGCCGCCCGCGGCGAGGTCCTGGCGATGCTCACCGAATGCTCCGGGATCTTCGCGCAGGCGGAGCGGTGGGCGTCCTGGCGGTGGGAGCCGACCTGGCCCACGCCGCGCCTCCCCCGGCCGGTGGCGGCCGCGGAGAGGGTTGCACCGGAAGGGGGCTGGACAGTTGCCCGGAGGGTTGCTCACGGCGGGGGACCGAAGGTGTGACCGGGAGTGGGAGCCCGGCAAAACGGACACCGCCCGTTGTCCCTGGTCAGACCCCGTGGGCAAGCCTGTCCGCGCCGACGACACCTCTTTCCCACGCAGTAGCCGTGGGGTAGAGGTCTGCTCCCGCCCGGGGCCGGCGGCCAGGACGCGACGCTAACGAACTCGGTGCTCTACGTTCCCGCCCGCTCGGTCCCGCGACCGCGTCTCCAACCGGGAGACCAGCGCGGCCGGGCGGAAAGGATCGCCACCATGACCTTCATCGAGCCCGGCCTGTCCGTACGCAACGGCTTCGCCGAAGGACCGCTCGCCGACGCCGCGCTGTCCCGCGCGGCCCGCGCCGGGCGGCTTCTCGACGAGCTCCAGGAGCAGGCGCCCAGGATGACCGACGCCCAACTGCGCTACGGCGTGCACCGGGCGCTGCGCCGCTTCACCCAGGAGCAGCCGCCCGCCTGCCAGGTCGACAGCATCACCGCGCTGATCCGTCGCGGGGTGCGCATCGACTGGCCCGTCCCCGACCGTCTGCCCTGCGCCTGACGCCCGCCCCGAGGGAGGGTCCCTCCGGCTCCTCCCGTGGGGCGGGAGGGGCCGGACTATGGGGCGCCGCCGGCCTTCCGCTGTCGGGGGTGGCTGGGAGGCTGGTCGGATGAACGCCGATGACGAGCAGCTGCTGCGCGGCCGGGTGTACGGCCACGACCACGACGCCCCCAACCCGGGACCGCTCCCGCACCAGACGTACGCCGTTCTGGTCGGCGGGCCGCTGGACGGACTACTGCTCGACATCACGGGTTGGCGGCCGGAAGAGATCGAGGACGGCGTCGCCCTGATGACCGAGCTGGGGCGCTGGCCCGGCGGTCGGGCGCTGTACGACCCGCTCCCCGGCGAGCCGCGCCCGCCGGGCGGCCCGGGTGTCGTGTGCCGCTTCCACTACTCCGGCGACACACCCTGACCCACGCGGGTCAGACGAGGCGCTACGACATGCGGCTGTAGTCCTGCGGCGCCTTGCGCAGGATCGCGACCATTTGTTCCTCGGTGAGCGAGCGGTGCACCGGAGCGGAACAGCTGGCGATCTTCTGGAACAGGACTTCGGCCGGGATCGGGGGAACGTTCGCGAAGAGCGGGTGGTGGTCTGCCCCGGCGCCCTCGCTGAACTCCCGGTGCAGGAGCCAGATGGCCTCGGCGAACATGGGGTAGTTGCTTTCGTGCTTGGCCCAGAGGCATTTCAGTGACTCGAAGCCGGTGTCGCGCTTCACGAAGCCCCACCAGTACGACATCTCGGCGGTCTTGTCCTCGAACTTGTCGTCGTGCTGGTACTGAATCCAGTCGTTGAGGATCTCCCAGCGCAGTGCGTTGACGATCACTCCGCTCGGTGCGTCGGTCTGCGCCATGTCGAACCCGAACCCTTCGTCAAAGGACATCCAGCCACCGTAGCCACTGAGTGAGTTGGCGACTCCCGATCCGTGACCTCCTCCGGTTCGGAACGCGAAGAATTTCAGGGCCGCGCGATGCCTGACGGGTCAGTGCGTCGCAGCCTGCCCCAGTTCGGGATGGTTTTATCTCCTGGTTCGCGGCCTTTATCCACAGGTGAACCGTTCTACGTTCTGCGCCTGAGCGTCGGTGTCCGCTTTTCGCGACACCGTCACGCCCGCAAGCACAACCAGAACGAAGGGCCGGACAGCCGTGGCGCAGACGAAGTTCGACAAGCAGGTGGAGAAGGACGCCGAATCCCTCGTGTTCGGGATCGGCAGGGTGTTGGCCGGCCGGGACCTGGACGGCGTGAAGCGGACCGACGCCACGTTCTGGCGCTCGGGCACCCGGGTCCTGCCGAAGGTGGAGGGCAAGGTCCGGCGCCGCTCCTACAAGCCCGGGTGGCGCCGCCTGTCCTTCCGCCTCGCCCTCGGTGCGGGCGTCGCGGAGACCGGCTACCTGTCCACCCAGGACCTGGACGCCACCGTGGAGACCGTCCAGGAGCTGTGGGAGAGCAGGGACCAGGCGCTCGCTGCGCTGGAGGCCGGCGGGATCGGCGCGGCCTCCGTCCTGACCGTGGGCAGCGCGGCGTACATGGTGCTGACCCGTGAGCGCCGGGAGCTGATGCGGGAGTGGGTCGGTCCGCTGCACGACGCTCTCCACCGGCCGCTCGGGCTGGCGGAGCAGACCGAGCCGCGGCGCTATCTCCACGTCCCGAAGAACTTCTCCGACGACGACGCGGAGATACGCATCGACCTGCCCCGTCAGCTGGGCTTCTCCCGTGAGGTCGTCGCCGACCTCATCACCCAGAAGCTCGCCCTGGAGGGCGTGAGCTTCTCCTGGCACCCCGAGGGCCGTAAGCCGTACGTGCTGGTGAAGAAGACCCGCAAGCCCCCGGCGAAGGCGCTCTTCAAGGACCCCAAGACGCGGGAGCTGGTGGCCAAGGCCAAGGAGTCCGCGCCCATCATCGGGTTCGGTGCCGGCGGGGGGATCGTCTCCGTCGACCTGGACGCCGAATCCCCGCACATCCTGGTCAACGCCTCCACCGGCGGCGGCAAGTCGGTGACCCTGCGCTGTATCGCCTGCCAGATGCTCCACCACGGCAGCCACGTCTTCGTCCTCGACACCAAGCGGATCTCTCACCCGTGGGCGCGCGGGGTTCCGAACGTCACCTACTGCGCCGACATCGCCGACATCCACGACCAGCTCATCGCGCTCGGCATGGAGGGGCGGCGCCGCACCCGGGTCGCCGACGAACTGGGCATCGGCGCCGACCCCAAGGCCATCGGCCCCCGGTTGCTGATCCTCCTCGAGGAGGTCAACGCGACGATGAAGCAGCTGGCCCGGTACTGGGAGAAGATCCGCGAGTCCGGCGACCCGAAGGTCTCCCCGGCCATCGACGCGCTCAACGAGATCCTCTACATGGGCCGCCAGCTGCGCATGCACGTCCTCCTGGTCGCCCAGTCCGCGACCGCCCGCGCCCTCGGGGGCCCGGAGGTCCGCGAGCAGTTCTCCACCCGCATCCTTGCCCGCTACAGCGTCAACGCCTGGCGGATGCTCGCCCCAGAGGTCCATCCCGCGCCGAAGTCCACGAAGCACCACGGCCGCGCCCAGGTCGTCAGCGGCGGGTCCGCGCGCGAGACGCAGATCCTCTTCTTCACCGAGGCCGAAGCCCGCGAGTGGGCCAGCACCGGCAAGGCCGCCACCGAACCGCAGCACGCGGGCCTCCCCGCGCAGCCGGGCCCGGCGGTGCTGCACAAGCCCGCCGTCCCGCCCGCCGACTCCCTGGCCGACGCCTGGAGCGACCCGGCCCTCTCGCCCACCACCCCCGATCCGGCGCAGGCCGCCGACGTCGACGTCCTCGCCGACGCCTGGAACACCAAGCCCCCGGCCGCCGACCCCGGCACCACCGCGGCGACGCCGCCGGCGAACCCGGCCGCGGTCGACGACGACCAGGCGGTGGGACTGCGCGAGGCCCACCAGCACCACCTGCCGGACATCACCGTCGCAGCCCTGCGCTACGCCCGCGCCAACGACCGCACCTTCCCCAAGCCGGTCGACAAGCGCGGCACCGAACTCCTCTACCGCGCCGGTGACCTCAAGCACTGGGCACGCAACCGGCCCCGCGCCGCCACCGGCACCACCGACCTCGACTGAACGGCCCTGTCCGCTCCAGCCGACACGCCCCCTCGCCCCGGAGAACGTCCGGTTCACCGGGCACAGCACGGAAAAGGAACACCGCCACCATGTGGAAGACCACCCAGAAGAGCACCCTCCCGCAGCAGCTGCGCCTCACCGACCCGGGCGTCCGCGAGCAGCTGGAAGCGCTGCCCGCCTCCCAGGTCCTCATCGGCCTCGGCACCGACGGGCAGCCGGTCTGCGTCGACCTGGACAACGAATCGCCGCACGTCCTGGTCTACTCCGCCTCGGGCGGCGGCACCTCCACCGCCCTGCGCACCCTGACCGCCCAGCTCCTGCACAACGGCGGGCATGTCCTGGTCCTCGACTTCAAGCGCATCTCCCAGTCGTGGGCGCGCGCCCTGCCGACGGTGACCTACCGCCGCGACATCGACGACATCCACGACGCCCTTCTCGGCCTGAGCGCCGAACTGAAGCGCCGCATCGACCACGCCGACGAGCACGGTGACACCGAAGACCTGCCCCGGCTGACGGTGGTGTTCGAGTCCGCCGGCCACACCCTGCGGCAGCTGGCCCGCCACTGGGAAAAGGTCCGCCAGGCGGGCGACCCGAAGACGTCCCCGGCCGTGAATGCGTACGAGGAGCTCCTCTTCGCCGGGCGCGAGGTCCGCATCCACATCCTCGCCGGTGCCCAGAGCTTCAGCGCCGCGCTGGGACGCGAGCACTTCTCCACCGTGCTCCTGGGACGGGTCACCGCCCGCACCTGGAGCCAGGCCGCCCCGCAGGTCGCCACCGTCCCGAAGGGAAGCGCCCACCCGGGCCGCTTCCACGCCGTGCAGCGCTCCACCGCGCACCCCACGCAGGTCCTGCTTCTGAGCGAGACCGAAGCCGCGGCGTGGGCCGCCGCCCCGCAGAGCGAAGAGGGCTGATGCCGAATCGGCCGGACCGGGCCCTGTCCGGTTTCGCCGACACGATCCCCCTCGTCCTGGAGAACGCCCGGTTCACCAGGCACCGCACAGAAAAGGAACACCGCACCATGACGAACACCACCGCGCTCCCGCAGGTGCTGCACTTCACCGACCCCGGCCTGCGCGAGCAGATAGAGGCGCTGCCCGAAGGGACCGCGCTCATCGGCATCAGCACCACCGGGCGGGCCATCGCCGTCGACCTGGACGCCGAATCCCCGCACGTCCTGGTCTGCACCGCCACCGGCGGCGGCAGCACCACGATGCTGCGCTCCCTGACCGCCCAGTTCCTGCACCAGGGCGCCCACGCCCTGGTCCTCGACCCCAAGCGGATCTCCCACCTGTGGGCGAAGTCCCTGCCCACGGTGACCCACCGCGGCAACATCGCCGGCATCCACGACGCCCTGGTCCACCTCGCCTCCGAGCTGGAGCGCCGCCTCGACCTCGAAGGCGACCTGGACGACGTGCCGCGCCTGATCGTCGCGGTCGACGAGGCCAACACCACGCTGCGCCACCTCGCCCGCTACTGGGAGACCTTCCGGCAGAAGGACGACCCGAAGACGTCCCCCGCCATCGCCGCCCTCGAGGAAGCCCTCTGGGTGGGACGCGCGGCCCGCATCCACGTCATCTTCGACGGACGGCCCCAGGCCACCGTCCTCGAAGGGGCCGCTCGCGAGCTGTTCGCCACGGTGATCCTGGCGCGGTTCACGGCCGACACCTGGCAGCGCCTCGCCCCGATGGCCGGCCCCGCCCCGAAGCAGAGCCCGCACCCGGGCCGCTTCCACGTCGTCCAGCAGGACACCACCCACGAAACGCAGGCGGTCCTGATGACCAACGCCGACGTCGTCAACTGGCTCACCGACCCGGACGACAACGAGAGCTGACCCCGAGTCGGACACACCACGGGCCCCGGGGGATCAGCCATGACATCCCGGGGCCCGGCTTGATGGAGCCGTACGGGTCAATGACGTGCCCGGCCCCGGCGTCACGGACCGCGCCGGGGCCGGTTAGGGCAGGAAGTTCTTCTGCCACTGGAGTGAGTCCATGCTCAGCGCGGCGTCGGCCAGGGCTTTCGCGGACGGGGTCTTGAGCGAGGCGAGGCTGGTGTCGATCCAGTTCTGGGTGAGGCTGTAGCCCTGCTCCCGGTACTCCACCGCCTGGACCAGGCATTCGAGCTTGTCGGCGTCTCGGGCCACGATCGCCTCCGGCGTTTCGGCGGCCTCGTACTCGTCGACCGCGCTCTGAACCCCGGTGCGCACGGCCGGGTGGGCGTTGGCGACCTGGTCGGCGGTCACCTCGCCGTTCGGGGCGGCCCGGATGTACTTCCGGCCGATGTGCGCGATATCCCCGATCCGCGTCTCCTGGGAGTCGTGGAACAGGCACATCAACGCGACCCGGGCCGGATCGACGCCTTCCATCATGGCGAGGACGGAGCCGATCACCCCGACGCGGAAGGAGTGCTCCGCCACCGATTCGGGGGCCTTGTTGCCGGTGAACCACCAGCCGGTCCGTGCGACGCGCTTGAGCACACCCATCTCGGAGATGAAGCTCGCGGTACCCCTGGTGGTGTCGTCGGTCATGCGGTCCTCCGGTGTCAGCGGTTGTGATCGAAAACGTAGTGGACGTGGGCGAGCTCGCGCCGGGATCTCGCTGATAGCGCTGTCCCGTCAAGGAGTTGGCCAGCCTGCTCGCGCAGCAGGTCAGAGAGCGGCCCGGCGGCCTGCGGCAGCCACGGGAAGGCCGTCAGCAGCGCCCACAGCGAGTGCGCGTACAGGTCGACGTACCCGGGCGCCAGGTGCAGCCCGAGGGCCAGGCCCCGCAGCAGCGTCACCGGATCCCAGCCCGACAGGTCCCGGTCCCGCATGAACGCGTCGTCGGGCTGCGGCAACGCCAACGCCCCCAGCCACAGCGCCCAGTAGTTGAGGTTCGCGGCCTCCGCGGTGTCGTCGTCGGCCAGGGCGCGGTCGATGAAGTCCAGCAGCGGCTGCGGATCTCCCAGCCGGGCGAGCGCCGTGGCGGTGGAGCGGGCCTCCGCCCAGTGCGGCGACCAGCCCCGCCGGGCCAGCACGTCACGACGCCGGTGAAGGGTGTGCGCGGTCCACGCGGCTGCGTCCGGGCCTCGGTCGTACGAGGCGAGGTAGAGCGCCTGGCGGTGCAGCAGCGCCCCGCCTTCGCCCTGGAGGGCCGCCGCCTCGGTCGTGCCCCGCAGATGGTCGAAGAACACCGCCCGGTCCGCAGCCGCCAGTTGCGGCGCGACGGCGACCGGGCCGCGCCGGGGCCGGGGTAAGCGTCCGGCGAGCGCCGGCGGAACCGTGCCGTTCAGCGCCCAGGCCAACATGTGCGCGGTGTCCCGGGTATGCACCCACCCGGCCAGCGGGTGCGGCCCGCCGACCTCGCTGTCCAGCCCGGCCGCGATGATCCGGTCCGCGTCCATCGCCGCGTCCAGCCACACCACCAGCGCTACGTCCGCACCGAGCGCCGGCAGGCGTCTGCGCAGCTCCAGCAGCGCTCCGGCCCGCATGTTCGCCAGCGGGCGCCGTCCCGACTCCCAGCCCTGCAGCGTGTCCACGTCGACGCCCAGGAGCTCCGCCAGGGCGGCCTGCGTGCAAGGGACCGACTCGCGGATCAGACGCAGCACGAAGCCGGTCACCGCTCCTAATGTTGTTCGTCGCGGCCTGCCCATACCGGCCTGCTCCCCGGTTGCCCTGCGCACTCAAACCCGTACTCACGGTCAGTCCTACCGCATCGGGTCCGCCCGTACGGTCGGGATGCGGTCGACGTCCGACGAACGAGACCGTGCCGCCCGCGACCCACGACCCGGCGAGGCACCGATGAGCAGCACACACGTGGTCCTCCACGACCCCGAAGGACGCCTCGAAGCGGAACTCCCCCTGGACCGGGAACTCCACAAGGGTCTGGTCAAAGCCGTGCTGGGATGGACCGGCGACCCCGGCTTGCCACCTGCGGACCTGAAGCAGATCACCCTGCTGCTCACCGGCTCCGCCCGCGCCGTCGCCGCCGACGTCCGCCGCGCCGCTGGCCTGCTGCCCCAAGAGCACGCCGCCCGAGTCCTCGCCGACGTCGTCCTCGAGGAAGCCGACCGACGCCTGTCCGTCCCAGCGGAGGGCACCGCGCGCTGTACCCAGCGCCACGCCCGGCTCGTACGCGCCCTGTACGAACGCCTGGACCGCCTCGTCAGCGCCGCCCCCGAGCCAGCCACAACCCCCTGAGACCGCCGCGCACCCGGACGGGACCAACGACCCCGGGTGCGCGGCGCACGGCACCACAAGGCACCACACCCGTTCCAACCCGGACGGGGCGAGCACCACTCGACACCGAGAGGGGCACCACCATGAGCACCGCAACGACCGAGCTGCGCCGGTTCCTGACCATCACCGGCCAACGCTTCAGGAACGGCCAGAGCGCACCCGAGATGTTCTCCCCGGCCGTGGACAAGGAGTGGCACGAGCAGCTCGGCACCCCCGCCTACGCGGCCCTGTGCCAGGAGACCGCCGGCCAACCCATCCGTCACGTCGCGAACAACGGCCACGGCCCGATCGCCTGGGTCACCGCCTACGAAGAGGCGTACGGACCGCTGCCGGAGATCTGGTTCACCGACACCCACGGCAACGTCGACCAGGCCGCCATCGCCCGCTACCAGGAGAGCGGCATCGTGGTCGCCGAATGGGACTGCGGCCCCGCCGGCGGCGACGGCGACATCGCCCCGGACCAGCCGGAGACCGCCCGCCGGTGACCACCAGCCGCACCAGCGCAGCGCCCCGGCCCACCGCCGGGGCGCTGCGCCTCGTTGAGGCCAGCACCACCCGGCCCAGGTCCGTGGACATCAGCGGCTACGCGCGGCAGATGACCGCCCACTGCCCCTACCTCGCCCCTTCCCTCCAGCGGGGTCTGACGTCCTGGACGGTCTACCGCGCCGACGGCGACGCCGAAGCTGTTCAGGCGGAGCTCTTCCACGCGGGCGTCCAGGCCGCGGAGTGGCTGCGCCCTTTGCTGAACCGGCCGCACGGCCTGCTGCGGTGCGAGAACATCGTCCTGCTGGGCGACGTACTCGGTACCCGGCACCGTGACCTGTTCGCCTGGCCGCACTGGGTGCTGAAGAACCTCTACGGCCCGGTCGGGGTGATGTTCGGCAAGTTCTACGCGGGAGAAGAGGAAGTCACCGCGGCCGGCCACCGGATCCCGGCCGCCCCCGCCTCGTTCCTCCCCGTGAGGGCCGCCGTCCGTCGCCGCGACCCCCGCTTCCTGAGCGCGACGCCCGACCTGGCCGCCGCGCTCGCCGCGGCCGACGACGACGGCCGCGACGTGTTCGAGCACATCCCCACCGAGTGGACGGAGATCCGCACATGGGCCAGGCACCTGCTCCCCCCGGCGAAGCCGTCGCCCTCCTCACCGGACACACCGGCGAGCCCACCGCGATCCAGCTCCTGAGCGACCGGCGCGGCTCCCGCGCCTGGAAACTCCAGGGCCCCAAGCGCGCCGTCGCGTTGAAGACCAACGACCCCGACGGCGACGACGCGCGCGACAAGGCTGCCGAGATGGCCCAGGAGGACGACCACCTCCTTCGCCTCACCGCCGCTGGCGCCCTCGACCCCGACTACCGGGTGAGCGCCGGGCCGTGGGACGGCGGCCGGTGGCTGGCCGTCAACTGGATCGACGGGGCGCCCCTGTGGCGGGCCCTCACCCTCGCCCGCGGCCCGGAAGGAGACCGCGCCTCGGTGCGCCCCTGGCTCGCGGGCATCGCCCGTACCTGGACGGAGCACCTTGCGCTCATGCACGCCGCCGGGTGGGCCCACGCCGACGTCCAGCCGACCAACACCCTGGTCACCCACGACGGACACGCCGCCGTCATCGACTACGCCCTCGCCTGCGGCCCCGCCAACGGCCGCCGCGTCCCGTACCGGGGCGCGCTCACCCACACCACCGCCCCCGAGCTCGCCACGCAGATCCTCGACACCCCCGCCGACACCCACATCCAGGCACAGCCGCCCGGCGACATCTGGAGCCTGGGCGCCTCCCTGTTCTGGTGCTGGACCGGACAGCGCCCCGTCGCCTACGACGACGACCTCGACCGGCTGGAGAAGCTGGCCGCCATCGCCCGGGGCACCACCACCGCGCTGCGCGACGTCCGGCCGTGGCCCTTCCCCGCGTTCGAGGACGCCATCACGGCGTGCCTGGCACCCGACCCCGCCGCCCGTCCCACCGCGAAGGAGCTGACCGCCGCATGGTGACCCTGCGCGCCCTGGTCCTCGACGACGCACCCGCCCTCACCCGCATCTACAGCGGGGCTTCCATCCGGCACACCACCGGCAGGGCCCTCACCCTCGACCAGGCCCACGAGAAGATCCGCACCGGCCTCGCCCGAGCAGCCGAGACCCCGCGCGCGCAGTGGAGCTGGGGCATCCTCCACGGAACCGAGGTGATCGGCCTGATCGCCCTGCGGCGACGGTCCCCGTCCATGGGCACCATCAGCTACATCCTGCGCGAGGGCACCTGGGGCAACGGCTACGCCACCCAAGCCGCCCACCAGGTCGTCACCGTCGCCTTCACCACGGCCGGCCTCAACCGGCTGGAGGCCATGCACCACCCCGACAACCCCGCCTCCGGCCGCGTTCTGGTCAAAGCCGGGTTCACCCGCATCGGCACGGCCGACCGAGACTCCGAGACCGGACCCGTCCCCTACGAGCTGTACGCGCTGGAGACCGGCGGCAACGGCATTCTCCCGATCGACCGTTGAGGGGCGCCACCGCCGGTACGGTCGTCAACGGCGCCGACGACGGCACACACCACCGGACCCAGGGGGTAATGGGCGTGGAGAACGGATCGGACAGCATCCCGTGGGGCGGCGAGTGGCGACGCCACCTCCGCTCCGCCGCCGAGATGGATCTCGTGCGCTCTTGGATGCGCCGCCTCGAATGCCCGGCCTGCAAGACAGCCGCAGGGCGGGCCTGCCGCACCGCGGGCGGTAGCCCGACCAACGAACACCGTGCACGCCGTGACGCCGTCGGCCCCATCCCGTACGCGAAGTGGCGAAAGGAGGGCCTCATCCCGGAGCAGCGGACGTACACGATCCCGGCCGTGCTCAAGGAGTCGGAGAAGGCCCGCGCCGACTTCAACGTGGACACCGCCCTGGCCGACGGTGTGGCGGTCGTCCGCATGTTCCTCGCCGACCGGCTCGGGCTGCTCCTCCAGGGCGAGGAGGCCATGGACCGCATCGACGACGCCGTGCGCAAACTGATCGAGGTCCGCGGCCCGGTGGGGACGGCCGACGTGGTCACCGTCCTCGCCAGCCAAATCGCCTCGCTGCTGGCCGCGACCGTCGGCCCCGACGGCGACCCGGAAGCCCTGCTCGACACGATGATCCGCGCGCAGATCGACACGGCCCGCAAGATGCAGAAGATCCAGAAGGAACGCACCGAGAGTTGACCCGGTCGGCCCGCTACGCCCGGCCCTGCTCCTGGGTGTCACCGGCAGCGGCGTAGCGGGTGAGGTCGACACCGGCCGAGCGGGCTTCTTTGAGCCGGGTGGACACCAGACCGTTGGAAATATTCAGCTCGCGCGCGATCTCGTAGCCCTTCAGTCCCTGCCGGTGCAGTTCGACGATCTGGTCCCGTCGTTGCCGGGATCGGCCCTCGTACGCCGTGCGTTCCTCGGCGATCATGCGCTGCACCGTCCGCTCGGACACTCCGAACCGGTCCGCGAGCTCACGGGCGGTCGCGGTGCGACGTTCACGCCTGGGCTCCTGCGTCACGGCTTCCCCCTCATGTACTCGAGCATGGCTTCGGTGCGCTCGTCCCGGCCTGCGGTGCGCGCCTGACCGCTCTTCTTGCCGCGGGCGGACTGGATGGCGACGAAGGTGGCCTCGTAGACCGCCGCACCGTCCTTCCACATCCTGGAGCGCGTCGTGATCCACCGGTGGATGCTGTTGGCGATCGCACGGGCCTCAGATGTCGGCAGCGGCTCCGTGAACTCGGCGTTCCGGGTGTGCACTTCCGTGTGGATGGCGGTGTGGAGGGTATCGGGGCTGCCGAAGTGGTGGCGTACCTCGCGGTACGCCCAGGTCCGGGCCGTCTCGAAGATCGAGCAGTTGCGCCCCAGCCCTGTGATGTTGGTGCGGAACCGCTTGGTCTCCCGCCAGCGCGTGGGCGGCATGTGGTCGCTCAGCGCCTCCTCCAGGCCGCCGAGAGTGTGGAGTCCGCCGTGGAGCCACTCGGTGCTCCAGTCCGCGTGCAGCGGATTCTTCGTCATCAGCCCCGAGTACGCCGCATCGCCGTCCAGCGCGCGGCGCAGGCCCTCGGTGACGGCGGCGGCGTAGGCCAGTGGCTTGCGCCGGGCGTACTCGGTCCGCGTCACCGCTTCCGCCAGGGCCCACACCGCATGAGCGTGCCCATTCACCGGGTTCTCCACGACTGCGTTGGGCAGCGGATGTGACCCCACCGACGACACCGCCCGCAGCACCGCATCCGAGTGGTCCACGTCCACGACGAGGAGATTGCTCATCGCCGACGGGTTCGCCTCGACGTACCGACGCGTCATCGCCACCGGCCGCCGCTCCCGCCGGATCCCCTCCTGCAGCCAGTTCGTCGCGTACGGCCGCAACGGCAGCCACAACTCATCCCACTGCACTCCGGGCAACTCGACGTTCATGCGCTGATCATCCCGATCCGGCGGACCCGAGAGAGCCGGACACGCCGCGAACTTCAAAGTCCGTCACGAACCAAGTCAGATGGTTGGGGGTATCCCGGCCTGCTACACCCGGCAACTCCCACGGGAGGACTTCACAGTGGCCGCATCTTCAAAGTCCGTCACGAACCAAGTCAGATGGTTGGGGCATCTCAGCCTGCTGCACCCGGACCCCGGCCGCCCCGTAGTTCGCCGGGAGAGCACCCCGAAGATCCCAGGGCCTACACGCACGCCAGTGCGATGCTCGCGGCCCAGAAGCCCCGGCATCGCACCCCAGTGCGTGTAGAGCCTGGGGCCGGTGCCCCTGGCCCCAGACAGCGAAGGACCCCGGGCCGCCCGCGCGCCCCGGGGTCCTGTCGCCGGTCTCACCGCCGTTCACCAGTCGTCGGGTGCGCTGCCCACCCACGCGATCGGCCGGCCCTCGCTGGTGCGGCCCCAGTGTGGTTCCTCCATCGAGGTCTCGTGACCGTCGGGCAACGCGCAGATCCGCCCCCAGCGGCCGTGCTTGCCCCCGCAGAGCCCGGCCGCGTCGCCCTCCGCCACGGCTTGGTCGTAGCGGTCCTGGAACGGCTGGAGACGGGCGCACAGCTCCGTGCCGAGCTCCGTCTCCGCCGCCTCGACCTGCGCCCCCGCCTGCTGCACCCCAGGGTCGGCCAGCAGAGCCGAGATGACGTGCTCCGCCTCCGCGAAGGCCCTCTCCCGGCCGTGCCGCCGTACGGCCGCCTTCACGCGCTGCTCTTCCCCGCGGTCGCCGCTCATCACGCCGCCGCCCCTTCCGTCGTCGCCCACTCCAGCCCGAGGCCGGCCAGCGCGGCGAGCTTGTCGGCGGTCAGCTTGGCCCGGCGGCTCTTGCTGTTGCTGAGGAACACCCCCAGCTTCACCTCGCTCCCGTCCCCCAGCCGCTCCACATGAGCCCTGGGGACGGTCACAGAGCCCTCGCGGGCCTTGTACTGCGTCAGGGCCGCCACGCCCTTCTCGAAGGCGCTCACAGCCTTCTTGGTGCCCTTGGCGGGCTCCGCCTGCTCCGGGGGCAGCGGCACCACGCCGACCGCCTCCAGGAGCTCACGCTGCCCGTCCATCAGCCCTGCCCAGACCGTGTGCTGACGCTGCTTCGCCAGCCACTTGCCCACGTCCATGCCGTGCACGGTGAAGCCGGGCAGGACGTCGGAGTGGTCCTCCTCGTCCGTCAGCAGCTCCCGCAGCGCCGCGTAGTGCCTCTGCCACTCCGCCGGCCACGCCGGGTTCCAGTGCTCATCCACGGCCTCCAGCGCCGTCTTCCACTCGGGGTGACCCTCCAGCGCACCGGCACGCCGCAGGTTCGACAGCCACTGCCCCACCGGCCGGTCCAGCATCGTCGCGGACCGGGGCGCGCACAGCGTCCAGTGCTGCTCGTAGTACGCCTTGGCGGCCTCCAGGTTCTCCTGGAACCGCTCATCGGCCGGGCTCCAGACCATGCCCAGCTTCTCCAGCCGCTGGGCGCGCTGGCCGGTCATCTGCCCTGCCCCGTACGCCCGTCGCTGCTCCGCGACCCACTGCCCCAGCGGGTACGCGCCCTCCTTGTGCCCGTACGGAACCCGGGCGTGAAGCTCACGATCCGCGAACTTCTTGAGCGACGCCCAGCCGCGCCCCCAGTCCTGGCGCTCCGTGTCGATCACGTTGAAGGAAATCCAGTCCGCGACCATCACCGGGTCACGCGGGGCCGCAAAACGCAGCAGGAGACGGGATTCATCCTCGCCTTCCTCGGGCGGCGGACCGATGTACTCGGACGGCTGCGCGACGTCCTTCTGAGGCTCCTGCGGAATCGCGAGCAATTCGATTGCCTCTTCGTCGTGAGCCCGCAGACCCTCCAATACCTTCACCAGGGGCTTATACGATCCGGAGGTGAACATGTCTTCCGGCTTTTCTCCGGGCTGGAGAAATACCGGCACGATCAGAGAGGCAACCTTGCCCTGTCCGGGCTTCTGACGAAGTGCCCGGCCGATCGCCTGGACGATGTCGTGCGGAGCGCCCTTGGGGTCCAGGAGGGCCACCGAGTCCACGGCCCGGATGTCCACGCCCTCGCCCAGGACCCGGCAGTTCGAGAGCACGGCCCGCTGCGCGGTGGACCCGAAGCCGCCCAGGACTCCCCGCCGGCGCTCGGGCACGTGCTCACCGCACAGCCAGTCCGCCCAGATCCGGGCGGGGTACTTCTCGGGCTGGTCCGCGTGCAGCTTCGCCGCCACGCGCTCCAGACCCTCCGCGTACGCCTGTGCCTCTATCGTCCGGTGGTGGAAGGTGATGCACGTCGACAGGTCGTGCTGCGCCATCGTGTGCAGCAGCGCGGCCTGGAGCGCCCCGAGACGCTCACCGCGGACCTTCTCGCTGTGCCGCTCCTCGCCCATCAGCCGCTCAGGCGTGACGACCGGGTCCTGGAGCTCCAGGACGATGATCTGGTACCGCGCCAGCAGCTTCCGCGACACGGCCGACGCCAACGAGAGCTTGTAGAGGACCGGCCCGAAGACCCGCTCGTCGTCCATGGAGGCCGCCATCTCACGCGGCAGCGGGTCACGCACCCCCTCTGAGACCTCGCGGTTCAGCCGCTCCTCCCAGATCCGCGGCGTGGCCGTCAGGTACAGCCGGCGGTGCGAGGGGATGACGCCCTGGCTGTGGACGTCGGCCCACGCCTTACCCATCGAGCCCGACGTCCGGTGGGCCTCATCGACCACCGTGAGGTCCATCGGGGCCAGCTGCTGCCCGTAGGCGCCCTCGAAAGCCTCCGCCAGGACTCCCAGCGAGGCGTACGTCCCGAAGATGGTGACCGGCCCTGTGCTGTGCCACAGAGCCAGCTGCACGGGATTCGTGGTGGAGCGCACCTTGAGGTTCCACAGCTCCGGGTCGTCGGTGAGGCTGCACACCGCCACCGCTGGCCCCGAATGCCCAGCGCCGCGCCACGCCTGCACCGTCTGGGTCAGAAGGTCCAGCGTCGGCACCAGGACGAGAATGCGGCCCTTGGGGACAATGCGCTTTGCCGACGTCGCCGCAATGATGGTCTTTCCCGTGCCGCACGCAGCGTGCACCTGCCCGCGAAGGCCATTCACGGGGATACCGCCCGGCGGGATATCGAAGCCCCGCACGATGGCGGCAACGGCCTCGATCTGGTGGTCACGCAACTTCACGGCCATTTCCCGTGTTCTCCTTTTCGCGGAATGTCGCGCGTAATCAGAATGGAAGGTCCCGGCGCGATGGTGTGGCCCGGGGTTGTGATGTCTGGACCCAAACACTACACAGGCACAACCCGTGATGCATCACCCACGCGCCAACTTTCACCCCCAGGGTGATACATGGCCGAATCCTACCCCGAAGCGGCCGGTTGTCCTGTATGCTGATGGGGTATTGGTGAGCTTGACAGGGCAGTTTCGAGGGTGGGGGAGTGGTCAGGGTGGAGCGCAGCGGAACCCGTCACTGCGGCGAGGCCGGCACCCGATCGGGCCGACAGTCCGTCACATCCGTTGCGGGGGTGGTGGCCAGGAATCCCAAGCCCTACACAGGGCCGCACGTGATGCACCTCCCCTTGTTGCCAGCCCAGGCGACCGCGCTTACGCGGGTGCCCGCAATGAGCGCTTGCGCGAATTGCATTCCCTTCCGGAATTCCGTTTACGGAATTCCATTCCGGCGCTTGCGCCGGAATTCGAATTGCGCTTGCGCAATTCATTCACTATGACCCGGCAGAGAGCGACTAGTCCACATGACGCAACAGGGAACCGACGTGAGCTGGGCGCTCCGCGATCTGACGGAGAGCATCCGGGAGATCC
>NZ_JBSFDD010000037.1:0-66164 GCF_053593715.1 Streptomyces sp. NPDC002125 | reverse complement strand
TGGTCACCACGCTGATCAACGACGTGTACACCGCCTTGGCCGACGCTGTGGACACGGCCTGGGTTCCGGCCTCCCCGGCCCCCTTCGCCGTACGGCTAGGCGCCGTACGCCTTGAAGGCGAACACGTGCGCGTGCCGTGCCCCGTGCGTCGCGTCGATCACGAGCCGCAGGGCGCCGGTTCGTACGGGACCGCCGTCCGGGGCCTCCAGCGCGTGTACGCGGTGGCGGCGCCGGTTGTCCGTCACCGTCAGGAGGGTGTGCCAGGTACCCGCTGCGTCGCACGTCTGCACGCGGTAGTCGCGTACGAGCTCCGGCATGACCTCGTACGGTGTGCGGTGGCGGTGCAGGTTGTTGAGGTACTCGTCCACGTCGTCGTCGAACACCAGGCGAATCTCGGTGAGCTCCTGCTCGTCCTGCCAGTCGAGGCGGAGCCACCGGGCTTCGTCCTCCCCGGCGGAGGACCACATGTTCGGGCCGCCGTAGGGACGCTGGTACCCGCCCACGGCTCGTTCGGGCCGGAACGCCCTGGTGTCGGGGGCGGCCCGGAAGGCGAAGGTCTGCCGGCGCAGGCCGCGGGCCTGCCATTCCAGGACCAGCTGGCCGTCCTCCTCCGGGATGTCGTGGTCGACGCCCGCGTCCCCCTCGGCCTTCCTGCGCAGGGCGAGGACACCGTCGGTGCGTTCGGGGAGGAGGACCAGGGCCGTGCCGTCGCAGGCCCGCACGATGAGGATCGCGTTCCCGGGTGTCGCGGGCTGGTGGTCGAGGCGGGCCGTGACCCAGTGGGGGCCGCCGGGCGGGACGGTGACGGTGGTCGTGAGGAGCTGGTCGGCGGGGACCCCGTTCTCCGGCCGGCCCGTGCTCCACAGTTCCACGGTGAGCTCGCGGGAGCCGCCGTCCGGGGCACCGTGGACGAGCAGGTCGACCGTGTCGAGTGCCGGGTCGACCGGCAGCAGGAGCGCGAGGTCGCGGGTGAGGGGATACGGGGTGCCGGGCGCGTCCTGCGTGGGCTCGGCGGCCAGACGGGTCAGGCAGGAGGAGGCGGTGACACGGGCCGTGCGTGCCAGGTTGCCGGGGTCCTCGTCGGCGAGGCCTATCACGGAGGCGTCCTGGCGGAGCAGGGTGCGGTGCACCAGTTCCGGCCGCTTGGTCGCGAGTTCCCGCGGAGTGAGGTTCTCGGCGACGCACAGGGCCGCGGCGGTACCCGCGGCCTCGCCGAGTGTCGCGCAGGTGGCCATGACACGGGTGGCCCCGAAAGCGATGTGGGTGGCGGAGATGTTGCGCCCGGCGAAGTGCAGGTTCGTGACGTTCGCCGAGTAGAGGGAGCGCAGGGGGATGTGGAAGATGCCGTCCGCGTACCGCTGCCGCGCGCCGGGCTCCTCCGCGTACATGCCCTGCACGGGGTGGAGGTCGACGGACCAGCCGCCGAAGGCGATCCGGTCCTCGAACTGGCGCTGCTGGAGGATGTCCTGCTGGGTGAGGACGTGATCGCCGAGGAAGCGGCGGTACTCGCGCTTGCCGGGAAGACTGCCGACCCATTCCAGGGTGAGGTTCGCCGCGTCGGGGAACTGCCCGGAGTTCTTGATGTGGTCCCAGACCCCCATGATCACGGCCTGGAGCTCGTCGCGGATGCGCTCGTTGTCGTGGACGGTGTCGAGTTCGCCGCCCCACTCGATCCACCAGTAGTCGCAGCCGTTGTCGCCCGTGCGCAGGATGCGGTTGCGCAGGATGGGTGTGGTCGACAGGTCCTTGGCGTAGGCGGGCGGTACGAACTTCACCGGCCGGCCGGTGTCCCTGGTGTGGAAGAGGGTCGTGGAGCCGAGCAGCGCCTGGTCCGCCTCGGACGGTGCCCAGGGCTCGTCGAACTCGGCCTGCGCCTCACGGCCGATGCGGTAGCGCGCGCCGGCGAGGTGGCCGACCAGGCCGTCTCCGGTGCAGTCGAGGAACTGGCTCGCGTGGAAGGTGATGCGGCGCTCCGAGCCCATCATCCAGCCGGTGCAGGAGTGCACCTCGCGGCTGTCGGCGGGGCCGCTCGCGTCGACCTCGCGCACGTCGGTGTTGAGGTACAGGTCGATGTTCGGTTCGGCGCGGACGGCGTCGAGGACGACCTGGTCCCAGTAGTAGGGATTGCCCTCGGGGTTGCGGTACTGGTTCTCGGTGTACAGCTCGCCCATGATCCCGGTCTCGCGGGCCCAGCGGTGCACGCCGTGTGCGGTGGCGCCGCAGACCCAGACGCGGATCTCGCTGCTGGCGTTGCCGCCCAGGACCGGCCGGTTGTTGACCAGGGCGACGCGTCGGCCGAGCCGGGCCGCAGCGATGGCAGCGCAGGTCCCCGCCAGTCCGCCGCCGATCACGGCGATGTCGTAATGGACCTCTTCTTCCCGCACGGTGCGGCCTCCTTGGTGTGAAGCTCGGATACTCCCCGCCGCAGCGGAGCGGCCTTGAACGTACATCACATCCATATTGTGCAACCACTGTTCAACCAATGGGATTCGCTGTAAGTTCCGGTTGCGGCCACCGACCTGGCCGTCGTGAGCCGACGTGCAAGTTCGTGGCAGGTGGGGCGTGTTCGCCGGCCCTGCACAGAATCGGCGATTCACCGACGAAAAGGGTTGACGCCATCGCACGATATGGAGAACGATCCCGCATGCTGCAACTTGTATTCACCGCAGCAGGGACGACGTCCACGCAGGGCTCCGGCGCTCCCGCCACCATTTGAGAGGACAGACCCATGAGTACGGCCGCACCTCCCCAGAAGGCGCCCCCGCCCCGCGAGCGGACCGGGGGACGGCTCTCCAACGGTGCGTTCGCCCTGCTGCTGACGGCGCCCGGCCTCGCCCTGTTCGCGGCGATCATCTTCTACCCGCTGCTGTCGGCGCTGTTCACCGGCTTCTTCAAGCAGGATCTGCGGCTTGCGGGCCGGGAGTTCGTCGGCCTGGAGAACTTCACCTACTGGCTGGACGGCGACTTCCTCACCATCCTCGAGCAGACGCTGGTCTTCACCGTCGGCGCGACGCTCGTCCCCTTCGCGATCGGCCTCGCGCTCGCGCTCGCGCTGAACACCGGACTCAAGGGCAGCGGCTTCCTGCGCGGCCTGTTCCTGTTCCCCTGGGTGATCCCGGGCGTGGTGGTCTCCTTCCTCTGGATGTGGATCTTCAACGCGAACTACGGGGTACTCAACGGCGTCCTCATGGAGGCCGGAATCATCGACGAGTCCGTGGCCTGGCTCGGCCGGCCCGGCACCGCGATGCTCGCCGTGATCGTCACCAAGACCTGGGCCAGCTTCCCCTGGATGATGGTGATGCTCCTGGCCGGACTGCAGACCGTCCCCAAGGAGCTGCACGAGGCGGCCTCGATGGACGGGGCGGGCTCGATCCGGCGCTTCTTCGCCGTCACCTGGCCGCAGGTCCGCGGTGTCGCCTCGATCGTGCTCCTGCTGGAGTTCATCTGGAACTTCCAGCACTTCGACACCATCTACGTCCTCACCGGCGGCGGCCCCGCCGGCACCACCGAGACGTTCGCGACCGCCGTCTACCAGACCGCCTTCAAGGGCTTCGACATCGGCCGGGCCACCGCGCTGGGCGGTCTGTGGATGCTGCTCCTGCTCCTCCTCGTCGCCGTCTACCTCAGGATCACCGAGCGGAAGGGCGACGCCTGATGACCTCCACCACCTCCACCCCGCTGTCCGCCGTCGACCGGCCGCAGCCGTCCGCCACGCGGACCGGGCACAGCGCCCGGCGCCGTATGCGCAAGGACCTGCTGCGCTCGCGGATCGCCGCCTGGAGCGCGGTCGTCGTCATCGGAGCCTTCGGCCTGCTGCCGGTCTACTGGCTGCTCGCCACCGCCCTGAGCACCCCCGAGTCGACCTTCCAGTTCCCGCCGAAACTGATACCCACCGATCTCACGCTCAGCAACTTCACGGCCCTGGCCGAGAACGACCAGCTGATCAAGTACATGGTCAACTCGCTCGTCGTCGCCTCGATCACCGCCGTGCTGAGCGTGGTCGTCGCCACGTACATGGGCTACTCGTTCTCCAAGTTCCGCTACCGGGGCCGGCGGTCGCTGATGCACCTGGTGCTGGCCTCCCAGATGTTCCCCCAGGCGCTTCTGCTGGTCACGCTGTACACCGTCTTCTCCAGCTTCGGCATGCTCAACACGTACAGCGCCCTGGTGCTCTCCTTCACCACGTTCACCATGCCGCTGTGCGTCTGGATGCTGAAGGGCATCTTCGACACCATCCCGGACGCCCTGCTGGAAGCGGCGTCCATCGATGGCGCGTCCCGGTGGCGGACGCTGCACTCCATCGTGGCGCCGCTGGCCGCGCCGGGGATGATCGCCGCCGGGCTCTTCGCCTTCGTACGCGGCTGGAACGACTTCATCTTCGCCCTCACCCTGGCCGACAAGGAGAAGCAGACCCTGCCCCCCGGGCTCGTCTCCACCTACATCGGCGAATTCCAGACCGCCTGGCCGCAGTTGATGGCTGCCTCGCTCGTGGTGTCGGTCCCCGTGATCGTCGCCTTCATGTTCCTGCAGCGCTACCTCGTCGGCGGCATGACCGCCGGCTCGGTCAAGAGCTGAACCAGCAGGTTCGGCCCGCGCCCTCACGTACCTCCCCTCCCGCACACTCCCATGGAGAGATCATGACCACCTCTGGCATCAGCCGGCGCGGCGCGCTGCGCATGTTCGGTATCGGCGCGCTCGGTGTGGCGGGCGCCGGTGTGCTCGGCGCCTGCGCGCCGTCCGGCGCCGGCTCCCCGTCCAACGGCGGCGACCCGAAGTCCAAGAACTTCGACTTCACCTCCTGGTCGCTCAACGAGGAGGCCGCCAAGCCCTCGATCGAGAAGATCATCGCGGCGTGGGAGAAGGCCGAGAAGTCGAAGATCCGCGCGGTCTCGTACCCGTACAACGAGTACCTGAGCCAGCTCACCCTCAAGCTGGGCGGCGGGGAGACGACGGGCGCGGTCCACCTCGACATCGCCTGGCTCGCCGCGATGGCGCAGATGGGCAAGCTGGTCGACCTCGGATCGGTGGCCGGCAAGGGCGGCTACACGGACGTGGCGCTGAAGAGCGGCGTGTACGACGGCAAGCAGTACGGGCTGCCGTGGAACACCGGATCGATCGGTGTGATCGCCAACGCCAAGCTCCTGGAGAAGGCCGGTATCAAGCAGCACCCCACCACCGTCGAGGAGTTCGAGGCGGCGCTGCGCGAGCTGAAGGGCCTCGGCGGGGGAGTCGTGCCGTACGCCGCCGCCACCAAGGTCGCGCAGCTCAAGGACATTTTCCCGTGGATGCAGACCTTCGGGTGCAAGCTGCTCGACGGCGGGAAGGTCACGATAGGTGACGACGCCTCGGTCGACGCGGTCACCTGGTACAAGAAGCTGCACGACGAGAAGCTGATCGCCGCCGACGTGGACCGCTTCGACGCCCGCGCCCTGTTCGGGCAGGGCAAGGCCGCCTTCTACGACGACGCGATCATCGGCAAGGGCGTGACCTCCGCCCAGTCCAAGGACAAGACGCTGGCCGACGCCATGCAGCCGATGGAGCGTCCGGTGCTCAAGGCCGGTGACACACCGCAGGCGCTGCTGTGGGGCGGCGTGATCGCGATCGTGCAGGGCAAGGGGCAGGACGCGGCGACCGAGTTCGCGCTGCACACCACCACCGACCAGGCCACCACCTCCGAGTACTTCGCCGCACGTGCACTGCCGCCGTCCACCACCGCGGGTCTGGCCGCTCCCGAGGTCGCCAAGGACACCTTCACCACGGAGTGGACCGAGAAGATCACGAAGACCGCGACCGGCAGCCCGTTCTGGCAGTTCGCACAGAACGCCCAGATCGAGGAGGCCGTCGCCAAGCAGGTGCAGGCCGTCCTCGTCGGCACGGCGAAGCCGAAGGACGCGATGAAGCAGGCCGGCGAGGAGGCCGCCGCGCTCATCAAGCGCTGAGCCGAGCGCCGTGGCCCGGGCCCGGCGAGCGCGGCACGCTCTGCCTGGCCCTGGCCCTGGCGGCGAGCGCCGCATGCTTTGCCTGGCCCGGGCGCCCGGCGAGTGCCGCACCCCTTGTCCGGCCCGGGCCACGGCGAGTGCCGCACGGCTCGCCGGGCCCTGCTCCGTACCCCACCCCGCACGACGACCGCGCCGGCCGGCCTCCGGGCCGCCGCCGTCCGCGTCATCTCCCACGCCCGCACCCGCACCCGCGAAGGAGCTCATCTTGCGACGCCCCACGGTACGTATCCACACCGCCTCGGCCGCGGCCCTGGCCGCTCTCCTCCTGCCCGCACCGGCCGCAGGGGCCGACACCGCGCAGACCGCCGTCGCCGCGGCGACGGTGATCGAGAAGGTCCCGTACGCGATGGACGCGTCGAACCAGGCCGCCTGGTGGACGCCGGTCGCCACGTACAAGGGCCGCGGGCAGTACACGTACTTCGCCTTCAACGAGCCGGGATCGACGGCCGCGACGCACCGGCCCGCCATCGCACGGCGCGACCCGGACGGGCTCTGGAGCCGGCTGCCGCTGCTGAACAACGACGGGCAGCAGGCCGAGTTCCCCGACGACAACGGCCACAACCAGCCGTCGATCGCCCGTGACGGCAGCGGTCGCCTGCACGTCTTCACCTCGATGCACGCCGACTCCTGGCGCTACTTCCGCACCGAGGCCCCCGGCGGGAACGTCACCGACCACGCGTCCGAACTGCCCGACCAGGGTGTGGGCATCACCTACCCGGTCGTCACCACCGCCCCCAACGGCGACCTGTATCTGGCCGCCCGTGTCGGTACCGGCTACGACCAGCGCCCCGGCAAGCTGTACCGCTGGGACAACGCCAACTCCCGCTGGAGCGTCGTGGCGACCTTCGCGAGCGCGCTGTACCGCTCCGTGTACCCCGACGACCTCACGGTGGACCCCTCCGGCCGCGTGCACCTCCTCTACGAGTGGGCCAAGGCGCCGGCCACCGCGTTCCGCCACCAGCTCTCGTACCTGTCGTACGACCCGTCGACCGGAGCCTTCGCGGACAGTACGAACACGACCGTCACCACCCCGGTGACGCCCGCCACCTCCGACGTCGTCCAGGACCTCACCACGGGCGAGGAGTGGAGCGCCGACAACGCGTACACCGGCCCCGCGGTACAGAGCGCCAAGCTCACCCTCGACGGCTCCACCCCGAAGATCGCCTACCGCTACCGCTCGGCCGACAGCGGTGGTCACTTCCGCGTGTACTACGCCTATCCGAGCGGTGGCGGCTGGACCGGCAAGACCGTGTACGCCGGCGGACAGACTGCGGCCGCCCTCGGCATCACCTGGGACGAGACGGACACCAAGCGGGTCTACTACGTGACCACCTCGGGCACCGACCGTGTCTTCTCGGCGACCCAGTCGGCGGACGGGGCCTGGACCGCGCAGCCTGCCGCGCCGGGTGTGAGCGCGGACCGGCTCGCGGTGCGACGGGACTCGGACGGCCGCGATGTGCTCTACCTGCCGGATACCGCCCACAACGCCTTGTATTACGCGACGCGCTGAGTGCTTCTTCCGTTCGCCGCCGTCGGTACGGAGGTGAGGCCGCGGTCTGCGGGACGGCTGAACCCTCCGGCCCGGCGAAAGGGGGTACACAGGCGGTGCCACCTGCCGGAACCGGATCTTCGTGCTCCGCGTCTGAGGTGGCATGCGGGGGACACACAGAATTCTTGCCATGCTCGTCGCGCTGTTCGCGCTGCAGCTCGGCTCACTGATCGCACCGGCGTACGCGTGTGGCTGCGGAGCCATGATCCCGGACCGGAACCAGCACATCGGCGTGGACCGGGAGAGGTCCGCCGTGCGCTGGGACGGCCGTACGGAAGAGATCGTCATGCGCTTCACCGTGCGGGGGACTGCCGAGCGGGCCGCCTGGATCATGCCCGTACCAGGCCGCGCCGACGTCGAACTCGGCGACGCGGAGCTTTTCGACGAGCTCCAACACCTCACCCGCCCGGAACACAAGGACCGGCACTACTTCTGGCCGCGCGGTAAGGACTGGCCATTCGCCGGTGGCGCCTCGGACGGCGCGGGAGCCGCACCGCCCCGCGCCGGCGCGGTCGGGGTCACCGGCCGCGAGCGACTCGGCCCCTTCGACGTGGCACGCCTCACCGCCACCGATCCGAAGGCACTCAGCGGCTGGCTGGAGAAGAACGGGTTCGAGCTGTCCGACGGGCTCGCGGCCGAACTGCAGCCCTACGTCGAGCAGAAGTGGGAGTACGTCGCGGTGCGCCTCGCGCCCGACTCGGACGGCACAACGCTCCGGGGCGAGCTCGATCCGCTGCGAATCAGCTTCGCCAGCGAGCGGCTGATCTATCCCATGCGGCTCTCTCGTCTCGCCAGGACCCCCCAGTCGCTCGGCCTGTACGTCCTCGCCGACCACCGCATGGAACCACGCGACGACATCGGTGGACAGGCGCCCGAGGTGACTTTCGCCGGCCCGATCGAGCCGGAGGGTGCGGTTGCCGCGCTGACGGGCGGCGATGGGCCGGTGTACCTGACCGCGATCGAGCAGTCGTTCCCCTCCCCGTCGCGGATCGACGGCGACCACGAGCTGACGACGGCGGCCGCCGACACCCCGTACCGGGAAGTGGTCCACCACGACCGGATCCTCACGGTCGGCGGCGGAATCCCGGTCTGGTTCCTCGCGGTGGCGGGCGTGCTGCTCGCGGCCGTCGGGTCGGTCATCGCGGTACATGTCCAGCGGCGGCGCCCTGCGGCACGTCCGGCCGCATGAACCAGGACTTCAGGACACGGTCATCCGTAGCGGCGGGTGCTCGAGCACGTGGGGCGGCGCGGTGTGCGGGAGCGACGGCAAGGCCGGCAGGGCGCCCGTAGCCGCCGGGCCGGTCGCCGCGCGGGGTGACGCCCACCTGGCCATCAATCTGCCGCAGCCCTCCGCCGGCCCTCAGCCCCCGCCTTGCGCCGAAGCGGTCTCCTGCATGCGGGCGGGGTGGGTTGGCCGGTGCTTACGGGCTGCACGTGGGCAGAACGGTGGTCAGCTGGGTCAGGTGGTCGGGGTGGACGCGGATTCCAGGGAGCCAGAACTGCTCCTTGTGGTGCGTGATCCGGATCCAGATGCTGGTGTGTTTGTGGTTCTCGTCGGTGACGGTGACGCCGTTGGCGACGGTGCAGGTCGCCTGGAGCAGGTCGTGGTGCCAGACGCGACCCGCGGAGTTGGCGGTGTTGTAGGGGCGGTAAGGGCTGTGGGCCAGAGAGAGTGCGCAGAAGGGTGTACGGGGTGTTTGGCAGGCCTTCTCGACGTTGTGGACCAGAACGCCGACGTGGCTGTTCCCGCCGGCCCCATGTCTCGGCCCCTGGGTGCCTTGCGTCAGGGAGTCGGCACCTGGCGTGGCTGGCGAGGGCAGCAGGAGGACGCCGGCCACCACGGCGCCCGCGATGCCGACCATGGCGACAGCGCCTCTCCCGGTCACGCGTCCGCGAGGTCCGGGCAGTTCGTGCCACCTCTGCCACCACGCCGGACCGCGCATGCGTGACGGGTCGGCGTCGTCGGCGGCCGTCTCGAGTGTGGCGCTGGTGTTCGCCGCAGCGTCGTGATCGTCAAGCGGTGTGCTTTCGGTCGCTTCCCACAGGACCCGGTACGGAGTGGGGTCTGCCTTCAACGCCCTGCACAGGTCTCTGACCGCGGGCCAAGGCGGCACGGTTTCGCCTCGGAAGTAGCGGGACAGCGAGGAGTCGCTGATACGGACCTCGGCTTCGAGGCTGCGCAAGGGGCGCCCCGACTGCTGCTGGAGGTTTCGCAGCGCTGCACCCAGTTCTCGTGCTGCCGCACGATGGTCGGGCTGTTGGCCGGTCATCGAGATCGGGGCCCTTTCGTGGAGCCGGGGGGATGTGTCCCGCCGGCGTTCCCATGTCCCGGGATACGTACATCCCAGCAGGTCAGGACTGTATTTATCCCGATATCTCTGAAGCAAGCGGGATTTGGTGAGTCAGGTGCCGGTTCCCGTGCAAACTCTGCGTACCGGCCGAGAGCAGATCACCCCCAGGGGTGAGCGTGCCGGTGGTCGTGGCCTGCCGGCGGATGTCGCAGGGCCCGGCCTCACACCCCTACCGAAAGGATCTGCAACATGCGTGTACGCATCGCACTGTCCGCTTTCACCGCGATCACGGTGGCCGGGCTCGGCCTCAGCGTGGTCGCGCCGGCCGTCGCGGCATCCGGTTCCACGTCCCAGCGGGTATCCACGGTGCAGGCAGCCGAAGGGCTCGACGTCCACCGCGAGAAGTTCATGACCCTGAACGGCTGCCAGACGGCCGGCCAGCAGGGCATCGAGCGTGGGCACTGGGACCGCTACCAGTGTGCCGAGGGCTCCGCCTGGCCGTGGGTGTGGAACCTGTGGACCAACCGCTGAGCACCTGACCAGCCCGCCGTCGGTGTCCTCCTCATCACCCAGGAGGAGGGCACCGACGGCACCGCAGGCATTGCGGGCACTCCTGAAGCGAGCTGAGCGCGCCAGGCGCTCGACGCGAGCCTGACCGTCTGGACGGGCGGCTCCGCGACGGAAGTTGACGATTGCATCAGTTGGGTGGCCGAGACGGGTGCCCACGGAATGGCCGCCGTATGGCCGGTCCGCAACTCCACCCGTGAGCACCGCCTCGGCCCCGGCGTGTGTCAGACCGGGACGACCGCCCCTTCGCTTTCAACCACTCGAACGACGTGCGCCCACTCGGTGAACGGCCAGTCGTGCGTTCCCCACGGGGTTCCTGCTGACTCAGGCCCAGGCTCCGGCGCGCCTGTCCGGAGTCCGACTCCGTCCATCTCGTCATGCAACCGGGGCAGTCATGTGCCCACGCTGACGCGGCAAGTCACCGACAGGCTGTGGATTGCGGCCGTCGGAGGGACGGGCCGGCGGGTCCGGGTCCGCCGGAGAGCGACTCCGGCGGAACGACACGGAGCTGCGCCTGGAGACCCCGGCGCCGGCTGAGGGGCGGGTGTGGGTCGTAGAGGGTTCGTCACGGAGCATCGCGTCGAGCCGTGTGACCAGCTTCGGCGAGAACGGTGTGCAGTCACCGGTGCGGGCGGGCGAGCGGCCACCGGCCCTTCTTCACTCGAGCACCGGGTCTTCCCGCGACGCCCTGGCCGACTCCTACGCTGAAGGCGGCGGCCAGGGCCGTTCTCACGGGCTGTCCGGACCAGCGCCAGTCACGGCGGATGCCGCACAGCACGTGAGCCTCCGCGGATCAGACGGGGCAAGGACGGTATTCGAGGCTCAGCTCGCGGTCGACGGCGTAGCTGGTGCGCATCGATGCGTCGGTGACCTTCTCCCAGGAGCCGTACTTGACGTAGAGCTGGTCGGCGGTGGGTCCGAGGGGGTTGCCGTACTTTTCGCGGTTGCGCCGCTCCAGGACCGCGACCTCTTCCGGGGTCATACCCGCGCGGGTGATCTCTTTGGCCTGGTTACGCATGTCGACGAGCTCTCCGGCGATCTCCTCTTCGGAGGCCCCGGCTTCGCGCATGGCGGCTTCGGTGCGGTGCATGTCCTCCAGAAGGGTGTGGTAACGCATCCGGGTTCGCTGGGCCTCGACCTTCTGGTCCATCGGCAGGACGCGGATACGGCAGACGACCGGGTCGGCGCTGGGGCACGGATCGTTGTCGGCCACCCGTGGGGCCAGCGGCGCGGTGATGACCGAACCGCAGGGCTCGGCTGTGGCGGCCACTGACACGGCCGCGGTCGACAACAGTGTGACGGCACTCAGGACGGGGAGCAGCGCGCGAAGCGGCCGTGAGGGAGAGAGACGCATGGCGCGCATCCTGGCGGGGTCGCCTCGAAGGCTCCTCCCGAACACACCGGTGATCACTCGATCAACTCGGGAAATGCCGTGGTGTTTCCCTCAGTGAGCGGAGCGGAGCGGAGGTGGGGCGGAGGTGGGGCGGGCGCAGGGCCGAAGGGCCGCACCGTGCGGAACCGTGCGAAGCGGCAGTCCTTCCACGGTGTTTCGACGCCGAGGTCGAAGTACTGACTCATCGCGGCACCTTTCAGCTGGTCATGACAGGCCGGCGTATCCAGCCAAATCGGTGCCGTCGTCAGAGTCGGGCCGGAGTCAGGTGGCAGATGAGAGACGCGGCTATGCCGACGAACTCCCGGGCCCTCGGTAGGGCACGCACCGAACCGAGGTGGGCCACCGCACCTCATCGGGCCGACCGCGAGCGGGCGTGCAAGGTCGGGCCGGTGTCAGCAGTCGAACACCGACCAGCAGATGTCGTTGCGCAGCCGCTGGTCGTCCCGCACGAGCTCGCGGATGGCCTCCGGGAGCTGATCGCGCTGCCACTGGCACTCGAGGCGCCCCGCCGTCTCACTCTCGTCCTGCGGCGCCGCCGCACGTGCGGCCTTGATCGCGTAGGCGGCCGCACCGAGTTCATGAGCGGCGACATGGGCGACCGCCCCCGCCTGGCCGGCTGCGTACGCCGCGTGCCGTGCCGCCCCGCGCAGGTCTCTGGCAGCACCCATCGCGTGGCCGCCCGCGGCGCGAGCCTCCATCATCCTGACCTCGCCACGCACCCATGCCCGGGCGTGTTCGATCGCCTGGCGTGGCCGCCGGTCGTCGGGTCGGACGGCCTCGAAGAGATGCAGGACGTGCTCCGCACACGAGGCGGCCCACAGGGCGAGGAGGTGGTGATCCGCGTCGGTGAGCGTCCCGCCCCGGCGGATCGTCACGAAGCGGGGGTCCCGGACCTTCGGGAGGATCATGACGTGCGGTCCTTCCTGGGCGCATGGGCGCCACTCGCTGCGATGGGATGGCCGAGCGGACTCATCGTAGGGGTGGGGAAACGCGCTCCATGGGGGCCCGCCGACCCGTGTGGAGCCGGTGAACGGCCTCGGCGGGCGTCATCTCCGGTGTCGTCGTGACTACTTCAGGCGTCTCCCATGACCAGACCCTCGATGGTGTGCTTCTGCGTCATGGGCGTCAGTTCGTCCACGACGGGGCAGTCGAGGTGCCGGCGCACCCGCGCGGGCAGCCCGTCCCAGTAGGCGCGGGTGACAGCGGTGTCGTGGCGGTCGCCGTTGTTCGCCTCCGGTCCGTCCACCCCCAGGACCAGGACGGGGCGGGTTGCGGTGGAGTGGTTCGTCGTCCCGCGATGGATCGTCAAGGCGGTCCGGGCCGAGATGTCGCCGCGCCGGGGATACTTGCGGACCGCTCGCTCCTGGTAGCGGGCGTAGTGCGACTTGGGCGGGAACATGCCGTGCTCGAACTCGGGACCGTCGTCCCACTGAGTGCCCAGCGCGATCTCGAACGGCCCCATGTCCTCGGCCGTGTCGACGGTGGTCACGTTGAAGGCGAGCGAGGTGAGGCGCCGTTCGAGACGGGTTTCGTCGGGGACGGGGAAGTCGCGGTGCCACGGCTGATTGACGGCGCCCTCCAGCGGGACGTCGAATCCGAGCTCGACGATGCGGTAGTCCGGCCCCAGTGTCGCGGCGCACAGGGAGCGTACCCAGGGGTGTTCCACCAGCTCCGTGAACCCCCTGATCTGCTCGGGGTGGATCTCGACGTAGAACCGGTTGGGGCCGCGTCCGACAGCGCCGCCGGGGCGACCCATGGCTTCCTCGAACGCCGTGTTCACGTCCTCGCCCAGCCGATCCGCCCACGCCTCGCTGAAGGCGCCCTTGCGCGCGGTGATGCCGTCCCTGTACAGGGCCTCCACGTCCGGGGACACGTCGACGTCCAGTTCGCGCACGTCGATGCCCGGGAAAGTCTGCACGTTCATGTCGCTTCTCCTCGCGCTGTGATGACTGCGACCATGCTGCAACGTGGAATGCGACGTTGCAATAGTCTCCTCCGAGATTCTGGTGCCGTTGATCGTCGCGTGGGAGGATGGGCCCGTGAGTAGCCGTCTGAAGGACGTCGCCGCCCTCGCCGGGGTATCGACACGCACTGTTTCCAACGTCGTCAGTGGCACGGGAGCCGTGGCCGAGGAGACGCGTGCGCGGGTCCAGTCGGCCCTGGACGAGCTGGGGTACCGTCCGAACGTCGCCGCCCGGAACCTGCGCGCCGGCCGTACCGGGCTGATCGGCCTGGCCATTCCTGAACTCCACTCGCCTTACTTCGGCGAGCTCGCCGGAATGATCGTCGAAGCCGCCCAGCAGCGCTCGTGGACCGTCGTCATCGATCAGACCTTCGGAGACCGGGAGGCGGAGAGAAGGCTGCTGGAGGGAACCGGCGGCCGTCTGGTCGACGGCCTCATCATCAGCCCGTGGGCCCTCGGCCCGGAGGAACTGACGGGCCGTGCCCGGGATGTGCCGGTCGTGCTGCTCGGCGAGCAGCAGGCCCATGGGGTCGCGGACCGCGTCGCCGTCGACAACGTCCTCGCCGCCGATGAAGCCACGACGCACCTGCTGTCGACCGGACGCCGGCGCGTCGCCGCGATCGGCGTGCAGCCCCACCTGCGCAACGAGACCGCGCGGCAACGGCTGTCCGGCTACCGACAAGCATTGCGGCGCGCGGGGCTGCCGCCCGAGCCCGCTCTGGAACGGTCCGTGACGACCCTGCACCGCAAGGACGGAGCGGAGGCGATGTCCGCCCTCCTGGAGAGTGACGAGCGGCCCGACGCCGTCTTCGCGTTCAGCGACGAACTCGCTCTGGGCGCGCTTCATGTCGCCGTCGAGCGAGGTGTGCGGGTCCCGGAGGACCTCGCCGTGGTGGGGTTCGACGGGATCGAGGACGGGCGGTACGCCAATCCGTCCCTGACCACCGTGGTCCCGGACAAGCAGCAGATCGCCGAGCGCGCCCTGCAATGCCTCGCGGACCGTATCTACAGCCCCGCCTCAACGGTGCCGCCCCTCGACATCGTCATCCCCCACCACCTCGACATCCGCGCCAGCAGCGGCCGGACGGGCTGACGAGGGCGGACCGGCCGCGCGCCTCCCGTCCGCGTCAGGTTGCCCTTGATCTCCGTACGGTGGTCGGGCAGGCGGCTGGGCCCGGCGGTCAGCGGCCCCGGGCCGCGATCCGGGCCGCCACCATGGAAAGCGGCACGGCGGCGGCCCAGCTGTACATCGCACCGGCGGGTGAGACTCGCGCGATCCCCACGGAGAGCAGGAACACGACGCCCTGCGCGGGCAACGGCACGCGGCGCCAGGACGTGCCGAGGGCGCGGCCGGCGCGCAGCTCCATCCCGTACAGCACGAGCGCGGTCGTGCCGATGACCGCGCCGTACAGGCCCGGGCCGAGGAAGCGGTCGCCGTAGTCCACGAGCACCTTGGTGGGAAAGGGAATCGACGACAGGAGCAGCAGGAACGTGACGTTGAGCCAGAAGAGGTACGAGTCGATCGGCCCGACGACCCGCAGCGCCGCGTGGTGGGCCCGCCAGAACAGCGCGATCACCACCGCGCTGAGCGCGAAGGCGCCCACCTGGGACTGCACGTCGTCCAGGGCCTGATGCAGTTGGGCCCCGTCCAGCCCTTCGGGCAGCTGGATGTCCAGTACGAGCAACGTCATGGCGATGGCCACCACTCCGTCGGTCAGAGCGAGCACCCTGTCCTTCGAAACCAGCTCGGCCGCAGGTGGGACGATTCGCTGCCCCGCGCTCTCGTTCATGGGAACACTTCGTAGCACCCGCCCTCCACCGGCGGAGCCAACCGGACACGTGTCGTCCCCCGGCTGCCCGTCGGCCCTCGTACGCCGTCGGAGAGCCGACGCCGGCGAGGTCGAGGGCCAGGGGCGAGGACGACGAGGCGTGGTGCCGGTCCACGCGGGCACGCCCGGGCAGGCGTGAGTTGACGTGGACCGGCACCACGCGGACGTGATGACGACGCTGACGTGTGCGGGTGAGCCCGCCGGATGACGACCCTGGCCTCCGGTGCGAGGTCGCAGCGGTGCGGCCAGTCGGAGAAGGGACGGAGGTCAGGCGGCGAGCGCCTCCTCGGCCGCGACGGGCCGGGACTCGGGGTCGTGCCGGCGCAGGGCGACCAGGACGAGTGCGCAGAGGGCGACGACCACGGCCGCGCCGATGTAGAGCTGCGTCGCGGAGGCGCCGGCGTCCTTGAGCAAGCCCGCGACGGTCGGGGACAGGATGGCGCCGATGCGGCCCATCCCGAGAGCCCAGCCCATGCCGACGCTGCGCACGTTGGCCGGGTAGAGCGGCGGACCGACGGTGTAGGCGCCGGCGATGCAGCCGTTGATCAGCGCGCCGACGACGACACCGACGGCGAACCCGAGCCACAGGGCCGAGGTGCTCACGATGAAGACGATCATCATCGCCGCCGAGAGCAGGGAGAACCCGATCAGTACCACCCGCGGTGTGCGCACCCGGGCGACGACGCCGTAGAGCACGGAGCCGACCGTACCGCCGATCGAGATCGCCATTCCGGCGGTCACCGCGGCGCTCTCGGACAGGCCCTCCTCGACCAGCAGTGTCGGTGTCCAGCTGTTGACGAAGTAGAAGCCGAACATGATCGTGATGAAGGTGAGCCAGAGCAGGATCGTCGGGGTCAGCAGCTGCTTGAGCCAGCCCGAGCCGGCCCGCTCGGCGGCGGACCCGGTGGCGGTGGCCCGGTCGAGGTCGGCGGCGGTGACGGGTTCCATGCGCATGCGGGCCAGGGTGCGGTTGATCCGCTCCAGCGCGTCGCCCGGACGGCGCTGCTCCAGGAAGGCCACCGACTCGGGCAGGACGGCGGCGATCACGACCAGGGCGAGCAGCGTCCCGATGCCACCGGCGTAGAAGACGATCCGCCAGTCGCCGCCCACCACGGTCTTCGCGACGAGGCTCGCCGCCGTGGCACCGATCCCGTAACCCGCCGTGTAGATACCGATGGCGAGACCGCGGTTCCTGGCGTTGGAGAACTCGCTGGCTATCACGTTGGTGCTGGCCAGGATGCCGCCCACACCGATGCCGGTGACGAGGCGGAAGAGGCCCATCACCGTCACCGACGGCGCCATCGCCGCGCCGAACATGCCGATCGTGCCGAGGACGAGGCTGATCAGGATCAGCGGCCGTCGGCCGATGAGGTCGGCGAAGGGCGCCAGCAGCATCGAGCCGATCGCCATTCCGATCAGGCCGACGGAGACCAGCAGCCCGAACTCCGATCCGCTGAGGCCGAACTCCTCTGTGACCGAAGGCCCGGTGAAGGCGACCGCCATGACGTCGAAGCCGTCGAGGCAGTTCATGAAGGTGCAGAGCGCGACGATCAGCCATTGGTAGCCGCTCATCGGTGCCTGCGAAATGCGTGCGGTGATGTTCATGGGTGTCCAGGTGGTGAGAGATCCGGGCGTTCGCGGGTGCCGCCGGGTCAGGTCAGGCGGAGAGAGAGAACAGCGGGGGTGTCCGAGCCGCTGTCGGCCGCAGCCGCTCGGGAGACGCAGAGGCACAGCTTGTCCGAGCGTTCCTTCTGGGCCTCGCTCAGGAAGACATCCCGGTGGTCGACGGTGCCGGTGTAGTTCAGTACCTTCGCCAGGCACAGCCCGCACTCGCCCTTGCGGCAGTCCGACAGGGTCTCGACGCCTGCCGCATCGAGGGCGTCGAGAATCGAGGTGCCGGAGGCGACGGTGACCTCGCGGCCGAGGTCGGGCAGACGCACGAGGAACTCCTCCGCCGGGTACCTGCCGCTGGAACCGAAGGTCTCGAAGCGCAGGTTGGTCGTGGGCAGGGCGTGCTCGGCCCAGCTCCGGGACACGGCGCTCATGAGCCCGATCGGGCCGCACATGTAGAGCTCGGTTCCGGCGGCGGAGGGTGCCCGGGCTATCCCGGCGACCAGGTCGTCGACCACCAGCGGGGTGCCCTCGTCGTCGACATGGAGGCGGACCCGGTCCCCGTGCTCACCGACGAGCTCGTCGACGTACGCCATCACGGCGCGGCTGCGCCCGACGAGCCGCAGCTCGTAGTCGGCCCCGCGCCGGCGGAGCGCGGATGCCATCGCGACCAGCGCGGTGACGCCGATGCCGCCTGCGACGAGCACGTACCGGGAGGCGCCGACCGCGAGCGGGAAGTTCTGCAGCGGGCCCGTGACGGTGAGTTCGTCGCCGGCCCGCAGCCGGTGCATCGTCGCCGAACCCCCGGACGAGGTGGGGGAGAGCCGCACGCTGAGCGTCAGCCGCCGGCCGCCGTCCTCCGAGCGCACCACGGAGTACGACCGCACGCGGCTCACCCCGTCTCCGGTGCCGTCCCCGGAACCGATCCGGACGTCGACGTGGGTGCCGGGAGCGGCGTGCTCGGGGTGGTCCGGAGCCAGGACGATGCGGCGTACGCCGTCGGCGACGTCGGAGACCTCGACGACCCGGGCCCGCTGCCAGCGGGTCTGTGTCTGCACCGCCATGTCACGCCACCTGACCGGCAGCCGGCGCGGAGGAGCGCCGTCCCTCGGCCGCGAGCATGCGGTCCAGGATCTGGCGCACCCACATACCGCCTGCGTCGATGTTGAGGCTGTAGAACTCGTGCCCGGGATTGGCGTCGATGGCGCGCTGCTGGGCGCGCAGCATCTCCTCGTCCTCGCCGAAGACGCCGTGCACGGCCTGGCGGAGCTGGGTGGTGATCGTCTGGCTGTCCAGGCGGTAGTTGCGCATGAACGCCCAGAAGTAGTGGGCGGTGCGGTCGGTCTCGGGGGTGATGGTGTTCATCACGTACCCGTTCACCCCCTGGCTGCGGTCGCCTTCGGGTGCCCCGGTGCCCGCCTTCGCCACGCCGACGTCGATGCAGATGGTGCCAGGTGCCTCGAACGTGATGATCTGCCAGCGGTCGACCTTGCCGGAGAAGCCGGGGAACTTGTCCCGCATGTTCTTCAGCCAGAACGGCGGGGCGTCGATGTCGCGCATCCACCGGGCCACGGTGACCGTGTCGCCCTTGTGGGTCACGTCGAACTCGGCCTCGGACAGTTCCTCCTGGCCGATGCTCGACGAGTGGACGAACTCCTCATGGGTGAGGTCCATGAGGTTGTCGAGGATGAGCTGGTAGTTGCAGTCGGCGTGGATCGTCTCTCCGTCGCCGGCCCAGTCCGGGTGGTCCATCCGGTGCATGTCGGGCACGGTGGCCGGGTCGGCGAGGTCGGGATCGCCGACCCAGACCCAGACGTAGCGGTACCGCTCGACGACGGGGAAGGACGGGACCACCGCGCTGGGGTTGATCGTCTCCTGCGCGGGCATCCCGGTGCAGCGGCCGGCCGCGTTGTAGCGCAGGCCGTGGTACGGGCACTGCAGCTCGTCACCCAGGATCCTGCCCATCGACAGGGGTGCCAGCCGGTGCCAGCAGGCGTCGGCGAGAGCGACCGGGCGGCCCTCGGTGGTGCGCCACAGCGCCAGCGGGACGCCGGCGATCGTACGGGCCAGCGGCTGCTTGCCGGAGACCTCGTGATCCCAGGCGGCCGCGTACCAGGCGTTGCGGGGGTAGTTGAAGATCTTCGCCGCCGCGGTGGAGGGCGGAGTGGTGACAGGCATGAAGACTCCCTATGAAGAGAGGTATGTGTTGCGCGGGCCACAAACTAACTATCGATATAGTGAGATGGCAAGGGTGTGTAGCTTGGTGATTTCGGAGGGGGAGGTGCCTTGTCGCTGCGTTACGCGCTCATCGCGCTGCTCACCGGTCGTCCCATGACCGGATACGACATCTCGAAGAGCTTCAGCCGCTCGGTGGCCCACGTCTGGCACGCCCCGGACTCGCAGATCTATCCCGAGCTCAACCGCTTGGAGCGCGACGGGCTTCTCAAGTCGGTCGAGGTGCGATGGGGGCAGAAGGGGACGAAGAAGGAGTACCACGTCACCGACGCGGGGCTCGCCGACTTCCGGGCCTGGATGGAGTCCCCGCTGACGCCGCAGCGGCAGCGCGACCCCGCGTATCTGAAGGCCGCCTACTTCGACTTTGCCGACCCCGCGTCGGTGCGTGAGCAGCTTCGGCAGCAAGAGGCGTACTGGCAGGAGCAGTTGAGCATGCTTGAAGTCACCCGGACGGCACTCGTCGAGCGCACCCACCCGACCTTGGCGGCCCGCCTGTCCAAGCTGACCGAGCGGGAGGCCGAGCTCGCGTTGCGGTACAAGGTGTACGCCTACGACGGGCTCATCGCCCGGGCCCGCACCGAGCTGGCATGGATCGCGGACGGCTTCGCACTCGCCGACGAGCTGCACGGCCCCTGACCCCCTGACCCTCCCTGCCCCGGGGCGCCGGGAGTCGGCAGGGGCGGGATGAGGGGGAGCGCCGAGGCGGTCGATGCCGCACTCCGGGCGCCGCCATGGACAGGGTCCGGTGACCGTCGGTGCCCCGGCCGTCAGGAATCACGGCGTGTTCAGGTCCATCGCTTATCGTCGGCGCGGACCGCAGACCACCTGTTCGCGGTACGGCCGTCGAGGAGTGCCGCACGTGAACAGCACGCCCATGTCCACGCCCGGAACGCCGGACGAACTGAAGCGCCGGCTCGGAGTTCCCGACGCGGTACTGATCGGCCTCGGGTCGATGATCGGTGCCGGGATCTTCGCCGCCCTGGCCCCGGCCGCCCGCGCCGCCGGATCCGGACTGCTCGTCGCTCTCGCGCTGGCCGCCGTCGTCGCGTACTGCAACGCCACCTCCTCCGCCCGGCTCGCGGCCCTCTACCCGGCCTCCGGTGGCACGTACGTCTACGGCCGCGAGCGGCTCGGAGCGTTCTGGGGCCACCTGGCCGGCTGGGCCTTCGTCGTCGGCAAGACCGCATCCTGCGCGGCCATGGCCCTGACCGTCGGCACCTATCTCTGGCCCGGGCAGGCCCATTGGGTCGCCGTCGCCGCCGTGGTCGCGCTGACCGCCGTCAACTACACCGGCGTGCAGAAGTCCGCTCTGCTGACCCGCGTCATCGTGTCCGTCGTCCTGGCTCTCCTCGCCGCCCTCGCGGCCGTGTCCCTCACCTCAGGCACCGTGGACGCGACCCGCCTGAGTGCGGGATCCGACCTCACGTTCGGCGGCGTCCTTCAGGCGGCGGCGCTCCTGTTCTTCGCGTTCGCCGGATACGCACGCATCGCCACCCTCGGCGAGGAGGTCCGCGACCCGGCCCGTACGATCCCCCGCGCCATCCCGATCGCCCTGGGCATCACGCTCGCCGTCTATGCCGCCGTCTCCGTCTCCGTCCTGCTGGTGCTCGGTCCCGACGGCCTCGCGGAGGCGGGCGCGCCGTTGACGGAGGCCGCCCGGGCGGCGGGCGCCGACCGGCTCGTCCCCCTCGTGCGCGTGGGTGCGGCCCTCGCCGCTCTCGGCTCGCTCCTCGCCCTGATCCTCGGTGTCTCCCGGACAACCCTGGCCATGGCACGCGACGGCCATCTGCCCCGCGCACTGGCCGCCGTCCACCCGAAGTTCAAGGTTCCCCACCGGGCCGAACTCCTCGTCGGCGCCGTCGTCGCCACGGTGGCCGCGACCGCTGACCTGCGCGCGGCGATCGGCTTCTCCTCCTTCGGCGTCCTCGCCTACTACGCCGTCGCCAACGCCTCCGCGTGGACCCTGACCCCCGCCGAGGGCCGTCCGGCCCGGATCATTCCCCTCATCGGCCTGGCCGGCTGCCTCGCGTTGGCCTTCGCCCTCCCCGCAGCCGCCGTCATCACCGGCACCGCTGTACTCCTGGCGGGCGCCACCCTCTACGGGCTGCGCCGGCGCACCACATGACCCTGTCCAGCTCGACCTGACGGCAAGCCCGATCAGCCCCGTGGCGGGCGGCGACCACGTGTCCCAGCCGCTCATCACCACCCGCACCGGAGCGGGGCCGGAGGAGCTGACCGGCCGCGGGCGCGAGGCCGTCGCCCTGGTGGCGCAGGGCCTGTCCGACGACGATCGCGGGCCGCATGGTGATCAGCCCGATGACGGCGAAGACCCACACCAACCGGGCCATGGTCAAGCCGTTCCTGGCATCTCCGAGAACTACCGGGTCGTGCTCTTCGACTACGTGGGCTCGGGCCGTTCCGCCCTCGGTGCCTGGGACGAGGAGCGCTACAGCTCCTTGGCGGGCTATGCGGCGGACGTGCTGGAAGTCTGTGAGGAGCTGGACCTGCGCGACGTGGTCTTCGTGGGGCACTCGGTCAGCGCCATGGTCGGCGTCCTCGCCGCTGCGCAGGCGCCTGCTGAACGCGGCACGGCCCCCGCACCCGGTCGCGGTCGCGGGAGGGCGGCGTGGCCTCCGGTGGTATGGTCCCGGGGCCTCCGGGTCCCACCCCGGTCACCGGTCGCACAGCGTCGAGCGATCCCGTGCCGGTCACCGTGGAAGGACTGTTCGTCGTGCGTCGCGGAGCGGCGATGCGGCGTGCCGCATGCACACCAGTCGATCCCGCTCGTCCCACGGCCGGGTGACGGCGAAGCCGAATCGTTCGTACAGGGCGATGGCCCCGGTCCGCCATTCCCATACGGAGAGCCGGACCGCGCCCATGCCGTTCTCCGCAGCATGAGCGAGCGCGGCATCGAGCAGCGCGGACGCGATGCCCCGGCCGCGGAACCCAGGATCGGTCCAGAGCCTCTTGATCTCCGACTGCCCCTGGGCCGGCACGGAGGTCACCACCAGACATCCCACGGCGACGTCTCCCAGGAGAGCCACCAGCACGACAGCGTCGGCGAACGCGGTCCGGGGTTCGGCGATCTCCGCCCGGTAGCGGGCCGGCAGTCCGGCCACATCGGAGACCGGTACGCCCTTCTCGGCCTCGGTACGCAGGTGGTAGTCCGCCAGCAAGGCGGCCAGACCGTCGTCGCTCGGAGGAGTTCGGCCTGGCCAGCGCACTACGGCCATCTCGCGGTGATCAGTCATGACGGCAGCATCGCATGACGGCGATCGCATGACGCATGAGCCCGGGAGGGGTACCGCCCACATCCGGGCGCAGCCTGTGAGTGCGGGTGGCGGCCGGGGGTGTGCCGTCCCTCCGGAGAGCGGACGGCACACCCCCGGCAGCGGACTGGCGCCGGCTCCTTGCCGGTCAGGGCCGTTTCAGGAGGGGGTGAGTTCCGTCGCCGGGGCGGTTGCGGGTGCGGAAAGTGCGGCGGTAGGTGTCCGGGGGGACGCCGAGCGTGCGGTTGAAGTGCCGGCGCAGAGTGGTGGCGGTGCCCATGCCGGTGGCGGAGGCGATGGCGTCGATGCCGTCGTCGGTCCTCTCCAGAAGTTCCTGGGCGTGGCGGATCCGTTGGGCGAGCAGCCATTGCAGAGGAGTGGTGCCGGTCGCGGCGCGGAAGTGACGGCCGAGGTGACGGGAGCTCATCCCGGCTTCGCGGGCGAGGTCTTCGACCGTCAGCGGCTGGTCGAGGCGTTCGACGGCCCACGGCAGCAGGGCGGCGAGGGGGTGATCGCCCTGCTCGGGCACGGGCGCCGTGACGAACTGCGCCTGGCCGCCGGAGCGGTGCGGAGGGACCACCAGACGGCGGGCCGCGGTGTTGGCGACGGAGGCGCCGTGGTCCAGGCGGACGAGGTGCAGGCACAGGTCGAGTGCTGCGGCTTTGCCGGCGGACGTGAGGACGCGCCCGTTGTCGACGTAGAGGACGTCCGGGTCCACCTCGACCGCGGGATGACGGGCCGCCAGGGCGTCGGTGTGCGCCCAGTGCGTGGTGGCGCGCCGCCCGTCGAGGATGCCCGCGGCGGCCAGGACGAACGCGCCGGTGCACAGGGAGACCATGCGGGCGCCCGCGCGATAAGCGGCCCGTAAGGCGTCGATGAGGTCCCCGGACGGTTCCACGTCCGTGTCGGCCCAGCCCGGGACGATCACGGTGTCGGCGTTCCGGAGATGCCCGAGACCGCGTGCGGGCTCCAGGCGAAAGGGCCCGAAGGGCACGGGTGCGGGCCCGCAGACCGTGAGCTCGTACCAGGGCACGGTCACCGCGGCCGGTGCTGAGCCGAAAACCTCGTAGGCGATGGACAGTTCGAAGTGCAGCATCCCGTCCGTGACGGCCAGTGCGACGGATCTCATGTCCGGAAGTGTATGGACAGTGTCGTTCAGGACGCTCACGGTTGACGGTTCAGCCAGGACAGGATCGTTCCAGCCGAGCAGTTCGCTCGGGCCGAGCACGGGAGAAGTCATGACAGTGGGCCAGTTGGTCACGGTGTACGGCGCGTACGGGCACACCGGAAAGTTCGTGGTGGCGCACCTTCGGGAACGTGGATTCGTCCCCGTCCTGTCCGGGCGTGACGCCCGAAAACTCAAGGTACTGGGGGAGGAGTACCCGGATCTCGAGGTCCGTCCGGCATCCGTCGCCGACCCTGCGTCGCTCGATGACGCGCTGGCCGGCGTCGCGGCCGTCGTCAACTGCGCCGGACCTTTCGCCACGACGGCCGCCCCGGTGATCGAAGCGGCGCTGCGGGCAGGCATCCCGTACGTCGATGTGGCGGCCGAGATCGAGGCCAACGCCGACACGTTCGCGCAGTTCGCGGATCGGTCCCGTGCCGCAGGCGTGGCCGTCGTGCCCGCGATGGCCTTCTACGGCGGACTCGGCGACCTGCTCGTCACCGCCGCGATGGGCGACTGGAGCGCGGCCGACGAGGCGCACATCGCTTACGGACTCGACCGCTGGGAGCCCACCGAGGGGACGCGGGTGGCGGGCAGGGTCTCCGCCGGACGGCGTGCGGGCCGGCGTGTCCGGTTCCGGAACGGAGGGCTCGAGTACCACACCGACGAACTGCCCACCGTGCAGTGGCCCTTCCCGGGACCGATGGGGCCGCGGGCCGTCGTCGGCGAGTTCACCATGGCCGACGTCGTCACCGTTCCCAGCCATCTGTCCATCCCCGAGGTCCGCACCTACATGACGACGGAGGCGGCCGCCGGCGTCACCGCTCCGGCCCCGTCGCCCCCCACCGCGGTCGACGAGCGCGGCCGCTCCGCACAGACATTCCTCGTGGACGTCGTCGTACGCTCCGGAGACAGCGAACGGCGCGCCGTGGCGGGTGGCCAGGACATCTACGCCGTCACCGCACCCCTCGTGGTCGAAGCGGTCCACCGCATCCTGACCGGCCGGACCCGCACGTACGGCGTCGCCTCCGCAGGCGAGATCTTCGAGGCCACCGACTTCCTCGGTGCGCTCAGCCCGCACATCACGTTCGAGGTGCGCTCCTGACAGGGCTGCCGCTGAGGCGTGTCCCGCCTCACGGCACAGTCGTGGAGTCGCTCGTGCCCCTCGTCGGCGTCGGGTCCGGTCCGGTGGACAGGGCGGGGCTCGGACCGCTCTCGGACCTTCGCCGAACGGCGCCGATGGGACCCGCGCCTGACACCGAAGCGGCGTCGGACGCGGGCATCGATTTCTTCGGCTCAGGTCCTCCACGGCGGGCGTGGGCGGACCCTGGCTCAGTAGATGTGTCCCATATGGGCCAGTGCCTGCTTCAGAAGCACTCCATGGCCGCCCGGCATCTCGCTCTGCACGGCGGGCGAGGCCGCCTCCTGCGGGCTGAACCAGACCAGGTCCAGTGCGTCCTGCCGGGGGCGGCAGTCCCCGGCGACGGGCACGACGTACGCGAGGGAGACCGCGTGCTGCCGCGAGTCGTGGAACGGTGTGACACCCATGGTGGGGAAGTATTCGGCCACGGTGAAGGGCTGCAGCGAAGCCGGGACACGTGGCAGGGCCACCGAACCGAGATCCTTCTCCAGATGGCGCAGCAGGGCGTCACGGACTCGCTCGTGGTGCAGGACGCGACCGGAGACGAGGGCGCGGCTGATGGTCCCGTCGGTTCCGATCCGGAGGAGCAGCCCGATGCTCGTGACCTCGCCGCTCTCATCGACCCGTACGGGGACCGCCTCGACGTACAGGACGGGCATCCGGGCCCTGGCCATGTCCAGTTCGTCTTCGCTGAGCCAGCCGGGCGTGGTTTCCGTCATGTCAGACATCGCTTGATCATACTTACCCGGCCGGATTCTGGTGCAGGTCAGGCGGATATTGCCTCGATGTTCAAGCGGGCGTCGTGAACGAGGGCCTTGACGCGGGCCGTTGTCCGCCCGGCCCCGGTGACGCCGGAGGCGGCCTCCGCCGTCGGCCTACGGGCGCCACTCGGGCTGATAGTCCGGATGGCGGGCGTAGGCCTGCGCGAGGTGCCGCACGGCCATCTCGACAGCCATGCGCTGCGTGCTCGCCACGTAGCGACCGAGTGCGTCCGTACGCCTTTCACCCGTCTCGGGCGCCGTGTACCGCTCCAGCAGGCCCCGTGTCGCCTCAACCTCACGCAACACCTGCGCCGGGTCGTGCAGCGCGATGTGTGCGGCGCGGGCGGCGTCCTCGTCGGACCCGCCGACCTCGGGGCCGATGGTGACCAGGGGCGGGACGTCGTCGTCATCCGCAGACGCCGCGGAATAGATGCCCGTCCCCCAAGCCAGCCAGCTCTCACTCGTACCGCCGGCAGCCGCAGCGGCTGCCTCCCGCTCGTCGAGGCGGGCTCGGAGGAAGGCGATCAGGGCGGCACTCATGCAGGGCTCCCGGGCTGGTCGGCGGACGTCTCGTCGTGCGGGTAGTCCCGGTGCTCGACGTAGGGCGCGGCGAGCAGCCGAAGCTGAAACTCGGCGTTCCGCCCGCCCGGCCCTGCGGTTCCCAGATACGGCACCACGGTGTCGTCCAGCAAGGCGAGGCGCGCTTCGGCGGTGGCGACGGAGAAGCGGGCGTGCTTGGCTGCGTCCTCGGGTTCGACGCCGAAGCGCGCGGGCTGTGTGAGTACCACGTCGGCGGCGAAACGGGCCTTCTCCAGCTCTTCGTCGAAACGGGCTCGGACGAAGGTCACCAGTACGTCGGTCATGCGGAACTCCTTGAAGCGCTGATCCTGGCCCGTGGCCGGCTGACCCGCTCCATGCCGACGATGACCTCGATGGTGCGTTCGGTGTAAGCGATTCCGTCCTTCAGGAGCGGGATGCTGATGTCATCCCAGGGGGTCGGCCGGACGGGCAGAGCTGTCGCTCCCGGTCGGACTGCATGCCGCCTGTTGACGCTGACACCGATGCCGAAGTCTAGCGTCGGCCGCGTGACCACTGAGCATGCGCTTCCCGCCGCTGGCCTTGGCACGATCCCCGGGTGGACCGGCACTGGCGGCTGGCGTGGAGCGTCAACGGCCGGCGTCGAGGCCGTACCGACGGAGCCGCGAGCGAACCGGCCAGGTCCCGCACAGCTGCTTCACCTGTGCCGAGGGCAACCCTGTGGGCCGCCTCCCGCGCTCTCCTGCGTTCGGTGACGGCGAGATGGCACCCGTGCCGCGTCGGGTGGCGCATCGCGCTGCACCGGACACGTCGAGGCGGCTGCGCTGAACACGTTGTGAGGGCTTGCTGTCAATCGCCCGTCAAGGGTTCGACAGCAGGGATCAAGGGTTCGCTAACGGACATGTCCGGCTCCACAAGGGCGGGCATAGCGTCACTCGTACGCCCGGCCGAGCCAGTAGTCCGGGTGCCGATCCGCCTCCACCTAGGAGTGCCATGAACGACAACCCGTGCACCGAGGAACCCGACCCCCTTGATCCGCACCGGGCCGGGACATTGCTTGTCCCGGTCCGGCAGGGGCCCGGGGGCTGCTGTGCCCGCCTCTTCCGTACGCCTCTCGGCGTGCGCACCGCGGTCGCCTTTACCGAAGAAGGGCAACTGACCCGCACGCTCGGGCAGCAGCAGCCCTGGATTCGGCTCAGTGAGCCGGCGGTACGCGCGCTCGTCGCGCCCTTGGGAGTCGTCGACCTCACTGTCGACCCGTTCCTCGCGGCCCCTGGGCCTGGCGAAGCATCCGTCGCCAGGCGCGGAGGCCGCACGGCCTGTGAGCCACGCCGCACGCATCGGCCGGCCCGGGGTTCGCGAGCGGTCGAGCCGCTCGGCGCGGGCGCCACGCCGCCGTTGTCTTCCGCAACAACCTCTTGACCTGCTGGGGGAACACCATGCGCACAACACTGCCTACGTCGACGTCCGCGCCGATCGCTCCGCACGCAGAAGCTTCCGTGCCGCCGGGCAACGCCGCGGGTCTGTCCGTCTGGCCCGCTTCCGCACGGGCCACATCCCAGGGCGATGTCGCGGTTGGAGGCGTGTCTCTCGTCGAGGCGGCCGAGCGGTTCGGAACCCCGGTGTACCTCCTGGACGAGGGCGAAGTACGGGACCGCTGTCGCTCCTACGTCCGAGCTTTCCCGGACACCGACGTCGTCTACGCGGCGAAGGCGTTCCTGTGCCGCGCCCTCCTGCACTGGGTGCAGGAGGAGGGCCTCGGCCTGGACGTCTGCTCAGCCGGTGAACTGGAGCTCGCCGTCACCAACGGGTTTCCTGCCGAGCGCATCGTGCTGCACGGCAACGCCAAGAGCCCGGACGATCTGAGCGCCGCGCTGCGTCTGGGTGTCGGACGGATCGTCATCGACAGCGCGTGGGAGATCGCCCGGCTGTCCGCGCTGGTCCCGGAGGGCACCCGTCAGAAGGTGCTGGTACGCGTGGTGCCGGGCGTCAGTGCGGGCGGGCACACCGCGATCCGCACCGGCACGGAGGACCAGAAGTTCGGGCTCTCCCTCACCGACGGGAGCGCTCAGCACGCCATCGCCAGGATTCTGGGACAGCCGCACCTGGAACTCGTCGGGCTGCACTGCCACATCGGCTCGCAGATCACCTCGGTCAAGCCCTACCTGACCGCGCTCCGGCGCATGGTCGGGCTGCTGGCCCAGGTCCGCGAGCAGCACGGAGTCGTGCTCCCCGAACTGGACATGGGAGGCGGGCACGCGGTCGCCTACCGGCCGGGGGAGACCCCGCTCGACATCCCGGCTCTCGGCGAACGCATCCGCCGTGAACTGGCCACGAGCTGCACCGCGGCCGGCATCCCCACGCCCCGGCTCGCCATCGAACCCGGCCGCGCCCTGGTGGGCCCCGCAGGCGTGGCGCTCTACCGGGTGCTCGCGGTGAAGACGACGGGCGAGCGTCGCTTCGTCGCCGTGGACGGTGGAATGAGCGACAACCCACGTCCCGCCCTGTACGGAGCCCGCTACGCACCCCGGCTCATCGGCCGCCGCTCGACGGCCGAGTCCTGCACGGCGACCGTCGTGGGCCGGCACTGCGAAGCGGGCGACGTTCTCGCTACCGACGCGGTACTGCCGGCCGATATCCATCCGGGCGACCTGGTGGCCATCCCGGTCGCGGGCGCCTACCACCTCTCCATGGCATCCAGTTACAACGCGGTCGGCCGACCGCCCGTGGCCGCCGTCCACGAAGGCCGCGCCAGGCTTCTGATACGCCGCGAATCCCTCGCCGACATCAACGGCCGCGACATCGGGATGTGAACCGACCAGGTCCGCTCCGCCCGTGCCTCCCTCCCCTTCGACTGGCTGGAGCCCGAACCGGGAGATCAGTACGGACAGGCCGATCAGCATCACACCGAGCAGCGCGTCGAGGGCGATCTCGGTTGCTGACGTGACGCACGTGCAACCCCGACGCCCGAGACAGGAACACCTCGCGGCTTGCCGCCCGCGCCGTGCGCGGGGCGCCCCGCTCGCCGGATGCGACGCCTGCCTTCAACGCCGTTGGAGGCAGGCTGACCAGGACCTGCGAGTGGCCGAGTGACGGGGCGATCCACAACCTCGGAACCGGCACCGCTCCTGCCGATGTCCCGTTGGGTAGGTCTCCGTACCGGCCCTCGAACACCGGGCGCCGGGACGGGACATACCGGTGGGACGAGCTACGGAGGAAGCGGCGTGGAGGACCTGCGGGCGGAGGACCCTCGGCGGATAGGTGCGTACCAGCTGCTGAAGCGGCTCGGCGGCGGCGGTATGGGGCAGGTGTTCCTCGGCCGCTCCCGTGGTGGCCGCCTGTTGGCGGTGAAACTGGTACGGCCCGAACTGGCCGACGCCCCGGACTTCCGGCGGCGATTCAGACGCGAGGTGGAGGCGGCCCGTCAGGTGGGCGGCTTCTACACGGCCCACGTTCTGGACGCGGACCCTGAGGGGGACCCGCCCTGGCTGGCCACGGCCTACATCCCCGGGCTCTCTCTCCAGGAAGCCGTGACCCGCCACGGCGCACTTCCGGAGCCCTCGCTGCGGCTGCTGGCCGCAGGCCTCGCCGAGGGACTCGCCGCTGTGCACGGCTGCGGGGTGGTGCACCGGGACCTCAAGCCGGGAAACGTGCTCCTTGCCACGGACGGTCCCCGGCTGATCGACTTCGGCATCGCCCGGGCGGCGGAGGATACCCAGCTGACCGGTTCCGGTGCGGTGATCGGCACGCCCGGATTCATGGCGCCGGAACACATCGTGGGCAACCGGGCAGAGCCGGCGTCCGACGTGTTCGCCCTGGGCGCGGTGCTGGCCTACGCTGCGACGGGCCGTCCGCCCTTCGGCAGTGGGGCGGCCCACGCCGTCAACTACCGGGCGGTGCACGAGCCTCCGGAGCTGTCGGGTGTCCCCAGCGCCTACACCGCACTCATCGAGGAGTGCCTCGCGAAGGACGCCGCGAAGCGGCCGACGACCGAGCAGATCATCGACCGGCTGCCCACCGGGGGAGAACCCTGGTGCCACCTGGCTGCCGCCGCGGGTCACGACGCTGATCGACGAAGCCCTGGCGACGGACTTCCGGGCCACGGACTCGGCGGGCGCGGGCTACTCCTTCTTCACATCGGACGTGGAGATCCCGACCCCGGAGGGGTGGGCGGAGGCGGGGCGCACAGAAGAGCAACAGGAAGAGAGCAGGGAGCGGGAGATTCGTCGGAGGCGTATCAAACGCTGCCATCGTCTGATCTCCGGTGCGACGACAGTGAGCGGCAGCATCGATGCCCCGCAGCTGCGCTCCCGAGCCCTGGCTGTGGTCGCCGCGGCAGCCATGCCCGTGGAGGCGGAGCGTGGGAGGTCCCTGGCCAAGAAGGCCGTGCGCCTCGCAGCCGAGGCACCGCAGGGCCTCGAACGGGTGACCGCCCTGTCGAACGTGGCCCAGGCGCTGGCGGGAGCCGATGACAAGCAGGCACGCATAGCCGCCGAGCAGAGCGTCGCCCTGGCTGAGGGTATCCGGGGCCTCTTCAGCGGAAGTGCCCGGCGGGACGCGCTCGCCGTCGCGGCCGTGGGCCTGGCAGCCGTGGCTCCAAAGCGTGCGGAGAAGATCGCCACCACGTTGGGCTGGTCCTGGACGCTGGCCGAGGTCGCCGAGGCCATGGCGGCGAAGGACCCCGCACGTGCCGAGCGCATCGCACGTGCCATCAGTACACCGGAGGCGGCCGGCCGTGCGCTGGCCGATGCCGCCGTGGCGATGGCCGGCACCGACCCAGGGCGGGCCGAGCGGATCACCCGTGAACTCGACCCGAACCAGACCGACCGCGTGCTGCGCGCCGTCGCCCGCGCCCAGACCTCCAAGGACCCCGAACGCGCCGCACGCATCGCACGCCGACTCGAAGGCAGCATCGGCACACTCCAGGCGGAAATGCTGACGGAAGCCGCCGCGGAAGCGCTGGCGCGTACCGACCCTGAGCGCGCCGTGCGCATGGCTCGCTCCGACAGCTACGGTGCACTGGAAATCGCCCAGAAGGCGGTCGCGGAAGCTGCGGCCACCGATCTCGCACGGGCTGAACATCTTGTGCGGACGTTCCCGGAATCCGTGCGCGGTTCCGCCCGGGTCCGGCTGCTCGAAAAGATGGCAGAGGTGGACGCGGACCGTGCCGAACGAATCGCCCGCGGCGTCAGCGACGACGAGGAACGCACGGAGGCGTTGGCAGCCGTCTTTTCCGGCCTCCTCCACAGCGACTTCCCGCGGGCGCAGCGTGTGGCTCGCACCATTCCCGCCGACCAGGCGGATTCCCGGCTCTACGTTCTGACGTGCATGGCGGAGAACCTGGCCCGCTACGACACCGCCAGTGCGGACGGATTGCTGAGCGAAGCCGAGGCGATCGCCGCCGGGCTGCGAGGTGGTGACTACTACGATTACGCAGCTAGGCACCTCGCCCGGTGCATGGTTCACCGCGACCCCGGCAGGGCCGCAGACCTGGCCCACACGATCGGTGACCCACAGCATCGCGCCGTCACCCTCTCCAACATGGCTGAGGAGATCGCGTCCGACCGACCCGAGAGAGCCAGGGCGCTGTTCGAACAGGCCGCGCACGCCGCTCGGGACATCAGCCAGGCGAAACTGCCCATCTACACGATGGCGAACATCATCACGTCTGCCGCCCCCCACGCGAAGCAGTGGGCGACGGCCCTCGCGGTCGAGACCGTCCGGACCGACCGCGAGGCCGCTGAGAAGATGGCGGAGGCCCTGCTCGATTTCGCCCCCGAGGAAGCAGCCCGCATCGCCGCCGACATGGTCAGCACCGCGCGCGAGGAAGACGATGACGGGGACACGTACAACTCCTACGGTCAGGACGGGCTGATCCTGCTGGCCGAGGCAGACCCGCGGCAGGCGGCGCGGCTCGCTGTGAGCCATGGTCCGGCCGACGGCCCTGACACGGCGCTGTACGAACTGGTCGAGGCGCTGGCCCTGCGGGTGCGGTGGGAGGTGGACCGGAGCCGCCCCTGACCGCTGTCCGGTGCGCAGTCTCCGGCTCGGGTGCCACCGCCTCGGCCACTCAGGCCGCGGTGCGTGCGACCATCACGCCGAATCCCGCGATGTACTCCTTGATGGGCCGGTAGAAGGAGTACGTTACGTCGTACGGGCCCGCCGCGCCGAGGGCAGCGAAGGCGGCGACCCATGTGCGCACCTCGTGCGCGGAGTTGCCCGCGTCCTTCGCCATCTGCTCCGGTGTCATGGCGTCGATGGGGGAGAGGTCGCCGGAGGAGAGCGTCGCCATCAGGGCGGTGTCCCAGTCGGGGTTGAGGTCCTGGATCGGCGCCGTGCCTGCCGCGAACGCCTTCGCGGTGTCGATGACTCGCTGCTGGCGGGCGTCGCGGGCCGCGGCCGTGGGGTGGCGGCCGTTGAGCAGTAGTGCGCGGGCGGCGTCGTCGGCGGTGGCCCACTGGGGGACCGGCGGGTCGTGGGAGAGACCGCCGGAGCCGATGATCAGGATGCGCTCGTCCTCCAGCGAGGCGAGGTATCCGCCGATGGCCTCGCCGAGCTGCCGCACCCGGCGCATCCTCACGAAGGGCTTGGCCACGCCGTTGACGAAGATCGGGATGGTCGGAACCGTATCGATGCCGCCGAGGAGGATCTCCAGCGGCTGGATCGCCCCGTGGTCGACCTCCATGCGGCGGGAGACGGCCACGTCGATGTCGTGCTCGGCCACCCACTGGGCGAGTTCCTCGGCGCGCCGGGCCGGTACGTTCAGCGGGCCCTCGGTCGTGCCGTAATCGCCGACGCCCAGAGCGTCGTAACCGATGCAGAACGGCGGCATCAGGTCGTAGAAGAAGCCGTTGTAGTGGTCGGGCGCGAAGGAGACGACCAGCGTGGGGTCGTACTCCCTGACGAACGTCCGGGCGGCGGAGAAGGCGCCCTGCACCGCGTCCTTCACCTCCGCGGGCGGGTCGGCGTACTCGAGCAGCGGGCTGTGCGACATGGTGACGAGGGCGACGGTCATGCCGAGGCTCCTTCCAGGGGCGGCGGGACCTGTACGGCGGTGGGTTCTGTGGTGAGCGATGCCGCTTCGCGTAGCGCGGCGAGGACGCGCGGCGCCTGATGGGCGAGAGAGGCGGCGGCCACGAAGTGGTCGGGGCGCAGCACGACCAGGCCGCAGGCGCGGACGTCGAACCAGTTCTTGAGGGCGCCGGTCGCGTCCCCGGCCACGGTGACGGGTGCCGGCGAGTTCGCGAACCGCTGCTCTGCCCAGAGGCGTTGGGTCTCCGGCATGAAGGACACGAGCTTCATCCGGTGACGGCGGACGAGGGCGAGGTCGGCTTCGGTGAGATAGGCGGTGGGGTCGGTGCCCCAGGTGGCGAGCGTCCACCAGTCGCCGGTGACGTCGTCCAGCAGCACGTCCGTGGCATCGGCCGTGTTGACCCGCGGCTGGATGAACTGAAGCCCCACCGGCGAGAGGGCGCCGGCCGAGTCGATGAACGGGGCCGGCGCGCCGCGCCGTTTGAAGGTTGCCCGCGCCCGGCCCGGCGTGAGCGTCGCCTGGTCGACCACGACGCCGGCGGCGTAGCGCGGCATGGGCTTGAACCGCAGCTCGGTGAAGTACGACTTCCACTTCGGTACGAGGTTGAGCGCGGACGCGGCGGCGTCACGTACGGTACCGCCGAAGCGGCCCATCTTCATGACCGTGCCTGCCGCCATGTTCACATCGATCATGTCGGAGGCGTGCGTGCGGCGTTCCTCGGTGTACGTGTCGAGCAGCGCGTCGGTGGCGTCGTCGGCGAGGACGGCGCTGAGTTTCCACGCCAGGTTCGTCGCGTCCCGGATGCCGGAGTTCCAGCCCTGACCGAGCCAGACCGGCATCAGGTGTGCGGCGTCGCCGGCGACGAAGACGCGGCCCTTGCGGAAGTCGGAGGCCACGCGGCCGTGGTGGGTGAAGGTGCGCTGGTTGATGATCTGGAGCGCCGCCGGGTCGGGCACGTGCCGGCTGAGCAGGCGGCGCATGAACGCCGGGTCGTCGCAGCGTTCGGTCGGCTCGTCGTCGTGGAGCATGAACTCCCAGCGGCGGATGCCTTGCGGCAGACCGATGGACACGTACGGGCGGCGCGGGTCGGCGCCGAGGTAGACCGAGGGGGTGCCGATCGGATCGTTCGCCACGTCGACGACCACCCAGCGGGTCGACGGCGAGTCCCCCTCGAAGCGCACGCCCATCCACTTGCGGGTGAAGGAGCTGCCTCCTTCGCAGCCGACGGCGTACCGGGCGGTGAGGGTGACCGTGCCGGTCTCCTGGCCGTCGGCGTCGAGCCGCCCGGCCGTGACGCGGACGCCGTCACCGTGGTCCTCGAGACCGACGACCTTGTGCCCGAAGCGCAGTTCGGTGCCCGGGAACCGGGCGAGTCCCTGGGCGAGTTCCTTGTCGACCAGCGGCTGCACGAAGCCGTGCTTGCGCGGATAGCCGAACTCCTGGGTGCGCGGGTTGTTGGTGGCGAGGACCCGGCCGGTGCCGTTGACCAGGCGCACCACGTGGTGCGGGACGGTGAACGGCTGGATCCGCTCCCACAGGTCCGCGGTGTGCAGGGTGCGGATCGACTCGTCGTCGAGACCGACGCCGCGGGGGTAGTCGATCAGTTCGTTGCGGGCTTCCAGGACGGTGGCCCGGTGGCCCCGTATGCCGAGGAGGTTGGCGAGGGTGAGGCCGACGGGCCCGGCTCCGATGACGACGACGTCGGTGTCGAAGGTGGTCATGGGGTGTTCCGATCGATTCGGTAACCGGTCGATGCCGGTTCAGTTGTGCGACAGGAAGTCGATGACGAGGCGGTTGAACTCGGCGGCGTGCTCGATCATCGCCCAGTGGCCGCACCGGTTGAGCAGCACGAGACGGGAGTCGGGGATGTCGGCCAGGAGCCGCAGGCTGGTCTCGTAGTGCAGTACGCGGTCGTCCTTGCCGTGGATCAGCAGGGTCGGCGTCCGGATGCCGGGGATCTTGTCCCGGTCCACCTTGACCGGGATGGGGGCGCCGTGCGCGAGGCCCTCGACGTAGTTCTTGAGGTGGTCGGGGCGGGAGAGGGCGGCTTCCGAGCGGGCCCGGGTCAGCTCCGGCGTCGCGAAGCGCGCCTTGTCGTAGGTCATGATCTCGACGAGCGCCTTCATGTTCTGCGGGCTCGCGTCCTTGTACGCCTTGACCAGGACTTTCAGGCCCTCGCTGGGGCCGTCGCCCGGGCCGAAGAGGGAGGCGGGGCCGCGGCCGAGCGAGGCGCCCATCGTCACCAGGTGGGTGATGCGCTCGGGGTGCAGGGTGGCGAAGCGGACCGCCGTGTGCGCGCCCATGGAGTTGCCGACGAGGGCGGCCTCGGCGAGGCCGAGCGCGTCGAGGAACTCCACGAGGGTGACGTCGTGGTCCATGTCCTTGGTGGCCTGGGCGTCGGAGTCGCCCCAGCCCGGCATGTCGGGGGCGATGACATGGAATCCGGCCTCGGCGATGGTGCCGATGTTGCCCGAGAAGTTCGACCATCCTGTCGCGCCGGGGCCCGAGCCGTGCAGTAGTACGACCGGCGTGGCGCCTGCCGTTCCGGCCTCGTAGTACCGCATGCGCAGACCCGACGGAAGGGTGATGTCGCGGGACGCGGCTTCCTTGGTGAGGGACATGTGACCCGACTCCTCGTTCTTTATATACACACGTGAGATCGTTATTTACACGCCGGTCATCATGATGGAACGCCCGCCCGACAGGAATGTCAAGGGGTGTTCGATCACGTCGCCCGGTACCGGACGGGGCCGGTGGCCAGAGCGGGGCCGACCTGCGGGCATGCCGAACGGGGCCGGGAGCTGATGCCCTCCCGGCCCTGTCCCGTGCGGGGTGTCAGCTTGCCTGGGCGAGCCCCAGTGCCACGTCGACGATCATGTCCTCCTGGCCGCCGACGAGGCCTCGCCTGCCGACCTCGACGAGGATGGTGCGGACGTCGATGCCGTAGCGCTCGGCCGCGGCCTCCGCGTGCCGCAGGAAGGATCCGTAGACCCCGGCGTAGCCGAGCGTGAGGGTCTCGCGGTCCACGCGCACCGGGCGGTCCTGCAGAGGCCGGACCAGGTCCTCGGCCGCGTCCTGCAGCGCGAACAGATCGCAGCCGTGCTTCCAGCCGTTGAGGTCCGCGACGGCGACGAACGGTTCGATGGGGCAGTTGCCCGCGCCCGCACCCTGGCCGGCGAGCGAGGCGTCGACGCGGGTGACACCCTCCTCGACGGCGACCATGGAGTTCGCGACGGCGAGGGAGAGGTTCTCGTGGGCGTGGATGCCGATCTCGGTGGCGGGGTCCAGTACGTCGCGGTAGGCGCGCATCCGCTCACGGACGCCGTCCATCATGAGGCGGCCGCCGGAGTCGGTGACGTAGACGCAGTGCGCGCCGTAGGACTCCATGAGCGCCGCCTGCCGGGCGAGCGTCCTGGCGTCGGCCATGTGGCTCATCATCAGGAAGCCGGAGACGTCCATTCCCAGCTCGCGTGCGGTGGCGATGTGCTGGGCGGACACGTCGGCCTCGGTGCAGTGCGTGGCCACCCGCACCGAGCGCACCCCCAGCGCGTACGCCTGCTTGAGCTCCGCGATGGTGCCGATGCCGGGCAGCAGCAGGGTGGTCAGGCGGGCGCTCTTGACGTGCGCCGCCGCCGTCTCGATCCACTCCCAGTCGGTGTGGCTGCCGGGGCCGTAGTTGAGGGAGCCGCCCGCGAGCCCGTCGCCGTGGGACACCTCGATGCCGTCGACTCCGGCCGCGTCGAGGGCGGCCACGATCCTTCCGACCTGCTGCGGCTCGATGCGGTGCCGGATGGCGTGCATCCCGTCGCGCAGGGTGACGTCCTGGATGAACAGCTTCTCGGCGGTCATGCGTCGGCTCCCTGGAGTGCGGTGGCGCGGGCGGCCATGGCCTCGGCCATCCGCAGGGCCGCGCTGGTCATGATGTCGAGGTTGCCCGCGTAGGCGGGCAGGTAGTGGGCGGCCCCCTCGACCTCGAGGAAGACGGACACCTGGTGGGTGACCGGGGCCTCGGTGAGGGTGTGCACCGGCTGGTCGGCGGGGACCGGTGTGATCTGCACCCGCTGCTTGAGGCGGTAGCCCGGCACGTACGCCGAGACCTCCTCGACGCGCTCGGCGATGGCCGCGCGGATGGCACCGTGGGCGGCCTCGTCAGGTGCGTTCACCAGCGCGAGCACCGTGTCCCGCATGATCAGCGGGGGCTCTGCGGGGTTCAGGACGATGACGGCCTTGCCACGCTCGGCGCCGCCGACCGACTCGATGGCGTGACTGGTCGTCTCGGTGAACTCGTCGATGTTCGCGCGGGTGCCGGGACCCGCGCTCTTCGACGCGATCGATGCGACGATCTCGGCGTACGGGACGGGCGACACCGAGGCGATGGCCGCGATGACCGGGATGGTGGCCTGGCCGCCGCACGTCACCATGTTGACGTTGTCCGCGCCGACGTGGGCGTCGAGGTTGACCGCCGGGACCACCATCGGGCCGATGGCGGCGGGTGTGAGGTCGACGAGCTGCTTGCCGTAGGGGGCGAGGGCGGCGGCGTTGGCGACATGGGCCTTCGCGGACGTCGCGTCGAAGACGATCCTGATGTCCTCGAAGCCGTCCATCGCGATCAGGCCCTGGACACCCTCGGCGGTCACCGGCACCCCGAGCCGCTGGGCGCGGGCGAGCCCGTCGGACGCGGGGTCGATCCCGACCATCGCGCCCATCTCCAGGGTGTCCGAGAGCCGAAGCACCTTGATCATCAGGTCGGTGCCGATGTTGCCCGAGCCGATGACGGCGACCTTGGTCTTCATGCGGAGACTCCTTCAGGGCTGGAGGCGTGGAATCGGACGGAGACGGAGCCCAGTCCGCTGATGTCGGCGACGAACGCGTCGCCGGCCGCGGCGGGCACCATCGGGCCGAGCGCACCGGACAGCACGACCTGCCCGGCGCGCAGCGGGTCACCGAACTCGCGGGCGGTCCGGGCCAGCCAGGCGAGCGCGGTCAGCGGGTCGCCGAGGCAGGCAGCGCCGTTGCCGCCGGAGACGGTCTCGTCGTGCCGCTTCAAGGTCATTTCGGCCTCGACCGGTTCGAACCCGGCGAGCGGCTCGGCCGGGGCGCCGAGCACGTAGAGGGCGGAGGAGCCGTTGTCGGCGACCGTGTCACCGAAGGTGATGTCCCATCCGGCGATCCGGCTGTCCACGATCTCCAGAGCCGGCACCGCGTAGGCCACGGCGGCCCGGATCTGCGCGTCGTCCAGGGGGCCCTCGGCCAGGTCCGCGCCGAGGACGAACGCGATCTCCGCTTCGACCTTCGGCTGGAGCAGGCCGTCGACCGGCACCGAGCCGCCGTCGTCGACGCTCATGTCGGCGAAAAGCACCCCGAAGTCCGGCTGGTCCACGCCCAGTTGCTGCTGCACGGCGGGCGAGGTGAGGCCGATCTTGCGGCCGGTGACCCGGCCGCCCGCTTCGAGGCGGCGTGCGGTGAGCAGCTCCTGGACGGCGTACGCCGCCTTGACGTCGTCGCTGCCGATCAGGTCGCGCACCGGGGGGCAGGGCACGTGATCGGCGGCGGCGTCGAGCAGCCGCTGTGCCGCCTGTGCCACGGCGGCGTCGCCGGGGGGAGTCTCGTTCATGCCCTCAGCTTGGACACGCGAAGCGCTCCGGGCCCAGCCGCGAGTTCCGTCCGGCGGAACTTTCCGCCGAATCAGTGCTTGCGCAGCTCCGCGCGGCGGCCCAGGGTCGCCGAGATGCCCGCCGCCGCCGCACGCACGCTGGTGGCGTGCCGGGCGGGCTGGAACCGGTGCACCGGGCCGGTGACACTGACCGCCGCCACGATCTCGTCCGACGGGCCGAAGATCCCGGCCGCGACGCAGACGATGCCGACCGCCGACTCCTCGTACTCGAAGGCCACACCCTTGGTGACCACGTCGGACAGCTGCCGCGTCAGGACATCGACGTTGGTGATGGTCCGCGGGGCCTTGCGCACGAGGGGCCCGCCCAGCGCGGCCTCGCGCACCTCGGGCGGGGCGTGGGCCAGCAGCACCTTGCCGATCGCCGTCGCGTGCAGCGGCATGCGCCCGCCCAGCCGCGAGGGCGAGTCGGCCTGCTGGTGGCCGCCCATCTTGGCGACGTAGACCACCTCCGTGCCCTCGCGGGTGCCGAGGTGGACCAGCTCGTGGGTGCGTACGAACAGGTCCTCCAGGAACGGGGTGGCCACTTCGAGCAGACCGCGTTCGACCGACGCCCGCATGCCCAGCTCGAAGACGAGTCCGGACAGCCGGTAGCGCCCCTCGACGCGGTCGAGGAGCCGGGCGGCCACCAGATCGCCGAGGACGCGGTGCAAGGTGCTCTTGGCGAAGTCCGTGCGCCGCTGCAGCTCGGCGAAACCGAGCGTGGTGTCCTCGACGGTGAAGGCCTGCAGCACGGTGAGGGCCTTGGCCAGGACGCCGCTCGGCGCGTCGTCGCTCAAGGGAGTCTTCCTTCCCGGGTGTCAGGGGCGTTTCCGCTGCTCTCGGGCCGTTGCCCGGCGCGCGACGCGGTCGACTGTACGGGAATGTCCCGGTGCACCAGGGGGTGACGCTGTGTCACCACCGTGCACGTAGACTGGGCGGATGAACGACGAGCAGGCGGGGGCGGACACACGCGGTGCGCCGGTTGACGGGGCCACGATCGAGGGCCAGGGGTCCGGCAGGGCGCGCGAGGTGAAGGGGCCCGCCGTCGGCTCGCAGACACTCGCGCGAGGGCTGCACGCCCTCGAACTGGTCGCCCGGCAGCCGCAGGGACTCGCTGTGCAGGATGTCGCGCAGCGCCTCGGCGTCCACCGCACCATCGCCTACCGCATCCTGGTCACCCTCGCCGAGCACCACCTGGTCGTGAAGGCCGCCGACGGCCGCTACCGGGCGGGCTCCGGCACGGTCACCCTGGCGCGCGGATACGCGGCCGGTGTCCGCGAGGCCGCCCTGCCGGTGCTGCGCCGCACGGCCGACGAGCTCGGAGCCACGCTCGCGCTCATCGCGGCGGAGGGCGAGGAGGCCGTCGCCGTCGCCGTGGTCGAACCGCTGTCCGTGGACTACCACCTCAGCTACCGGGTCGGCAGCCGCAACCCCGTCGGGACCGGCGCCGCGGGCCTGGCCCTCGCGGCACTGCGCCCACCCGCGCGGGGCGAGTCACCCGAGGTCGTGCAGGCCCGTGAGCAGGGGTACGCGCGGACCTTCGGGCAGGTCGAGCCCGGTGCGTACGGCGTCGCCGTGCCCCTGCGGCTCGCCGACGCGGCGCTCCAGATGTGCGTCAACCTCATCACCTCGCGACAGGACGTGGCCGAGGCATCCGTGCCGGCCATGCGGGCGATCGCCGAGGAGATCTCGGCGCTCGGCTGAGCCGCGCCGCGGCGCCGTCCGCGCAGACCATCGGGCCCCCACGCCGGAGTGGGGGCCCGTTCTGTGTGCGCCGAGGCGCTTTGATCGATCATTCCGCCGGCTCTTGACACCTCTTCCCGGGCCCCCGCATGGTGTTCGCTATCTACATGCGCTTGTGCGGAAAATGCACACGAGGTGAGTGGTGGCCGCGCCGATCCCGGTCGCCGCCCGGGTGCCCCGGCCTCCGCAGCGCACCGAACCCCCGGAGTGGCAGATGCCCATCAGCGACGCTGCGCGCCGCGCCGAATCACGGCGAATCGCCCTGTCCAGCTTTGTCGGGAGCGCCATCGAGTTCTACGACTTCCTGCTCTACGGCGCCGCCGCCTCGCTCGTCTTCAACGAGCTGTTCTTCACCGACCTGGACCCACTCGCCGGCACCGTCGCCGCCTTCGCCACCCTTGCCGTCGGCTACGTCGCGCGCCCTCTGGGCGGCATCGTCTTCGGCCACTTCGGCGACCGCGTCGGCCGCAAGTCCATGCTGGTCCTGACCATGACGCTGATGGCGATCGCCAGCTTCGCCATCGGCCTGCTGCCCACCTACGAGAGTGTCGGCATCTGGGCGCCGCTGCTGCTCGTCACCTGCCGCCTGGTCCAGGGCATCGCGGTCGGCGGCGAATGGGGTGGCGCCGCCCTCATGGCCATGGAGCACGCGAGTACCGAACGGCGGGGTCTGATGGCCTCGTTCGCGAACATGGGCGGCCCGGCGGGCGCCGTGCTCGCCACCGCTGTCTTCGCCGCCTTCTCGGCGTTGCCCGAAGACGAGTTCATGGCCTGGGGCTGGCGGGTGCCCTTCCTGCTCAGCCTGCTGCTCATGGCGGTCGGCCTGTTCATCCGGATGAAGGTCACCGAGAGCCCGGTCTTCGCCGAGGCGCAGCGCAGGGCAGAGGAGGAAACGGCCCGGAGCGATGCGGCCAAGCAGGAGGCACCCCTGCTCACCGTGTTGCGCCGGTACCGCAAGAACATCCTCCTCTCCTGCCTCGGAGGCTGCGCGGCACTCGTTCTCCAGTCGCTGCTCGCCACCTTCATGCTCACCTATGCCACCGGTGTCGGTTTCGAACGTTCGACCGTGCTACTTGCCCAGACCGTCTCGTCGGCGCTGCACATCTTCACGATCCCGGCGTTCGCGATCCTCTCGGACCGGGTGGGCCGCCGCCCCGTCATGATCGCCGGCGCACTCGTCACGGCTGCGGCCGCGTTCCCGCTGTTCGCACTGGTCAACAGCGGTTCCGTGACGCTCCTGTTCGTGGCGTACATCATCGGCAACCCGATCCTGCAGGCTTCGATGTACGGACCGATGGCGGCGTTCGTCAGCGAGATGTTCGGCACCCGCGCCCGCTACACCGGCGCCTCGCTCGGCTACCAGCTCGCCTCCACGCTGGGCGCGGGCACAGCGCCCCTGATCGCGAGCAGCCTGCTCGCCGGAGCGGGCGGCGGCACCCACTCGGGCCCGGTCAGCCTCTACCTGATCGCCGTCTGCCTGATCAGCGCCGCGGCGATCGCGCTGACCCGGGAGTCGCACCGCGTCGACATCACCGGCTCGGGCGAGGGGCAAGCGCCGGAAAGGCAGGAAGCGGTCCTGGGACGGTAGGTGCTGGAAGGCGGGGTCCCTGGCTGCTCGGACGCGCGCAACGAACCGAGGCCGGGCCGAGGCGAGCGCCGACCGGTGCCGTGTTGACCGCCCCGGCGGGCAGTGCTGGAGTCGGCACGTGGACAGCATCCCCGCCAACCGGCGGCTCTGGAACCGGATCAGCAGCACCTACCAGCACGAGCACGACCCGCGGATCGGCGCCGCACCCCGGCTGTGGGGCATGTACTCCATCCCCGACGAGCACCTGCGCGCCCTCGGCGACGTCACCGGCAAGCGCGTCCTCGAACTCGGCTGCGGCGCCGGCCAGTGGTCCAGGACGCTCGCCGCCGAGGGCGCCGACGTGGTCGGGCTCGACCTGTCCGAAGCCCAACTTGCCGCGGCAGCCGGTGCGATGGGGCCAGCCCTCTATCCGCTGGTGCAAGGCGCCGCCGAACAACTGCCCTTCGCCGACGGCAGCTTCGACCTGGTGTTCTGCGACTTCGGTGGGCTCAGCTGGGCGCCCCCGCACCTGGTGGTCCCGCAGGCCGCACGGGTCTTGGGCCGAGGTGGGCGCCTGGTGTTCAACGTCGCCAGCCCGTGGTTCGAAGTCTGCTACGACGAAGGCGCCGGTCGCGTGACCACGACGTTGCAGAAGGACTACTTCGGGCTGGACACCATCGCCGAAGGCGACGGCGCGACCAGTTACCAGCTCTCCTACGGTGACTGGGTGAGGGTCCTGCGCGGCGCGGGTCTCATCATCGACGACCTCATCGAGCTGAGGCCCGGACGCGGAACACCCAACGGTTACAACGAAACAGACCCACCCGACTGGGCACACCGCTGGCCGGCGGAACTGCTCTGGACAACCCACAAACCGTAAGGTCGCCCGTCACGAGGAAGCCTTCACGGAGGCACGCCGCGCCGACAGGCAGTGCCGCGCAGGTGCCGTGGAACCTGTCGTCGCCCAGGGCCTGCGCTTCCGAGCAGCAGCCCCGGTCGGCGGGAGAAGACCCCGGGCCGCAAGCGGCACATCGTGACCGACACGCTCGGCCGCTTGCCGGCCGTCGCGGTGACCGCCGCCAAGGTGGGCGACCGTGACGCGGTCGTGCCCCTGCTGCGACAACTGCGCTCACTGCAAAGGGAGATCGTCCGGTCGGGAGCAGGCTTCTCGCCCTACTCCTCGGGTACCGGCTTCGGCGCTGCGAAGTCGATCTGCGCGGAAGGCAGGACCCGAACACTGCGATCAGGAAAGTCGATGTGTCGGTAGATTTCGTTGTGATGGGCGATTGACCGGTCGGGAAGGACGAAGTCCGTCGGCTCAGGGCGGACCGACGTAGTGTGCCCGTCCGCCACCAGCACCACGTCGTAGCCGTGGCTCAGGGCCTGGCGGGCGGTGCTCTCCACGCAGTTCTCGGTGGCGAAGCCGGTGACCAGGACCTCGGTCACGCCGAGCCGGACAAGTATCTCGTCGAGGTCGGTGCCGAGGAAGGCGTCGGCGCACGTCTTCATCACGACCGGCTCTCCGTTCTCCGGGACCAGTGCGGGCAGGACATCGCCGCACCCTCGCTGCTGGACCGAGATGACGGGGACGTTCGCAGCACGCGCCCGGGAGCTGAGCCCCGCGATGGTGTCGACGGTGCGCTCGGGGCGATGCATGATCGGCTTCATGCTGTCCTGCATGTCGATGACGAGGAGCGCGGCACGGTGCGGTTTCGGTGGCATCGGCCCACCGTAGTCGTCCCCCTGTCGTGGCGACGGGCGGTACCGAGGCATCGTCCTGGCCGGAGGAGCGGGCGGTCCGGGCCGGCTGCCCGTCGCGTGGACGTTGCTCCTGTTCAGGGGCTGGAGTCGGCCGGGCCGGGTGGCGTAGGCAGGGTCTACCGATCGGCGGGGCGGGCGGTGAAGAACCCGGCCATCTGCTCCAGGCCGTTCTCGCCGAACATGGTGTCCAGGCTGGCGGCGGACTCGGCTGCGGAGGCTTCGCTGCGCGGGAAGAGGGCCACTTCGTAGGCGGCCAGAGCGGTCTCGGGGTCGCCTGGGTGAGCGGCGAGGGCGAGGGCGAGCTCCGCGCCGTCGTACATCGCCAGGTTGGCGCCCTCGCCCGCGAACGGGGACATCACGTGGGCGGCGTCGCCGAGCAGCGTGACGCCGGGGACGCGGTTCCAGCGGTGTCCGACGGGCAGGGCGTGGATGCGGCGTGGGGTGATGGTCTCCGCATCGGCGACCAAGTCGCGCAGGTCCTCGTTCCAGCCCTCGAAAAGAGAAAGCACCGCGGCCTTCGCGGCGATGTGGTCGCTGAAGTCGATGGTGTCGATCCAGCCCTCGTCGGCCTTGAGCGCGGTGTAGACGTGGAGGCTGCCGTCGGTCTCGCGGTGGGCGAGGAAGCCGCTCCCGTGTCCCAGGGCGATGAAGAATCCGCCGCCGACGACCGCGGCGCTGCGCGGGTGGCGGGTGTCGGCCTCGTGCAGGTCGGTCTCCACGAAGGAGATGCCGGTGTAGGCGGGCTTGGCGTCGGAGAGCAGCGGCCGGATGCGGGACCAGGCGCCGTCGGCGCCGATGAGGAGGTCGCTCGTGATGACGCTCCCGTCGGCGAAGGAGACCTCGTGGCGGCCGTCGCCCAGCGGACGGGCGCCGGTGACCTTACTGCCCCAGTGGACGGTGCCTTCGGGCAGCGAGCTCAGCAGCAGGTCGCGCAGGTCGCCGCGGTCGACCTCGGGGCGGTCGCCGTCCCCCTCGTCCTCGGTGGATACATGGACGGTGCCGTCGGGGCCGAGCAGGCGCATGGCCTGGCCGCCTTCGTGGACGATCTTGAGGAAGTCGTCGTGCAGACCTGCGGCGCGCAACGCCTTCTGCCCGTTCTCCTCGTGGATGTCGAGCATGCCGCCCTGCGTGCGCGCCTCCGGGCCCGACTCCAGGTCGAAGATGACGGACTCGATGCCGTTGACGTGCAGGACGCGGGCGGCGGTCAGACCGCCGAGGCCGCCGCCGACGATCGCGACGGGGAAGTGCGTGGTGCTCATGGTGGACCTCTTCGCGGGAGTGGGGAAGCTGGTGCGCACCGGGGAGGCGGCTGCCGCCCTCGGTGCCGGCGCCGGGGTGGGACGGTCTCGCGCGGCGGTGCCGCAGCAGTCCTTCCGGCCGCCTCCAGCGTAACGAACATGTTCGTAGCGAACAAGTTCGTCGAAGCTTGCCCAGGGTCGCGCCCTCTCCGGACCGGCGTGCGCCGCACGCCGGTCCGGGCGGGACTCAGTCGGCCTGGAGCGGCACCGCAGTGCCGGTGATGCCGTTGACGAGGACGTCGAAACTCCAGCGGAGGCGGTCCCTGGCAGTGCCCCCGATCAGCTCCGGCATGTGCGCGGTGATCGCCGGGTGTGTGGCCTCGTCCACAGCGTGCAGCGCGCGCACGGTGGCGTTCCAGTCATCCTCGGAGGTCGGGTCGTGCTCGTGTGTGGACTGTTCCGCGGCGGTGGCCGTGGCGTCCTGCAGCAGCTTGTCCACCCCCCACGCGACCTGGGCGCGCGGGGCGCCACTGCGCGCGAGCAGACCGAGGACGCGTTCCACCAGCCGCAGGTAGTTCTCGCCGCTCGGCCTGGCCACGAGGGCGGACCGGGCGAGCTGCGGGTGCTCGAACAGCACCAGGGTGTACGACGTCATGACGGAGCGCAGCTGATCGCGCCAGTCGCCACCACCGTCCCGGCCGCTCAGATCCACCTCGCCGAGCAGTGCGTCCAGCACGGCGGCATGCAGTTCGGCGGTGTTGGCGACGTAGACGTACAAGGAGGCCGGGCCGGTGTCCAGCTCCTGTGCCAGGCGGCGCATGGTGAGCTTCTCCAGCCCTTCGGCCCGCATGATCCGTATGGCCGCTTCCACGATCCAGCGCCGGGACAGGGCGGGCTTGGCCGGACGCTCGCGCCGGCTGACCGGCTCTTTTCTCCCGTTCATACCCCGATCGTAACGAACGCGTTCGTGATGGCGTGGTCGGCGCGGAGGGCGGAGGTACAGGGTGTGCCCGGTTTCGGGAGCGGCTGCGGCGGCGATTGCCACGGGGTGGCGGTTGCTTGGGCCGCCTGCCTTGATCGTTGTACATCACCATGGCCTGCCGGGTGGGAACAGAAACCGGTGGCCCGTGGTCGGTAGGAGTGGTGAGGGTGGGGTCCGTGGATCGGAACGAAGATCAGATCTTGGCTGAGGAGCTCGCTGCTCTCGGTGCGGTGGGTGGGGGCAGTGGTCGCTTGGTCCGGGTGGTAGGTCTGGCTTCGTGGCGGGGTGCAGGCTTCAAGTCATGTCGCCAGGGGGTGACTTCAGTCATTCCTTCCATGACAGGACGACAGGAACCGTCGGCTCAGGACACGAAGAAGACCGCGCAGCGGTGTCGGACCCAGCGAACGCTGGCGAACTGTCAAGGAGTCGTTACGCGTTGTTCCTGGTGAGTAAAGAAATCCTCCGGACCTCACGATTCTCCTGGCGGAGATTGCTCCGATCACGAAATGGTCACTAAAGTTTGCGATCGAACCTTCGCGCGATCGATCACCCATCCGGGTGGCAGCGAAGACGCCGTCGTGTCCGTGACGTGCTTGGAGCCAGTGATTGGGCTCCTCCGCGACCCGGGTGGGCGGCTCGATGAGAAGGAGTTCGCCTCCGTGGCGTCCCACCGCCGTCCCAAAGCGCCGAGCCGTGCCCGCGTGACCGTGATCACCGCCTCCGCCGCCGCTGCTGTCGCCCTGAGCGCCCAGGCAGCCCACGCCGACCCCAAGCCGACCAAGAGCGAGGTCAAGGCGAAGGTCGACAAGCTGTACTCGGAGGCCGAGAAGGCCAGCGAAAAGTACAACGGAGCGAAGGAACAGCAGGACAGGCTCACGAAGGAAGTCGGCGAGGTACAGGACAAGGTCGCACGCGGGCAGGACGAGCTGAACGAGCTGCGCGGCGAACTCGGTTCCATCGCCACCGCGCAGTACCGCTCCGGAGGCATCAGCCCCTCCGTACAGCTCTTCTTCTCCTCGGACCCGGACCACTTCCTCGACCAGGCGTCGGCGCTGGACGGCCTGACTGTCCGGCAGACCGAGTCGCTGCAGAAGATCCAGGCCAAGCAGCGCTCCCTGGCGCAGGAGCGCAAGGAGGCCCAGGGCAAGCTCGCCGAACTCGCCGAGGTGCGTGAGGAACTCGGCAAGAACAAGAAGGCGTCCCAGGCCAAGCTCGCCGCCGCCCAGAAACTGCTGAACACCCTGACCGTGGCCGAGCGCGCCGAGCTCGCCGAGAAGGAGCAGCGGGCCAGTCGCGATGCAGGTGGTCGGCTCGACCTCGGCAACGAGGTCGCCGCGTCCGGCCTCGGAGCCGCCGCGCTCCAGGCGGCCAGCACGCGGATCGGAATGCCGTACTCGCACTCCGTCACTACGGGCCCCAACTCGTTCGACTGTTCGGGCCTGACCCAGTGGGCGTACCACCAGGCCGGTGTCGAGATCACCCGCACCACGTACACCCAGATCAACCAGGGCACCCGCATCGGGCAGAGCCAGCTGAAGCCTGGCGACCTCGTCTTCTTCAGTGGTAACTCGCACGTCGGGCTGTACGCCGGCGGTGGCAACGTCCTGCACGCCCCTTACCCGGGGGCCTACGTCCGCATCGAATCGATGAGTACCATCGGCAGTTTCTACGGTGCGGTCCGCATCTGATCACACCGCGACACCTGCACCCTGCGAGCGCGGGTAGCACTCCGGCCGGGGTGCCGGTGGTCCTGTCCTGGTGACCGCGGGCGTCCATGGCGAGGGGGCGGGCCCTTCCAGATGCCGCTGCGGGTGCGCGGCACCGGGTGCGCCGGCCTGGCCGGCCACCCCGAGGAGTGCCGCCGCTGATGCCTGTTCAGCGGGCCGGCGGTCTCGTACGAGGAGGCCGCCGCCCTCACTTGCCGGCGTCTGGCCGTACGGAGGCGGTGGCTCTCCCGGGCCCGGTCGCCTGCCGCCCCGTGATGCCGTTCATGTGGCGGAGGCGGCCGGCCCGCCTGCTCATCACCGTCCCCGGCTCATCGCGTTCTCCGGTCGAGACTCCCGGCCCTGTTCCTCGCGATGTTTCGGATTTTCCTGGTGCTGCCCGACTCGGCGAGCAGGGCGAGGGCGGCCGGCGACGTCGCCTCCTCGGCGAGGAGGCGCTGCATCCAGTCCGTGACCTTCGCCCAATCGGTCGGCGCCGGCACGTGACCTTCCCTGACGGACAGACAGAACAGCCAGTCGTGGATGCGGCGACGGATGAAGTCACGGTGCCCCTCCGCGCTGAGCCGGTCGATCTCCGGCAGCAGCTGTGCCGACCACTGCAGGAAGTCGGCAGGGTCGGTCATCTTCATCGCGATGCTGTCCACCAGGGCGACCACGGCCGTCTTGGAGACCAGCTCGACGGGGTCGCGCAGGATCGTGGCCACGATCGCGCGGTCTTGGTCACGGTTTGCCGACGAGGCGGTCACCGACACGACGCGTCGGTACGCGGACGATCGCACGTGCTCGTCCGCGACGGCCTTGTCGACGTCCACGTCGAGGATTCCGGCCCCGGTCAGCAACTCGGTCACGCTCGCATGCAAGGTCATGGCCCTGTCCCTTCGCGCCGGGCTGGGCTTCTCCACATCACCGGCATCCTTCCTCCGGCCCGCGCGCTGATCCTGAGCTCGCGGTCGGCGTAGGTTCGCGCGGCTGGTCCTGGTCGTGGTCAGCGCCAAGCCGGCGGGCCACGAGATGCCTGTACGTTACCTCCGGAGTGCCTGGCCGTCTGCGGACCGATGTCCGCCGTGACTCCCTTGCCGTCACCACCCCCACGTCTCCGTCCTGTCTCCGGTGACGCTGGCGTTGTCGAATCTCGTAGCCACCGACGTCGAGCACCGGGACCAGCCGCCGGAGACCTTGCGGGACCGCAACGCGCGCGAACTGCGCCGGACGGTGGAAGCCCTGGCCGCGGAGCGCGGTGACACCCCCCGGTCGCTGAGCCGGGACGACAAGAAGGCGCTCGTGCGGCAGGTGCAGGGCGAGGGCTACTTCGACGGGCGGGACGCCGCGCAGACCATCGCGGACCTGCTGGGCGTGTCCAGGGCCACCGTCTACAACTACGCCAAGCACGAGGCCGGTTCATGACCGGCACCGGGCCGGCCGCCCTCTCCGCATCTGCCTCGCCGCCCGGGCCCGCTGCGCGGCAGGACACGGCCGGGCGGCCCGCTGTTCATCGCCGACGTGATGCGGCCGGGGGAGTGCAGGTCGTCACCGAGAGACGGTTCGGTGCCTGCACCAGGGCGTCGGTGCTCAGGGAACGGTCAGCACGATCTTGCCGGTGGTACGGCCCGTCTCGCCCAGAGCATGGGCCTTGGCCGCATCGGCGAGGGGGAAGACGGCCTCGATGTGGGCACGCAGGGAGCCGGAGGCCACCAGGCCGGCGACGGCGTTCATGCCGGCGTGATCGGCTTCGACGAGGAGGGTCTCGACCCGGACCTCGCGGGCCGCTGCCTTCGCGGCCTCGTCGGGGTCGGCGCCCGGAAGGAGCGAGACGAGGATGCCGCCGGGGCGCAGGACGTCGAGGGAGCGGGCGCGGGTGTCACCGGAGAGCGGGTCGAGGGCCATGTCGACGTCCTGGACGGCGTCGCGGAAGTCGGTGCTGCGGTAGTCGATGACCTCGTCGGCGCCGAGGGAGCGGACGAAGTCGTGTTTGGGGGCACTGGCGGTGCCGATGACGTACGCGCTGCGGGACTTGGCGATCTGGACGGCGAGGTGGCCCACCCCGCCGGCGGCCGCGTGGATCAGGACGCGCTGTCCGGCGTGGACCGCGGCGGTGTCGACGATCGCCTGGTACGCGGTCAGGGCGGCGAGCGGCAGGGCGCCGGCCTGGACGTGGTCGACGCCGGCGGGCTTGTGCGCGAAGGCGCGGGCGGGGCCCGTCACGTACTCGGCGTGGGAGCCGACGCCGTGCGGGTAGGGCAGCATCCCGAAGACCTCGTCGCCAGGCTTGAACAGGGTGACGCCGAAGCCGACGGCCTCGACGACGCCGGACACGTCCCAGCCGAGGACCAGCGGCAGACGGCCGAGGAAGAGGCCGGCGGCGCGGTGCTTCCAGTCGGTCGGGTTCACCCCCGCTGCGCGGACGGCGACGAGGATCTGGCCCGGGGCGGGCGTGGGCCGGGGCAGGACGACCCGCGTGAGGACCTCGGGTGAGCCGTGGGACTCCTGTTGGATGGCGTGCATGGTGCTGGGGTTCGTCATGTGCACCAGCCTCGCCGGAGGTGCTGCCGCGTACCATGGCATGAATGCCAACTTACGACGGGATCGTGCCATGACGGCTGTTCATCGTGTCGCTGTCCTCGCCCTGGACGGGGTGTACCCCTTCGAGCTCGGCATTCCGAGCCGGGTCTTCGGTGCGCTCCAGGACCGCTACGAGGTCGTGACGTGCTCCGTGGACGGCGGGCCCGTCGCCACGAACGCCGACTTCTCGGTGACGGTGGGGCACGGCCCCGACGTCCTGGCCACCGCGGACACGGTACTGCTGCCGCCCTTCGACATCTCCCGCCTCTCGCGTGAGCTGCCCCCGGGAGCGGCCGAGGCTCTCGCGGCGGTGCGGCCCGGGACGCGGATCGTGTCGATCTGCACGGGGGCGTTCACGCTGGCGGCGGCCGGGCTCCTCGACGGGCGGCCCGCCACCACCCATTGGGCCGTCGCCGACGTCTTCCGGGCCTGGTACCCGACGGTCGCGCTCGACCCGGACGTGCTGTTCGTGGACGACGGCGACGTGCTCACCTCGGCCGGCGCCGCCTCCGGCGTAGACGTCTGTCTCCACCTCGTACGGCGGGATCACGGTACGGCTGTCGCCAACCACGTGGCACGGGTCTGCGTCGTGCCGCCGTGGCGGGACGGCGGGCAGGCCCAGTACATCGAGCACCCGGTGCTGCCGCCGTCCGTGGCCGGCACGTCGGCCACCCGCCAGTGGGCGCTGGAGAACCTGCACGAACCGCTGACGCTGATCCAGCTCGCCGGGCATGCCCGGATGAGCCGGCGTACCTTCGTGCGCCGGTTCAACGAGGAGGTCGGGACGAGCCCGGGGCGCTGGCTGATCCAGCAGCGGGTGTCCCGGGCCCAGCACCTGCTGGAGACCACCGACCTGGCCGTCGAAGACATCGCCGGCCAGGTCGGTTTCGCCACCGGGACGTCGTTGCGTGAGCACCTGCACGCCGCGATCGGCGTCTCGCCGATGGCGTACCGCCGCACCTTCCGGGGCGCCGTCGCTCCGGCGGGGTGAGCCCCGCCCGGCCCACCGGCCACAGCTGCGGACAGTACGGGCCGAGCGTTCGCCGGGCGGCTACTGCCAGGGCCGCCGCCCCGGACCGGTCGGGTGCGTGCCGGTGACGCCCATGACCACCGAGTACAGGCTGGTCTCCGCGGTGATGAAGAGGCGGTTGCGCTTTGCGCCGCCCCAGGCGATGTTGGCGACCGCCTCGGGGACCTCGAGGCGGCCGATCAGGGTTCCGTCCGGGTCGTAGCAGTGCACGCCGTCGTCCATGGCGGCGGCCCAGAGCCTGCCGCCGTCGTCGAAGCGGAGATTGTCGAATCGTGCCTTCTCGCGGGCCCCCGCTTCGGCGAAGACCGTGCCGTCGGAGAGCGTGCCGTCGTCGCGTACGTCGAAGACCCGGATGAAGCCCGCCCGGGTGTCGGAGACGTACAACTGCTGCTCGTCGGCGGAGAAGACCAGCCCGTTCGGGGCGCCGAAGCAGTCGGCGACCAGCCGCACCTCGCCGGTGGACGGATCGAGGCGATAGACGTTGTTGGCGCCGATCTCGCTCTCCGCGCGGTACCCCTCGTAGTCACTGGTGATGCCGAAGTCGGGGTCGGAGAACCAGATCGAGCCGTCGGACTTCACGGCGGCGTCGTTGGGGCTGTTCAGCCGCTTGCCCTGCCACCGGTCTGCCAGCACGGTGATCGTGCCGTCGTGCTCGGTGCGGGTCACGCGGCGGTTGCCCTGCTCACAGGTGATCAGGCGCCCTTCGTGGTCAAGGGTGTTGCCGTTGGTGTGCCCGGCAGAGCGGCGGAAGACGCCGACCGAGCCGGTCTCCTCGTCCCAGCGCAGCATGCGGTCGTTGGGGATGTCACTCCAGACCAGCTGGCGCCCGGCGGGGAGGTAGATCGGTCCCTCGGCCCAACGGCACCCGGTGAACAGGACCTCCAGCGCGTCGTCACCGTTCATGCACCTGCCGGTACGGAACCGGTCGTCGAGCATCTCGTACAGCCCGGGGCGGTCGCTGCTCATAGGTCCACTCCTCGCGAAAGGTTCAAATGCCGAATCTGAGTCGGCTCGATATGATTAATACAAGATGAGATACGGTCTCAGCCAGGAGTTTCCGAATGGAGAGTTGTGGATCACATCGATCGTGCACTGCTGGCCCAGCTCCAGCAGGACGCCACCCAGTCCTACGCCGCGCTCGGCCAGGCCGTAGGTCTGTCCGCCGGAGCCGCCCATGAACGGGTGCGCAAGCTGCGCGAGCGCGGAGTCATCCGGCGTACCACGGCCGAGGTGGACCCGGCAGCCGTGGGCAGTGCCGTCCTGGCTTACGTGATGGTCGACTCGACGTCCTGGATGGGAGATTCGGCGCAGGACTTCGCCGCGGTCCCGGAGATCCTGGAGGCGCACGTCATCGCGGGCACAGCCTCGTTGCTGGTAAAGGTCAGGACAGCGACCACCGAGCAACTGCAGCATGTGCTGCGCCGGATCTACGCCATCGACGGGGTCAGTGGAACGCAGGCCACGGTGGTCCTGGAGACCTTCTTCGAACGGCCCCTCTCGCCGCTGGCCGGTCAGCAGGCGTGATCCCCTCGCGCCCTGGCGCCCGCCCGCGCGGGCGCCGACCCCGAAGCGTGCGCGGTGGTCGAGGAGAGCGGCCCCGTCCTCCTGGCCGCGCGTGCGGCGGGAACGGGGGTCCACGGTCACGCCGGCGGCCCGATGCCTGCCGCACGCCTCGAAGGCGGCTTCGACGACATGTGCGACCTGCCCGGATCTGCTCGCCGGTGACGCGCGGTCGGGGCGCCCGTCCGCGCAGGTGCGGGCCTTCGCGCGAAAGCCCCCGTCTGCGCCGTCAGTTCACCTGGGCAAGGCCCAGGATCGCGTGCATCCCGCACAGTGCCCACTTCTCCGCGCCGTCGTCGCCGTGAAGGAGCCGGCCGGGGTGATGCCGCCGGCCAGGGACTCCCGCCCCTGTCACCCGGTCACAGACCAGCGACGTCCTCGGCCCTCTTCAGTACGGAGCCGAGCGCCCCCACCACGGAGTCGCGCCTCCTGTCGCGCGCCGCCCGGTCCGCCGGCACCAGCCGGGCTGCGGTCTGCACCGCACAGGCGTCCGGGTCACCGAAGGCAGCCCGTGGGTGCTCTCCCGTCTCCGCGCAGTGTGCCGTGACATCCTTGACCGCCTCGAGCACGACTGCCCGGTCCACGCCCGGCTGCATGGCCAGCCGTACCTGGAAACGCGCCATCCACTTCTCGCGGTCCTTCTCCGTCGCTGCGTCCGTCATCCGGCCCTTCTTCGCCACGTGCCCTCCCAGGTCATCGGTAGCCGTCCGTCGTTGAGTCGGACGCCGGGGCACGGAATCGGGTTGCGCAGAGCGGAGTCGGGCTTCCCCGTTGCCGCCGGCCGCTCCTCACGAGTTCGCGAGAGCCCGAGAACCGGTGCCGCGCCCGTCAGGAGGCGGCGGCCTGCGCTCTGCCGGTGTCAGCAACAGCACCTCCAGCGCGTGCGCACACGAGCGGGCCTGTTCGAGGAACCAGTCGGTGCGTTCGGCCGTGATCACGGACGGAGTGGCGCGGACGGCGAGCGCGAACCGCGCATGGCCGGCGCCGTCCAGCACGGGCACGGCCAGGGTGCGCACCCCCAGGGCCGACTCTCCGTCGTTGAGCGCGTAGGCATCGGCACGTACGCGCTTCAACTCGGCTGCCAGCAAAGCTGGTTCCACGATCGTGCGGTCGGTGAAGGCATGCAGCGTGAGCCCAGCGGGGCCGCTGTCGCCCGGCCGGGCCCAGGCGAGCAGCACCTTGCCCAGAGCGGTCGAGTGCAGTGGCCGGCGCAGCCCCATCCGTGGCGTCACCGAACCGCCCGCGACGATCACGGCATGCGGGCCGCTGCGCAGAGCCAGGTCCGCCGTCGCGCCGGTGCGCTCGGCGAGGTCGGCCAGCTCCGGTGCGGCCAGATGGAGTCCGCGCTGGTGGTACGAGAGCCGCCCGAGCTCCGTCACCGCAGGACCCAGTCGGTAGCGCGCCGTCCGTGCGTCCTGTTCCAGGAAGCCCGCCCCCAGGAGGGTGCGGGCCAGCCGGTGTGCCGTGGAGGCCGAGAGTCCGAGGCGCCGGGCGAGGTCGGCGGCGCTCAGGTCAGGGCCGTTGTCGTGGAAGCAGTGCAGGACGTCCAGCGCGCGCTGGACCGCCTGTGCCCCGCCCGGAGCGCGTGCCGCCGCTGCCTCGCTCATGCCGGTCTCGCTCTCCGCTCGGGAGGTGAAAGGGACCATGCTCTCCACATTACGGGAGTGCGGAGTCCTCGAACCAGGCTGTGCAACGCTCCGTTCACAGCCGATCCCACATGATGGGAGGCCAGTTGTGAGTGGGCGTGAGCCCGTGGCAGTCTGCAGTCCTCACCACCGAGTGCGGAAAGGAGCAGTGCCATGGCAGCCCTCAGCGCCACGTCCCTCGGCAGCCCTGTTCCGGTCACGCTCGCTCTCACGCTGCGCCGTCACATCGACCTGGCGCGCGTCTCCAGTGCGGCCTGTCGCTGAAGCTCCGTAACTGACCGCCCGTCGCAGTACCTCGCTTGCCGCCGAAGCCGCGTACCGCTGAAGCCGCGTCCCGCTCAGGCTCGCCCATCCCGCTGACGCGCCCGGCCGTCCCCGCGGGGCCCTCCGCCGCACGCGGACCGCGCCCCCGCGCTTCGACCCGGGCCCGCTCCGACCCCTGCCCTGTCCACCCTCTTCGGGAAGAGACCATGTCGCCTACCGCCGCGCTGCCCGACACCCTCTGGTTCACCCGCTGTCCCGTACCCACCGCGACGGGCATCGCCGCCGACCGGCACTGGCTCGGCGAGGAGTTCGCCCCGGACGGCATCGCGGTGCGTTCCCTTCAGGACGCCGCAGCCGACGCGGACCGAGCCACCCACTACACCCACGCCCTGCCGGGCCTGTTCCGCGAAGGGGGCAACGTGCCCGCCCTCTGGGCCCGCTCACGAGGCGAGGCGACCCGGCTGATCGGCCTCACCTGGATCGAGGAACGCCAGGTCGTGCTGGTCGCACCCGGAGCCGGGATCAGGGGCGCCCACGCCCTGCGCGGCCGACGGCTCGCCGTGCCCTCCCACGCCATCGCCATCGACTTCTGGCGGGCCATGGCGCTGCGCGGATTCGAGGGCGCGCTCGGCTCTGCCGGCCTGGAGCTGGGGGACGCCGTACTCGTCGACGTACCCGCCGACGCGCACGGGGGCCAGTGGGCCGCCGAACTCGACGCACTGCGGCGCGGTGACGTGGACGCCGTGTATGTGAAGGGCGCCGTCGCCGTCGAGGCGGCCCGCCGGGCAGGAGCCGAGGTCGCCCTCGAACTCGACGAACTCCCCGACCGCCGGTTCCGCGTCAACAACGGAACGCCCCGCCCCATCACCGTCCACCAGCGGCTGCTGGACGACCACCCCGACCTCGTCGACCGGTTCCTCGCCGTCCTGCTCAGGGCGGCCGACTGGGCCACCAGGCATCCCGCCGACGTCGATCGCATCCTGGGTGCCGAGACCGGGGCGGGCGCCGACGGGGTGGCCGGCGCCTATCGCCCCGGCACCCACCTCACCCTGCGCCCCACCCTGTCGGCCGAGCGCCTCGCCTTGCTGGCCGAGCAGGAGGCCGCGCTGCGCGCCCACAGCTTCCTGCCGGAGCGCGTCGATGTCGACGCGTGGGCCGACCCCGAGCCCTTGAGGAGGGCTGCCGCCCGCGCAGGCCTTCACCCAGCCCTCTCACCCGCCCGCGAACCCGAAGGACCGCTGTCAGCATGAACCTGCACCGATCAGTCCGTACGACGATCGCCCCCGCCCTCCTCACGGTCACCGCCGTCCTCGCCCTCAGTGCCTGCGGTAGCTCCGACGCGGACAGCGGATCCGGCGCTACGAGCACCGTCACCGTACGCATCCCCGACCCCGGCAACTCCGGAGTCCTGGCCGTCGGGAAGAAGGACGGCAGCCTCGACAAGGCCCTGGGCAAGGTCGGTGCCGAGGTGGAGTGGACCGGAAGCGCAGGGCCCTTCGCCCCCGCCGCCCAGGCGATGAACGCCGACCAGCTCGACTTCGCCACGGGCTCCATCACCTCCGGCATCACCTCGCTCGCCCAGCGTCCCGGATTCAAGTTCTTCACCGCCGTCGACCCCGACGCGGCGGGCGAGGGCATCCTCGTCCGAGACGGCTCGGGCATCGACTCGGTCGCCGACCTGGTGGGGAAGAAGGTCGCGGTCAACCAGGGCGGCACCGGTGAGTACCTGTTGCTGAAGGCGCTGGCAAAGGAGGGGATCTCGGCGGACAAGGTCCAGCGGGTCTATCTGCGCCCCGACCAGACCGCCGCCGTCTTCAACGCGGGCAAGGTGGATGCCTGGGCCGTCTGGGCCACCTACGCCGTGGCGGAGATCGGCAGCGGCAAGGCGCACTTCGTCGCCGACGGCGCGGCCATCGGCTCCGACAACTACAGCCTGAACGCCGTGCGGACCGGCTTCGCCGAGAAGCACCCCGAGGTCGTCAAGGCGCTCTACACGTACCTCCACACGTCCAGCGTCAAGGAGAAGAAGGACCCCGCCGCCTACCTGAACGTCTTCACCGATGTCGGGCCCACCGCCGTCACCGGCAAGGCCGAAGAGGTGCAGACCGGATTCATCGCCCAGGGCGGCACGGTCGATCCGATCGGCCCCGAGGACATCACCCGCTTCGAGGCCGTCGCCGCGTTCTACGCGGAACAGAAGGTCACCAAGAGCAAGGTGGACGTCGCGGCCCACCTCCTGGACGTGGAGAAGCTGACATGAGCGCCGTCTCCGGGGCAACAGCCGCAGAGGGCCTGATCACGCCCCGCCCCGCGCTCCGTACGACGCGCAGCCGGCCCTTCGCCGTGACCGTCCGCGCACTGGGCCCCGCCGCTCTGCTCGCCCTGTGGTGGGTGGCTTCGGCGACAGGGGTGCTCACGGCCGACGTGCTGGCTTCGCCCGCCGAAGTGTTGCGTGCTGTAGGTGAGTTGTGGGGGAACGGACAGTTGCCTGACGCGCTCACCACCTCGCTGACCCGCTCCGGCATCGGTCTGCTGATCGGCCTCGCCGTCGGGCTCACCCTCGGCGTCATCACCGGATTCACCAGGATCGGGGACGAGCTTCTCGACTCCTCGCTCCAGACCCTGCGCACCATCCCCTTCCTCGCCCTCGTACCGCTCTTCATGGTCTGGTTCGGGATCAACGAGACGGCGAAGATCCTGCTGATCGCCGTCGCCACCACGTTCCCCATGTACGTGTCCACGTCGAGCGGGGTACGCAACACCGATCCCAAGCTCGTCGAGGCCATGCGCAGCTTCGGGATGGGCCGGCTCGCCGTCGTCCGCGAGGTGGTCATCCCCGGCGCACTGCCGTCCCTTCTGGCCGGACTGCGACTGTCCATGACGCTCAGCGTGATCGCCCTCATCGCCGCCGAGGAGATCAACTCCACCGAGGGCATCGGATATCTGATGTCGCAGGCGCAGAGCTACGCCCGTACCGACATCCTCGCCGTCTGCATCCTGATCTACGGCCTGCTCGGCCTGGCAGCCGACATCGTCGTACGGCTGCTCGAGCGCGTCCTGATGCCGTGGCGGAGCCCGCAAGGAGGTACACGATGACCGCCGCAGCGGAACGCGCCGCCGTACGGGTACGGGGCCTGCGCCGGGTCTTCGGCACCAGGGTCGTGCTCGACGACCTGCAACTCGACATCGCACGGGGCGAGTTCGTGGCTCTGCTCGGCGCGAGCGGAAGCGGCAAGACCACCTTGCTCCGCATCCTGGGTGCGCTGGACGGCGCCGACGGGGGAGAGGTGCTGGTCCCCGAGGCCCGCACCATCGTCTTCCAGGAACCCCGCCTCGTACCGTCCAAGAAGGTGCTGGCCAACGTGACGGTCGCCCTTCCGCGCAGCCGCGCCCCGCACGGGCTCAGGGCCCTGGCGGAGGTCGGCCTGGAACGGCACGCAGAGGCATGGCCCGGCACCCTCTCCGGCGGTGAGGCCCAGCGCGTCGCCCTCGCCAGGGCGCTGGTACGGGAGCCCGAACTGCTGCTGCTGGACGAGCCGTTCGCCGCGCTGGACGCCCTGACCCGGCTGAAGATGCAGGATTTGGTGGGGGAGCTGTGCCGCAAGCACCGCCCCGCAGTCCTGCTGGTCACCCATGACGTCGACGAGGCAGTACGGCTCGCCGACCGCGTCGCCGTCCTCCGCGACGGGAAGCTCGTCACTGACGAGGCCGTCGACGTCACCAGGCCACGCGACCCAGGCGATCCCGCGTTTGCCGCACTCCGTCGCCGGCTGCTCGACGACCTGGGGGTCGACGCCGGCCACGGTCCGCACCGACCCGACGCGGACCCCGGTCCGCGACCCGGCCCCTCCTCCCCGCCCTCGCAACTCCTCACGTCTTCCGAAGCCGGAGTGATCTGAATGACCGTCACCATCGGGGTACACAGCAGCAACCCCACCCTCTACCACCTGTACCACCTCTCCCGTCTCGGGTTCGCGCAGGAGGAACTGGCCGCGCTCGACGAGACGGTCGCCTTCTTCCCGTATACCAACGGGGTCCGCACCGGCGACCTGCTCACCCAGGGCGTCATCGACTTCGGCGGTACCGGCTCGACCCCGCCGGTCACCGCGCAGGCCGCGGGCCACGACCTCGTCTACACCGCGGTCTCCGCACCGCGTCCCGATCACGGCGCCCTCCTGGTGCCCGAGGACAGCCCCGTCCGCACGGTCGCCGACCTCAAGGGGACGACCGTCCACCTGGCGATCGGGTCCTGGCAGACCCACCTGATCGCCAAGGCGCTGGACGACGCCGGGCTCTCGTACGCCGACGACATCACCCCGGTCCGCAGCGGCGGTGACAGCGAGCGGCTGCTGCGCTCCGGCGAGATCGGCGCCTGGATCGCCCAGGGACCCGAGCTCGCGGCCGCCCGGAGGGCCGGGGGACTGCGCACGCTCATCGCCACGGGCGACGTGATCTCGGACCGCTCCGTCTTCTTCACCCGGCGCGACTTCGCCGAGAACCGTCCCGAGGTCGTCGAGGCGCTCACCCGAGCACTCCGGCGAGCCGACGACTGGGCGGCCGCCAACCCCCGCGCCGCCGCCGAGATCGCCGCGGCGGACCTGGGCGGAAGCGCCGACGACTGGGAGACCGCTCTGCGGGCCCTGCCGTGGAAGATCGAAGCCGTCAGTGACGAGTTCATCGCCGAGCAGCAGCAGGCCGCGGACATCTTCCACCGCACCGGCTTCATCGACCGGCCGGTCGAGGTCGCCGCGGCCCGGGCGCGCGTCACCGGTTCTGCCGGCCCGAAGGCGGTCTGAGCGCCGTGGCGGCAGAAGTCCTCTGGTACATCATCCCGCGCGAAGGCGCCTACCCGTGGGAGCCCGAGGGCCGGCGGACCGCCGACCTCGGCTACTTGAGCCGGCTCGCCGGCTCCGTCGAACAGCTCGGATACAGCGGCGCCCTGCTCGCCACCGACCTGTACGACGTCTGGCCGCTGGGCAGCGCCCTCGCGGCGTCCACCAGCACCCGGTTCAAACCGCTGCTCGCCGTCCACCCCGGACTCGTCTCGCCGACCCTGCTGGCGAAGATGGCGCTGAGTTTCGACCAGCTCTTCGGGGGCCGGCTGCGCTTCAACGTGGTCAACGGTTCCACGAAGGCACTGCGGGAGTACGGACTCCATGTGGAGCACGACGAACGGTACGCCCTCAGCGCCGAGTACTGGTCGATCGTGAAGCGGCTGACGGCCGGGGAGGTCTTCGACCACAAGGGCCGTTTCTACGACCTGAAGGACGCGGGCGCCTCGTTCCGGGAGCTGAAACCGGTGCAGGCCCCGCACATCCCGCTGTGGTTCGGCGGCTCGTCGGACCCGGGGATCGAGATGGCGGCCGAGCACGTCGACGTCTTCCTCACCTGGGGTGAACCGCCGCACCTGCTGAAGGAGAAGCTGGAGAAGGTCCGGGCACGGGCCCGCGCCTATGGCCGCACCCTCCGCATCGGGCTGCGGCTCCACCTCATCGTCCGCGACACGGAGGACGCGGCCTGGGCCGCGGCCGACCGGCTGCTGGACGTCACCAGCGAGGCCACGTACGCACGCATGCTCGGGGACCGGGCCGGTGAGGAGGGCGTGGGCTGGCAGCGTCAGTTCCGCCAGCACGGCGGACGGGTCCCCGCCCGGGCCCGTGAGCTGGAGACGTACCCCAACATGTGGCCGGGGATGAGCCTGTTCCGGCCGGGCCCCGGCACAGCGGTCGTCGGCTCGACGGCCCAGGTCGTCGAGCGTCTCAAGGAGTTCGAGGAGCTGGGCGTCGACACCTTCATCCTGTCCGGGAACCCCTTGCTGGAGGAGGCCTACAGGGTCGCGGAAACGGTGCTTCCGGCGCTGGGCGTCACTCGCTGACCCGCCGGCCGGCCGGGGGTCGTGCAGCCCCGGCCCGGCAGGCGCGCCCGGGCGGGCGTGACGGCCGGCCGGGCGCGGGCGGGCGGGGCGCCTGAGCAGGTCCAGTCCCGTCAGGGCAGCCGTCAGCACGCCCGGGCGCGCCGCCGCGGTGCGGCCTCACCTCTCCGTCCCCGTGCCCAGCGCCTCGTGGACCGCGCGCAGGCAGGCCGCGGTGGCAGGGTCCTCCCGGGTGGTGGTCCGGGTCAGGGCGAGGAGGGTGCGCCGCATCGGGGGAGACAGCGGCAGGGCGGTGACGCCGGGCCGGTCGCGGACGACACCTTCGGGCAGCAGCGCGGCTCCGGCCCCCTCGGCGACCAGGGCGGCGAGGATGTGCAGGCCCTCGAACTCCCAGCGGCGTACGGGGGCGGCGCCGGCGGCGGTCAGCCTGCGGTCGCCCGCCTCCCGCGAGAGCTGTCCTGGAGGCGCGCACAACCAGGTGCGGTTCCGGGCGACTTCACGCAGCCGTGCGTCGGTGACCGTGTCGGGGCCCCCGGCCGGCGGGTCGTCGGACGGTACCGCCAGCACGACCGCCTCGCGCCGCAGCCGGTGGACGGAGAGGCCGGACCCGTGGGCCGGGGGGCGCGGGGACCAGTCGTCGATGACCGCGAGGTCGTAGCGCCGGTCGAGAACGCCCGCCGCGGCGGTGGTGGAGCCGGTCTCGTGGGCCACCACGGTGAGTTCGGGATGCTCGCCCTGCAGCGCTGCCAGCCGGGCCGCGAGCGTCGGCGCCAGGGCGGGGATGCAGCTGACGGTCACCCGGCCGCTGACCGTTCCGGCACGGGAGCGCATGCGGCTGTGTGCCGTTTCCACGGCCGCGAGGATGCCGGCCGCGTGCTCCGCCAGCTCGCGTCCCGCGTCGGTGAGGCTCGCCCGCTGGGCCGTGCGCTCGATCAGCGCGACGCCGGCCTCGCTCTCCAGCGCGGCCAGTTGCTGCGAGATGGCGGACGGCGAGTATCCCAGGTCGGCGGCGGTGGCCGTGATGGTGCCCAGCACCGAGAAACGGTGCAGGACATGCAGCCGCCGAAGGTCCAGCATCAGTTCTCCTTAATCTCCGCCTTGCAAATCCGCGCTGTCGCCGACGCTACCTCAGGAGGCAGGCTGGCTCGGGGCGCCTGCACGGCCCCACCGACCACGCCCGCACATTCACCACGACCAGGACGGCGACCATGACCAGCCACTCCGCCACCCTCTTCGTCAACGAGGCCGTCGAGGCCCGCCGCGCCGCCGGACAGGAGGTGCTGCACCTGGGCTTCGGAGAGGCCGGACTCCCCGTCCCGCCCGGGCTGGACGCGGCGCTCGCCGACGCCCGGCTCCGCAACGCCTACGGCCCCGTCGCGGGATCGCCGGAGGCCCGTGCCGCCGCAGCCGGCTGGTTCGGGCGGCGCGGCCTGCCCACGGGACCCGAGCAGATTCTCTTCGCCCCGGGCAGCAAGCCCCTGCTTTTCGCACTCCTCGCCGCGATACCCGGTGATGTGGTGCTGCCCTGCCCCTCGTGGGTCTCGTACGCGGCCCAGGCCGCCTTGCTCGGCCGGCAGGTCGTGCCGGTGCCCATCCCGGCCCAGGCCGGCGGCATCCCCGACCCCGGCCTGCTGGAGGAGGCCTTGCGCCGGGCGAGGGCGGACGGCGCCCGGCCCGGCGTGCTGATCCTCACCGTGCCGGACAACCCGACCGGCACCATCGCGCCGCAGGAGCAGGTCGAGGCCGTTCTCGCCATCGCCGAGCGCCATGGCCTGGCCGTCGTCAGCGACGAGATCTACGCGGAGTTGAGTCACGGCGGCCCGGTTCCCGCCCCGGCGCTGCACCTGCCCGAGCGCACCGTCGTCACCACGGGCCTGAGCAAGTCGCTTTCCCTCGGCGGCTGGCGGATCGGTTTCGCCCGAACCCCGTCCGGCCCATGGGGCCGGCGGCTGCACCAGGAGCTGACCGGCGTGGCCAGCGAGACCTGGTCCAGCCTGGCCGCGCCGATGCAGGCGGTAGCGGCGGTCGCGCTGGAGGATCCGCCGGAGGTCACCGCGCATGTCGCCGCCTCGCGGCGACTGCACGCACGCGTCGCGGGAGCGGTGCACGACCGGCTGCGGGCGGCGGGAGCGGAGTGCCGTCCGCCGCAGGGAGGCTTCTACCTCTACCCCGACTTCTCCCCGCTGCGCGACACCCTCCGCTCGCGGGGTGTCACGACCGGAGCGGAACTGGCCGCCGTGCTGCTCGACCGGTTCGGCGTCGCCACGCTGCCGGGCAGCGCGTTCGGCGACACCGAGACCAGGCTCTCCTTGCGGGTCGCCACCAGCCTCCTGTACGGCACCGGCGAGCAGCAGCGCCGCGCCGCGCTGCACGCCGCGCAGCCGGAGGCCCTGCCCTGGATCGCGGCGGCACTGGAGCACCTCGAGGCCGCGCTGACGGCGCTCAGGGGGGAAGGCTCCGGGCGCTGCTGAGCGTCGTCAGTTGCCCGCGGCGTGACGGATGTGGGGCTCGACGCACCGAGCTCGATGCAGGCATTGGTCGACGTCCTCTGGTTCATCGAGGGCGCTGAGGACGACCGGCTGGATCCGGACGATGCCGTCAAGGTGTTGGAGGGAGTCGCCCACCTGGTCAGTACGCTACCGAGCGACCAGCGGAGCGACTTGGTCGGTCTTCTCGCGGCGATGGCCCAGGCGGAGCCCGACCCCGGGCGACGGGCGTTCCTGGATGAGTTCCCGGAGTCCTTCGGGCTCGTCGAGGATACGGCCCGACCGACCTGCGTCTCATAAGATGCCGTCGATCTCCGTTTCCGTGCGCGGCCCTTGAGCGGAAAGCTGATTGCGGCGCTGCGGTTCGGGGCCCAGACTGTGCAGGTGCTTATTCGACGCGAAACGCCCGCTGATGTCCCCGCCGTAAGCAACGTCACCGCGGCGGCGTTCGCCAAACCGGAGACCCCGCTTCCGGTGGAGGTAGCCCTCCTCGACGAGTTGCGCACGTGCGGCGCCTGGCTGCCGGAACTGTCGCTCGTGGCACTCAGCGACAAGGACGAGGTAGTAGGCCACGTGGTCTGTACGCGAGGCCACGTCGGGACTGCCCCCGCCGTGGGCCTCGGCCCGCTCAGCGTGCACCCCGACCACCAGAACAGCGGTGTCGGCCTCGCCCTCGTCCACACCGTGCTCGGTGCGGCGGATGCCCTGGGCGAGCCGTTCGTCGCCCTCCTCGGCAGCGCCGCGTACTACAGCCGCTACGGGTTTTGCACCAGCACGGACTACGGCATCACCGCACCGGACCCCTCGTGGGGCGAGTACTTCCAGGTCCGGACCCTGAGCGCCTACGATCCTGCGCTGCGGGGCGTTTTCAGGTACGCGGAGCCGTTCGAGAGGGTCTGACAGAGAGGATGTCCCTGGCGCCGTCCGGGGGTCCGACTCTGGGCCTGACTGACGTTTCGGCTGTCCGTCTGTTGAATTGTCGGGCAACCCCACCGCATGTGCTCGCGGGTGTCCGTGACCTCATAGGAGCTTGGCCACCAGCCTCATCACTGCCTTGCCCGTCGGCCCGGGCAGCACGCGCGTGCTGCTCCGGTACCCATACGGAAGGGCGAGTCCCTTCAGTCCCTCAGCCCTCGTACCGTCCTACCTGACCAGGTAAAACGTCTGGGACTCAGCTCATGAATCAGGCCTGGCCACACAAGAGGAACGGATCGACGAACAGTGCAGCCCCCCGCCGACACCGCCTCGTCCGGAGTCGCGCGGCAGCCACGACCCGCGGACGCGGCCCGCCGGCTTGCAGGCCGTCAGTGGCCGGTTCATCCGCTGGCCCCGGGACGCAAGACGCCGGCGGCCAACTGCGAACAGTGCCGCGGGCGTAGCCACGAGCGTTCCGACTGTCCTTGCCATGCCCGGGGCTTGTGGTGTTCACAGGGGAAGCTGCGAAGCGAGATAGTGCCCTCCTGACGCCCCTGTCCGTCGGGGTCCGGCCATGTGGAGAGATACGCCCACTGACCACATGGGACGTGCTCGATGAGGTCCTTCACGATTTTCCTCAGCGACCGCCGCACGGGTCGTCGTCCGCAGCCACCGGTTCGGTGTCCGCCGCCAGGCAGGAGGAGTACACCCCCGGCGGGGTGGGCCGCGGCTCCAGTGCCGACCTGTCGCCTCCGGCCAGGGCCGTCCAGGCGCCGATGAGGGCAAGCCCGGATCACCGCGGAAGTGGTGGCGGAGTTCGTCACCGCAGTCGCTTTCCCCACCGACCTGGACTCGCGAGAAGGTCAACACGGTGTCGTTGCCTTCCTCCTCGGATTGCGCCAACTGCGTCTCGATGTCCGCGATGCGCTCGGCGCACTCAGCGCTGACGGGCTCTTCGGTCTGCGGGTCCGGTGACGAGGAGACGTTCAGACCGGCGGTGGCGGCGAGGCCCGCCGCGCACAGCACCGCCCATGTGGCCACCCACGCGCGGCGGCTCATCCGTATCGGCTCAGGCATTCAGGCATCCTACGAGCGCCGTCGCGGGCCGGCGAGATCACCGGCTGTTGTCGGCCACGGTGCTCCAGCCTGGATCGGCGCGATCCGGCAGCACGTGCTGGAGATGCCCGCCAGAAGACACTGAGCTCGCCTCCTTGGGTTCGAGTGCCGGTGATCTGCGAACAGCCGTGTCATCGACCTTCGAGTTCGATTACCTCATTACAGGACACGTGAAAATCTATGCTGCCCAGAGTAGACATTGAGTGGTGGTCCGGTTATGGTTTCTCTCGTAGGCAAGAGATTCGGCAGGTCGGTAGAGACGAACTACCGGCAGCAGTACCGCAGTTGCGGTTGGCAGGACGGTGCGGTGGCGGAGTTTCGAAGCCAGGGTTGTTGCAGGACGGCGACGGGACTGGCGATCGGACCGGGTGGCCCGCAGTGATCAGGGGCCGCCATAAGCAGTACCGCAGTTGACGCAGTACCCAGCAGCGAAGGTCAGTGAGCAGTACCTCGGTGAAGGCGTCGGCTGCGGGCGCGCGCACCGGGAGGTTCGGCAGTGGGGTTCCAAGCCGGAGCAGTTGCAGAAAGGGCGATGGGACCGGCTGCCGATGGGCGGTGCTGTCACAGGCCGCTGAGCAGTTCGCAGTACCAGGAGTACGTAGTTGATCAGCGAGGGAAGAACGGAGGAGCCAGGCGCCATCAGGATCGCCCGGGCGGAAGGCTGGAGCCCGGGTACCGCAGGACATCGATAGTGAGGTGGTCTCC
>NZ_JBSFDD010000036.1:0-69311 GCF_053593715.1 Streptomyces sp. NPDC002125 | reverse complement strand
CCCCGCCCGGGGCCGCCAGCGTCCCCCGGGGGGGGGGGGGGCTTTGCTTGACGGGGTTGACGTTCTGGTGGGCCACCACCTGGTGCACCGCCTCCCCGTACGGGGAGGCGCCACAGTCGTTTTGCCCAATTGCTGGAGGCTGCGTCAGGCTGCTCGCGGTACCTCCTGGATGTGCAGCGCGGTGACCGGGGCGAGCGTCTCCTTCTTGGCCTTGCGGGCCATGTCCTCGTGGGCTCTGGCCCATCGGTCGACATCCTTCGAGCGGGTCGGTTCGGCCCGCATGGCCCGAACGCCGGCGGCGAGCCACCGTTCCAGTTCCGTCTCTGACTGGACATAGCAGGCCCGGAGGAAGGCAAGGGCCTGCGGAGGATCCACAGGCAGCGTGTCCCCGGCGATGATGCGGCGGGTAGTGGTCTTGGGGAGCATCCCCGCACCCGCCATCGACTCCATCTCGCCGGCAGTCGGGTATCCGGCCCACACGTGCTGGTGACACAGCGCGCGCAGGAAACCCGCGGTGTCCCAGATCAGGGTGGGGTCAGGTGCCTTGTGGACGTAGTAGGGCGCTCGGGTGGCCCGGCGTGCCCTGACCCAGAGCTCGTGGCCGCGGGTCAGGAGCACCTCGAGTCCGAAGATGTCGTTCTCGGTGAGCGTCACGGTGATGAACTGCTGGACGGTGTCCCAGCCGGGCACAGTCGAACCGGAGGCGGCGCGCTCGAAGGTGGCCTTCGAGAACCAGCTGCCCTCGGCCTGAGACATCTGGCTGTAGGTCAGGCCGGCCGCACGCCGTCGCTCGCGCAGGTACTCCGCGAGCTCCGTGCGTGCGGCGACGGTCTGGTCCACCTCGTTCTCGGGGCGTCCCACGGCGGCCACCTCAGTCGTCCGCGCTGAAGTACGCGCGCACGGACCGGCCGATCCTGCTGCCCTGGCGGCCTCCGGTCAGCACGACGAGAACGACCGCGGCGCCGATGCCTCCAGCGCCCGCCAGGAGCAGCAGGACGTCCTGGACGGTCATCGCGGCCGGGGCCAGGAACGCGCCCGTGACGATCGACGCGACGATGACCAACGCGTGCGGCAAACCGAACCGGACGCTCATCGTGACGGTGGTGGTGTCGGCCGGTGCCGACTCGATGGCCGCGGTGCTCGCCGCGACGACGGTGGGCTTCTTGCCCATGACAAATTCCCCTCACTACCGTCCGGCGACCGTGAGATCGCCGGACGGTGCTACTCGACTCCAACCGGTAAGCCCGTGCGTGCGGTCTTCGGGAGTTGGCGCTCCCTGCGCACAGGTGGACTGCTGCGGCAAGTTTCCCAGGCGTGTAAGGGGTTCTGAGGGCGGGTCAGCCAATTGATTCACCAACGCACCAATGCAACCTCGACGAAGAAGTGGACACCTCATGTGCGTGATCGAGCGGCCGCCAGAGCGTCACGAGCCGTTGGCAGGGCGACACAGCGCAGGTCAGAGCCCTGCTCGACGCCTACCACGGCATGCCGACAACCAGTAATGCGGACAAAAAGGACACTCGGGGAAGGTATGCGCAGGTCAACGGGCCAGGCAGCAAGGCCTGCGGGGCACCACGGGGCCGGACGTTATACCGGCGGACGCCCTACCACCCCTTGCCGGTCAGGCCCGTCCGGCCCCACATGGCTGACCTGCGTTGATTCAATTTCGCGCCCGGTCGTCTCGGCATGATCACCGCGCGCCAGGCACACTCATCTCCAGAAGGCGCGCGGTCCTAGATGGCCCGCCCTCTGCCCTGATTGCTACTGGCTCCAACCGGCGCACCAGGGAAAATGGGTTCAGATGTTGGCGCATCTGCCCGCGTGAAGCCGATCGCCGGGCCCTTTCGGGCAGGCATCGGCTTCACCTGTACTCGTAGCCTTTTTCACCACACCCGCGCCATGGGTCGGCCCAGAATCCGGGCGGCGTCCCTGGTGGAGCCCTTGGGTGCTTCACCAGGAACCTGACCTGGGCGCCGGCTGATTTCGAAATTGGCCGTGTGGCGCGGGCCGTCGCCGCGTCCAGGCCGTCTCCGATGATCCCCACGGGGCCCCCTTCCTGCTGATGATCGTCTGTGCGGGCCGCTGGGTGCCGATCTCCGCCCCGGGCGACGAAGGAGGCCCGGGGTGGGAGATCGGCGCTCAGAACGGCGCGGGGGCAGCTTCCGGGGTCTCTTGTGCCTTGGCGGCGGCTACGGCTGCGTCGCGGACGGCTTCCCATTCCTGGATGACGCGGTCGCGGTCGCGCTGGGAGGCGATGCGGCAGCGGGCGCAGTACGAGTCACCGGGTGTGAATGGGTGCACTGGCGACAGCCAGCCACACCCCCGAAAGGCACCTCATGGCAGCAACTTGGTCACTCCATGGCAGTCATGATCAGAAGCCCTGGAGGGCACGGGCAGGGACAACAGCCTCCACCCGGCTGCTCACCCTCTGCCGCCCGCGCAGCCATTCACAGCTGCGCCCGGCCAGGCGCAGCGACCGGCACCGCAGTCGGAGCAGAAGCGCCACGACCGCCTGGTCGTCGGTCCGGAGTTCCGCGACGGACCAGACGAAGGCCAGCGCAGCGCCCCCCCGTTCCCCGAGACCACGCCCGCCCACCAGCCACCACCCCACCCCACAGCAGGACAGGCCAGGTAGAAGAGGGGAAGTCCGAGCACTCACCATGGAAAAACCGGGGGTTGACCTGCCGTTATGCAGAGGTCCACTCCCGGGAGGTGTCGGTCATAGTGTCGGGCATGCTCTCGGTCATACCGTCGGTCATATCGCCGGTCATGGTGTCGGGATTGTTGTCGGGCCCACGCTGGCTTCGCGGCGGCCGACGGACCCGTAGTGCGCCCCGCCCGGTGCCTGGTCGCTGCGGCGCCCATCGGGCCGCAGCAGCCCTCCACCCCTTCAAGCTCCCCTCGGGCCGTTGAGGACCCAGGAGCGCCCGGGACGGGCTGGGGCCCCAATCCCCCTCACGGCGCCTGGCAGGCCGTCAGGAGGCCGTCAGGCGCCCCTGATGGCCTGCCAGGTGCTGTGAGGGGCGGGCGGTCCTCGGCGTCCCGGGCGGGGCTCGGCAGGCGCCTGTGGGTCGGCGGCTGACGAGTGCGGGCTCCGCGGTTGCTCCGTGGTGAGTAGCGGCTGGTGCCTCTGACCTGCCGTGGTGAGTTTTTCCAGGAGAACTCACCACGGGACTCACCGCTCACTGCGGAGCTCACCGTGCGAACTCACCGCCTGGTGACGGCCATGGCGATGCAGGCCACCAGGACGGCCGCGCCGGCCACGGCGAGGGACAGCGGGCCGGTGAGCGCCGGGTGCTCGTAGGACAGGTACACCAGCGCGCCCAGCACCAGGCCGACGACGAGCGCCAGGAGCAGCAGGACCAGGGGGCGGAGATCGGACGTGGACACGAACATCACTCTTCTCTGTAGGGAGCTCGGGCTGAGCTCGGGGCCACAGTCCGCGACCCGGGCCGATGGATCGAGTTCTCGCGAGAATCCGTTCCGGCCCTCTGGAGACGGGTCCTGACGGGGCGTAGAAGCGGATTCGCGAGCGCTTGACGTACGGGTGGTGCGGGGTGGTGGCAGCACGATCGAGGAGGCGAGGGTTAGCGGTACAAGCCCTGCTCTCAGGGCGCAGCATCAGCCTCTGGACAGGCCCATTCAAGAAAAACGAGCGACGAGCATCCGGGCACGGTTTTCTTGAATCGAGCGCCTTCCGCATGTATTGAAGCCCGGCGGTTGCAGTTGCGCCCTGGGCTGGAACGGCCGCTGGGAACACGCCTCCCTTACGACTTAGTTATGGGGCGGCCGGGCGCAGATGTTAGGTTGAGGCAGCAAGATTTTTTCTGGACGGCGAGGTGCTCACTGCCGCGCTCGGCGCGCACCGACCGGGGGCTCCCTACGAGGGACGGTCCGTGCGCGAACCCGCCGTCCAGTCGTCCGCTGGGGATCCGCCGGGTGTCCGCTGAGCCCCGTCCGGCAGCCGTCCAGTGGACGGTTCCCAGCGGGTCGCCAGCGGACGTTCAGCGAATCGCCAGCGGATGTCTGTACGGGGGGCGGGCAGCGGATGGTTCCGGGCCGGCTGCGATGTGCCGGTGACACGGTTCGACGCAGTGTGGGACATCGAAGGGCTAGCGCTTGACCCGGCCGCGGATGGCGAGGGCTGCGAGGCCCAGGAGCACGGGTTCGGCCAGCCGGGAGACCATCTCGGTGTAGGTGCCGATGGTGGTGAGGTCCTGGCCGGAAGAGCGGAAGACCACCGAGTTCACGACGATCCGCAGGGACTTCTCCCCCCGATCCCAGGAAAGCCGCGAGAGCAGCGAGCCAGTTGGGTTGACCGGATCGGGCTTGTCGGTCGTCAGCGAGATGTCCTGCCCAGTCAGCCGTCCGGTGGTGGCGGGCTTCGGGTCGTCCGCCGGTAGCCCCCACAGCATCATGACCAGCACGGTGACGGCCATGGCACCGAGCAGCCAGCCCACTGCGCGCGATGCCCGCAGCCCGTACCCGGACACCGCCCAGTACACGGCTAGCAGTGCACGCTCGGCGCGGGGCCGATTGCGGTCGTGGCGGCGCATCTCCATCTCGCCGTAGTAAAAGTCCGCCGCGTCCGGCTCGTTCTTGTGGTCCTCGAAGGACTTCCGCAGATGCCGGTACACCGGGGCCAGCTGCGCCGGACCCACCACCTCCACGCCGGCCGGCGCAGCCGTCCACCCGGACCGTCCCTGTGCGGCACGCCAATGCTGTTCCTCGGCCAGCGTCCGCCGTGCGGTCCACCGCACTAGACGCAGTCCCCGGCGCCGCAGGCCCGACGGGGAGTCTGCGAGTGGGCATTCCCCTTCCAGGCGTAGCTGGTCGAGGTGAATCGTGCCGGACAGCAGGCTGGCGCTGAGGTCCAGGTTGTGGAGCACCAGGTGCGCCGCGTCTGCTCCCTGCAGGGACGCCATGCGCAGCCCCGGATCACTTCCATTCAGTTGTCCCTCTGGCACGGCTGTTCCAGAGGGATCGGTGAAGGGTGCGGTCCGAGCGGTGATGCTCAGCGGGTACTCGAACACCGCGTCGCTCAGGTCGACGGTGGCGTATCTCAATCGCAGGGCGGCTGTGGAGTCCCATCGCGTTCGCCGGCACACGAGGCGAACTGATGCCGCCTCGAGTGTCACGGGGCTGCCGAACCGTGCTCCGGTCAGGTTAATGGTTCCCTGACAGACCATGGGGCCTAGCTGCCCAGCTCTCTCGAACGTCGCCGCGTGGAAGAGGGCGTCGCCGGAGAACGTAGCGTTGCCGAACCAAGCGTGGCCGGAGAACGTGGCCCCGCCGAACCTGACGCGGTCGGAGAACGTGGCCCTGCCGAACCCGGCGCGGTCGGAGAACGTCGCGTTTCCAAACTCGGCGCGATCTGAGAATGTGGCCCCGTCGAAGCCGGCGTGGCCGGAGAACGTAGCGTTGCCGAACCCGGCGCGGCCGGAGAACGTCGCCCCGCCGAAGCCAGCGCGGCCGGAGAACGTCGCCCCGCCGAAGCCGGCGTGGCCGGTGAACGTCGCCCCGCCGAACTCTGCGCCACCGGAGAACGTCGCCCAGCCGAACCCGGCGCGGTCGGAGAACATCGCGTCGTCAAACCCAGCGTGGCCGGAGAACGTCACCTTGCGGAAATCAGCGTCGCCGGCGAACGTCGCCTCGCCGAACTCGGCGTCGCCGAACAAGGGCCGTCCGGTGGTGGGATCACTGAGCGCGTCCATGAGTTGGTTGAGCAGTCCCGTCGAGATGAAGGTGCCTCGGTGGTCGAGGCTGCTGCCTGGCGCCAGTGTCCTGAGGTAGGTGGCCCGATAGCCGCGTGTGAGGTGCGCCAGGCACGCGCCGTACGGCTCCACCTTCCGGCCCCGGCAACCGACCGGGTCGCTGGTCGGGCCCACACGGTGGGCGCAGTGCGGCCAGTCCGGCTCGGACAAGGAGGACGGGGTGCCAGTGGTCGTCATGTCCGCTGGGACGTTCTGGACCGATGCCCGGTTGCCGCGGGTGGGCAGCCACGATCGGGCCGCCCTGTTCCCTGGCCAGGCCCCCGGGGAAATCCGTCGGCATCAACTCGGGATCCGCCATGGCCTGAATCCCTAGAACCGCAGGTAGATAGATTCAGTCGGTGGTCCCAGGTGCCGGATGGGTGGGGAGATCCACAGAGCAGGTGTGGGGCCACCCCCGAGCAGAGGGTGGCCGTTTTCAACGAGCCCCATCAGGGCGAGCAGCGGTGGAATGCGGCTCGGTACTGCGGAGTGGCGTGTGGGAGAGTTGCAGGGCCCGGAGCGGGGGGGCTGGTCTCTGGCACCCGGCGACGGAACTCACGCTCCGGGCAGCTGGCGGTCTCCGCCTTACCGACCACCTGTGCGTCCTGCGGCAGATCCGACACCAGTGGGCAGGGTGCCGTGGTGAGTTGCCCGCACGCGTCTGACCTGCGGTGGTGAGTAGCCGACCGGGAATCACCACGGCCACCGGCTCGACTCACCACGGCGGCGTCGCACTCACCACTGCGGCGCGGACTCACCGCGAAAACTCGCCATGGCTGGTCGGAGTCCTGCCGGGTCAGTTGACGACCTGGACCTCGTGGACAGCCGCGGTGAACGCCGTCTGCCGGGTCTCGGTGAACGTCCCACCGTCGCCCAGGGCAGAAGCGGTCCAGGTGATGGTCCAGGTCGCGGTCGCGGCGCCCTTGTAGCGGCCGCCGGGCCGCTGGGGCGACGGCATCTCGTACAGGTGCGCGCAGTCCGGGGACGGCGTCTGCCCCTGCGACTTGGTGTACGGGGTGCCGGGGCCGTGGAAGGTGACGGTCGTGCCGTCACCCATCGCCTACCGCACCCTCGTCACCTTCGCGGTGGCGGTCACCGTGACGCCACCGGCCGTAGCCGAGGCGGTCGCCGGCTCCCAACGTCGACGTCAACGGTCCACATTCACATCCCCACCACATACGTCCCGGCCGCACGAGGGCTGGCGACCTCCGGGCCCTCCAGGCGCATCGAAGCCGCCGCCCGCCGCGCCACGAACTCCGGGTCGATGGTCGCGGTGCGGCCAGGCCGTCCTGACCCTTCAGGACGATGACCACGCCACCGCGTCCGCTGTCGCACTGGACCTTGTAAACCCCGCCGTCGCCCTTACACGCCGTGCGTCCGATCCGGAAGCTTCCAGGCGTGCAGCGCTCATTCCGATGGCAGGTGCCGGGGGTCTTCAGCTAGCACTGTCGCCGTAGTTCACTTCTATCACTTTCCCCGTTTCTGCATGGATCACAACAGAGGCAACTTGCTGCACCGGCACTTCTTCCTCGCTCGCCTCTGCTGGAGGCAGTGAGAAATTAACCGCCCACCGAGTTTCCCATTCCCCCCGCTTATTCTTTTGTACTAGTATTTCCGAGCTATCATACTTACCATTGGGGACATTACCCTCAGCAATCTTCTGTGCCTGGGCGGCGGTGATCTTATGAGCCGGAGGTGCGCTCGGCCCTTTCTCGTTACGGCCCGTAAAGGCAGATATGCGGCCGTTAGGTTCGACGACCACGTCCATTCTCATCGGCATGAGGACGCCCTCCACCCGCTGGCGCCATCCAACGGTCTTCTGCCCAGTTCCCTCGACCGTAGGGTCGACCATAGGCTTGCTTGCTTCGAGCGCCCAAGGGAACCTTGACTCCACAAATGACGCAGCTTGTCGAGTTGCTTCATCATCTGTTTTAACCTGGCGATTCTGCACCCCAGGAAGTGATTTGGAAAGAGTTGATCCGGTAACGAAGTCTTCGGTGGTCGTAAAGTTCACGAATCCATCTTCGAGGGTGACAAGAATTTGATCGGTTTGCCCGCCCTCTCCCTTCATGTACTGAATACTGGAGATCTTCGCTTGGTTCCCGTAGATCTTTTTTACCATCTTCTTCGCTTGGTCCTCCTGGCCAGAGCTCGCCCGTGTCAGTTCAGACACTTCAGTGAGTACCGGAGTGATGCTCATAGACCCGATCACGAGGACCAGAATCGCCCCCCCGAGGATTATATTTGCGGCACGGGAAAAATCCTGCTTGCTCAGAGTCTTCGCTTCCGTGCTGCCCTTGACTTCCTTTCTCCGGTGCACGAGGACAGCTGCTGCCGCACCCAGCACGGAACCCAGGCTGTTGGCTACAAGATCTTCGGACGTACATGAGCGCCCCACGTGCGGTACGAGCGCTTGCGTGAGCTCGGTGCCCGCAGAAAGCAGGATGCAACAGGAGGTCAGAACTGCTGGCCGCCGGAACAGGGCGACAGCCAAAAATGTGAGCGGAACGTACATGGCGACGTTCATCAAACCCTGCTGGGTCAGCAGGGGAGTGATGGGATCCCGGTTCACCCAGCACGTACCTGACGCGTCTGCCGACGCGTGGCTCGGATAAAGCGTCGCCACTAGCTCACCAGCCGCGGCCACACCGAGCAGCACTGCCAGCGGTCTCGACAAACCGCGTTTACGCGCAACGAAGAACATCAATGCGCCCAAAACAGCGCTGGAGACCAGAAAGGCGGGAACCAGCCACACGTTCCCTCGAAGGATGGCGCTAATCACGTGAACCTCGGCAGATGGAAAAAATTGGAGATCTGAAAACAGCCTGTGGGCCGCCCCCAGAGGGGCGGCCCACATCGGCCCACAGGGCTCGGGCAATCAGCAGCCAGTGACCGGCGGCGTCTGGAAGGTCTGCTGCCCCGTTACCTGCATCATGCCGACCGCAGACTTACAGGTGCTCTGCACGTAGGCGTTGGTCCAGGTCGAACGCTTCGTCGTACCGGAGGACTGGTTGAAGTAGCCCGCCCAGTGGTTCGTCCCGGAGTAGCTGTAGCCAAATCTGGCATTGATCGCCGACCCCGAATCCTTCCGGTACGAAACCACAACGTTCAGCCGGTTGTCGGCTGTCGCAGCGGAGGACAGGAATATGGTCAGCTCTCCACTGCTGAGCTCGGTACACGAGGTGACGGACCCGCAGTTTCCAGCAGCCACGGCCGGCGAGGCACCCACGCCCAGCGCAAGCACGCCTGTCATCGCCACGGTTGCAGCCATCTTCTTCACGATTTCCCCATTCACTTAAGAAGATCATCACTTACTAGCACTGCGAAGTTACATCGTCATTCAAGGTTGCGCGAGGGTCCCCAAAGAAGGGAAATTGCTTCGTACCGCATTTAGTACTTGTGGAAGTACAAAGATGCGCTCACGACGCAAGTACGCCTCGGGAACCGAGCAGATCCCGCCCGTACCCCAAGAGCAGAGGTGAAGGCCAAGGCGACCGCGATGGCACGCTGGGGTGCCATGCGATACACAGAGATGCCAGTGGTGCCTTGCTTCGATCGAACCACCGGAGGATGCCGACGCTCGGCATCCTCCGCATTGACATGCAGGAGGGGCTGGGTCGCCACTCCCATCGCACCCTGCACGCGGCATGAGGAAAATGGAGATGAAAGGAGGGTTCTTGCCACCCACATACATCCCATCCTTCTCAAAACGCTCAACACGAACAGAACCGCCAACAGGCACGACTCCTAGAGGTGAGCGCAGTCCGTCACGACCAGCGCGCACATTACGGGGCGGTCGGTCTGTTTAGCAATACGGACGAGCACGGAAGTACTCCAACGTACCTAATGCCCGATTTACGCCATTAGAGAGTTCACGCAACAACATGACCGATAAAAACCATAAAGAACCAGCCCAACGGGCACTGCAGAAGCGGTCAGTGGAGACCCGAAGTCGAATCATTCACGCTGCAGCGGAGATTTTCGACGAAAAGGGATATGCCGCCGCTTCGATCAGCATGATCCTGGACCGTGCGCAGCTCACCAAAGGCGCCCTTTATCACCATTTCAACACGAAAGATCAGATCGCTGAGGCCTTGCTGGCAGTGCAGGTGCCGATGAGCAGGATCAGGCCTCAGGAGTCGAAATGGCAGGAGGTGATCGATACCTCGTTCGCCTACGCCCGTCTCCTGCAGACTCACCCGGAGGCCAGGGCCGGAGTCCGGCTGTCCATCGATGGAGGCGTACCGCCTGACCTGGATGTTTACGGCCCTACGCGCCAATGGATCGAGTTGGTGACCTACCTGATGACACAGGTGGACTCGATGGGTCATCTGTCTGCCGACTGGACACCACGTTCGGCCGCCGAGCTGCTTCAGTCCACATTCGTAGGGGCACAAATGACTTCTTTGCAGATCACTGGTCCTCTTCGCAGTGATTTGCACGAACGGATCGAAAGTATGTGGAAGGGGCTGCTTCCCGGCATGGCGACGATGAGTGCGCTGAAAAAGGGCCTGGACTATGAAGCGGACCGCTGGAACCGCATCCGCTGGGAGGGTCCATCCGCAGGTTGAGCGCTCCCCGCCGGCAGCTGAGGTGTTTCACGGCACTGTGCGGGGACGCAGGCGCCCTGGCTCTTATCGGGAACCCTCACGTCCCGCTGTGGTAAAACAGTCCGTGCTCCCGGTTTTGTGTAGGGGCTCGAGGAGCGTACGCACCACATGGCAGAGGGGGCACGGCAAGCGCAGACGACTGTCCTTGCGCCAGCGCAGCCCTGTCCGCCGGCACGGCCGGGCAACAGGGCTGCCAGGTTCCTGTGCGGCTCGGGGGTGTGCACCATCAAACCCCGCGCTCAACAGGGGCCGCGCGCTCCCCACCACATACACGCCACGCTCATCCGTACTCCACACACGCATCAGGAGTGAGAAGCCATGATCTCGAACGCTGAAGTAGCTGAAGCGGTCGACTCCAACCTCCTCGCCTCCGGGATAGACGACCTGCTTTCAGGCAAGCCGCTGGACGGCGCGCTGGCCATGAACCGGCCCATATCCCCCGATCGCATCTACTTCACAGAAATTGTGAACAAAGTCGAATCGCAACTCGGGCCTCCCGACCTGTATGCCGGAGGAGCCGCAGGACTCCTCGTCCGCTGGCAACACGGGCCAAATACGCTCACGGTGACCCAGGAGCAGCGAGTGACGATGTCACTCCGGTCGTCGGCATCTCACATCGCTGCCGAAGCCGCTGCCTTCCGCAGCGGAGTGGGGACGAGACCCGACCAGGTGCCCAGCTACCTCGAGCTGCCCTACCTGTGGCGGGTTGTTCGGCAAGGGTCTGCACTGGAGCAACCCGGTGTTCTGCCCACGAGCGACTGGAACCAGCTTCGACAGTCGCTGCGGTGCTTGTTGGAGGCCTGGGTTGACCAGACCAGCCTCCTGTACGAAGCGGGCTGGTGCGACGAAGTTGCGTTCGACGTGAGCGAGCAGGTGAGCGGGGAACGTGTCCTGGGCCTCCTGCAGAGCGCAGAGGAAGGGCTTGCTCTCTTCCTTCACGACGATCGGACAACGACTGCCGAGCCTGAGCCGGACGACGTGGTAGCCCGCGGATGGCAGCACAGGGTCCATCAGCTCCGAGCATGGATTGCTTCCTTCGATCCCGGCCCGGACACAGCTGAAACCGCAGCAGGCATCATCGTCCGTGAGCTGCGCCTTCGTGGAGCTGCAACTCCGTTGAGTGTCTCCTTGACTGCCCTGAGCAGCAACGGTGAGAGCCGGCTGCAGTTGCCTGGCGTTCCGCTGAAGAGTTGACCCTTTATTCGCTGGGTCTGCGGGGCGGCCATTGCAGACGTCCCGTCCTGGCGCGCCGAGGCCCCCGGGGGACAAGCTTCAGCGAGGCCGACCAGCGGTGGGGCGTCGGTAACGGGAGCTGGAACAGGAGCGGCTGGCTTCGGCTGGCCGAGCCAGCCGAAGCCAAGATCTCACCCACGAGCAAGCACCAGTGTGCGCGTCCGGCTCGATGGCTGTTCACAGCCAAAGGCTCGCCCTCGGCATCCAGAGAACTGGCACTACTCGTTCATCGTCCTGCCTGGCAGGTACTGGCCTGGAGCGTGCTCAGCGCCTCGGCCGCAGCGTCAGGACGCGGCAGCAGTTGCCCTGCTCTGCTTGAGGAGACGATCAGCACGGTCTGGAGAGGTGTCCAGGCGCGACAGCACGCCGGGCACTGCGATGTTGGGCAGGACCATCTCGAAGAGGCCCGAAATCTCGCGGACGAGGTGAAGAGGCTCGGCGCTCGACTCCCCCACTACCTGGACCCCTGTCCAGGACCCGACCAGCAGACGTGAAACGGCAACCGGGTCGACGGTTGGAAGCAACTCGCCTCGCGCCTTCGCCTCGGTGAGAAGATCGGCTCCATAGGCGATCCAGTCCGGCCAGCGAGTGCCGAAGAGGTTGCGCGCCCGGACGTCGACCGACAGTCGTATCGAGGCGCTGAGCAGGGGTTCTGTCGGGAGTCGATAGGCCAGCAGGAGGGCCGTGTCCACCCATTCCTGCAGCTTGAAGGTTTGCGGGGTGACCCCGTCCGCGGTCACCGCCTCATCGAGGACCCCCCGTGCCAGCTCTTCCTTCGACTTGAAATGGAAGTAGAGCGCGCCCCGCGTGTGCCCGGCTCGCTCAAGGATCGCGGAAATCGTGGCGGCGTCGTAACCGTGCTCATCGAAGACTTCGGCAGCCGCTTCGAGGAATACCCGGCGTGTGCGGATCGCCCGCTGCTGCTGTACCAACTTGCGCTCCCCCTGACCTCGCCCAACGGCCATCATAAAAAAAGATCGGTGCACCGTTACCGTATCAGCGCGCTGAAGCCGAACTTGAGCCACGCCCGCAGTGACCTGGCCCGAAGTACCCGCTATCCCACCGGGTCAGCATGTGGACACGGTCGGCAGTTCCCAACGAGTTCGTCCACCTCAGGCGCACAGAGGCAGTTCTGATCGCCCACCGCACCGACGTGCCTCTGGCAGTGGTGGTGACCGTGATGCCGCCGGCCGTGGCCGAGGCGGTCGCCAACGGCGTAGCCCTCTCCGGCCGGAGGGCCGCTGGTAGCTCGCTCCTGATACGGATGCGGCATTTTCAGGAGCGTGGCCTGCCGATGCCCTTGGGCCAGGAAATGCCTCCACGGGCCTTGACCCCGAATCCTGAACACGGGTTATGCGGCTTGTGTGAGCGTAGTTGATGTGCGGTGGAGGGCGTTCTCAAAGGCGATCGGTGATCGTTGTCCGAGGCGGGAGTGTCGGCGTCGGGTGTTGTAGCGGTGGAGCCATCGGAAGGCGTCGAGTCGGGCCTCGCACTCGATCGGCCAGCTCTTTCGTCCTTGCAGGGTCTCGCGTTTGAAGGTCGCATTGAAGGACTCGGCGAGCGCGTTGTCCGCGCTGGACCCGACCGCGCTCATGCTCCGCCGAACCCCTGCTGACCTGCAGGCTTCGACGAAAATCCTGGTGTACTGACCGGATTCAACCAGTCGTTGCAACACCAGCTTGTTGAATCAACTGTAGCTGCATGTTGAACGCCTCCGCGGGTGTCTTCCAACCGAGCGTCTTGCGGGGTCTGCTGTTGATAGCGTGAGCAACGGCCTCGACTTCCTCGGGGGACCATCTCGAGAGATCGGTGCCTTTCGAGAAGTACTGGCGCAGGAGCCCGTTGGTGTTCTCGTTCGTGCCACGCTGCCATGGACTATGCGGATCGGCGAAGAACACCGGAATGCCCGTCTCGACTCTGAATTGCGCATGGGCCGACATTTCCTTGCCGCGATCCCAGGTCAGCGACCGTGCCAGTTGTTCGGGCAGCGTCGACATCATATTGGCCAGGGCGGTCTTCATCGTGATCGTGAGCAATGCTCAGGACTTGTGGATCAGCACCTCTGGAGGGCGCGCGAAGGGCGTACCTTCCCGAGTGAGTGATCGTCAAGTCACCGAGTAGGCCCGCGCTGCGAACGCGGGTAGGGAAGGCACGCCCGTGCTCAGCGTAGTCAACGAAGAAGGCACCACCGAGGCCGGTTCCCTGATCGACGAGATCGTCCGCGAGGGTGCTCGGCGGATGCTGGCCGCCGCCCTGGAGGCGGAGGTGGACCAGTACATAGCCGAGCTCGCCGGGCAGCGTGACGACGCCGGTCGCCGACTGGTGGTCCGCAACGGCCGGCACCGGCCGCGGACCGTGACCACGGCTGCTGGGCCGGTCGAGGTGGCCGCCCCACGGGTGAACGACAGGCGGGTCGACGAGACGACGGGTGAACGTCAGCGGTTCTCCTCGAAGATCCTGGCGCCGTGGTGCAGGAAGTCCCCGAAGATCAGCGAGGTGCTGCCGCTGCTCTATCTCCACGGCCTGTCCTCGGGCGACTTCGTGCCCGCGATGGAACAGTTCCTGGGCTCCTCGGCCGGGCTGTCGCCGGCCACGGTGACCCGGCTGACGCAGCAGTGGACCGCCGACCACGCCGAGTTCCAGCGCCGTGACCTGGCCGGATCCGACTACGTCTACGTCTGGGCCGACGGCGTCCATCCCAAGATCCGCTTGTCCCAGACGCACTCCTGCCTCCTGGTCCTGATGGGCGTCCGCGTCGCCGGCACCAAGGAACTCATCGCGATCACCGAGGGTCTGCGCGAGTCCACCGAGTCCTGGGCGGACCTGCTGCGCGACTGTCAGCGGCGCGGGATGCGCGACCCGATGCTCGTGGTCGGCGACGGTGCGATGGGCCTGTGGAGGGCGCTGGCGGAGGTGTTTCCGCAGGCCAAGCATCAGAGGTGTTGGGTTCACAAAACAAGGAACGTCTCGAACGCGCTGCCGAAGTCCGCGCAGCCCGGCGCGAAGAAGGCTCTGCAGGAGATCTACAACGCCGAGGACCGTGCGCACGCCGAGAAGGCGGTCTCCGCGTTCGAGAAGGCGTACGGAGCGAAGTTCCCCAAGGCCGTCAAGAAGATCACCGGCGAGGTCGACGAACTGCTGGCCTTCTACGACTTCCCCGCCGAGCACTGGGTCCATCTCAGGACAACGAATCCGATCGAGTCGACCTTCTCCACCGTGAAGCTTCGGACCAAGGTCACCCGCGGCGCCGGCAGCCCGGCCGCGGCCCTCGCGATGGTCTTCAAACTCGTTGAGTCCGCCCAGGCCCGCTGGCGAGCGGTCACCGCACCGCACCTCGTCGCCCTCGTCCGAGCCGGCGCCCGCTTCGAGAACGGCCTCCTCGTCGAACGAGACGAGACCTTCGCAGCGTGATCCACCTCAACTGAGGGCCACCGACGAAATGCGCTGACCTGCGGTGATGGCTCCGGTCACGTATGTGGGATCCCGAGCTCGTCGTGGGGCGGCCACGAGGGCCGTTGTCAGAGGCGATTGGCAAGATTGCGGCCATGAATGTCACTCCTGTCACTCCGCCACGACCGATCGACGCTGCCGCGGTCTTTCCCCAACTGGCCCCGTTGGCCCGCACAGCGACCCGCCTGCACCCCCGCCCTGGGGCGCCGACATGGCACGGCAGCTCGATCGGCGGGCCGCTGCTGTGGCCCGCTGAGGAGCCGTGGCCGCACTGCGAGGAACCGCATGTGGTGGACGGCATCAACCAAGCCCAGTCCCCGGCGGATCTGCGGCTGGAACGACGGATCTTCGCAGCCTCGCACGGCCGGGACCTGACCCCGGAGGAACGGGAGACTCTCGAGCGGATCCGACCCCCTCGGACGTATCCGGTAAGGCTGGCGGTCCAGGCGTACGACGGCCCCAAAGCGATGCTGCCCGTCGCGCAGCTGTACTCAAGGGATGTGCCCGATCTGAGCCCGCCGGAGGGCAAGGACCTGCTGCAGGTTCTGTGGTGCCCCTTCGATCATCCGATCATGCCCAGGACCCTGCTCTTCTGGCGTTCCGCAGCCGCCGTCACCGACATCCTCGACACCCCCCTGAACCGCCCGCAGTGCAGTTCGACGGCTATCTACCGGAACCGTGCGTGCTCGAACCGGAGCAGATCACCGAGTACCCCGACCATCTGGAGCTGAGCGAAGAACTGCGGGCGCAGCTCAAGCAATGGAGTGTGCCGCAGGCAGCAGAGGAAGACATGGACCCGGACACGTACTACGACTGCGTGTTGTCCAACGCACCCGGCTGGAAGGTCGGCGGCTGGCCCGCTTGGAACTCCACCGACCCAAGCACGCAGCGCTGCTCCGAGTGCGGGACCCGCATGGAGGTTCTGATGACCGTCGCCACGTTCGAGGAAGGGGACGACGCTGCGAACAGCTGGTCTCCGCACCCCCACCCAGGTGCTGGACCGTACCCCGGCCACCGCGGCTACAACGCGACCGGCGTCCAGATAGGTAGCGGCTACCGGCAGCACCTGTTCGTCTGCCCTGCGGAGCCCGAGCATCCGCACATCGAGTTGATGACGTAGCCCGTCCGCAGTGTGCAGCCGGGGCGGCACGGTGCGGGCATGCCGTGACGCCGGGTGGCCGCGAGGCTCAGGGTTCCGGACAACCGACGGCTTTCGTTGACCTGCAGGAACGTGACCTCCGACGCGTGAAGTTCCCGCGCAGGCGGGCCAGCATTCCCTTCCACGAGGGTCGGTAGGGCACGAACGTAGGCACATCCTGACGGTGCCCGACCGGCCCCTGCCTGCGTTTCGTCAATTTCGTCGGTACGTCACTGATCCACAGGTCTTGACAATTACTCCGCTCCCCTGCTCGGCGAGCCAGCGCAGCGCCAGCCAGGGGGTCCGTCGTGATGAGTGGCCAACCGGGAAACTCACCACGTGCGCGCCGCAGTCACCACCGCAGGTCAGCGGTGCTGACTGCGCAAACTGCGCAGTCGGGGACCGGCCGTGCCGCCCGGCAGACGCTGCGGTGTTCGTGTACGAGAGTGTCGGGGCCCGTTGTCGGCTGACTCCCAGCAACGTGGGGTCAGCCAGTCGCGTTCGAGCAGTCGACCCAGGCGACGAGGTCGGTACTGAAGCCGGGATCGTTCACGTGGACGACGCCGAACCGGATCTGCTGCCCCTGGGACAAGGGCTTGAGGCAGTCGATCGGGCTGCTGTCGTGCCAGGTGCCTTCGGTGTCCTTCCACGGCACCGCGCCGAGTCCGAAGCTTTTCCCCGGCTGGCGACCGTCGAGGGAGACCCCGAACTTGTCTCCGTTGACCCCGACCGCCGAGACCGTGCCCTGGAGCACCTGCGGGGTCGCGGCATCCGTCGGCAGCGTGAGGCCAATCCCGAGTCCAACACCGGCAACCACCAAGCCCACGAGGGCCAGCAACGCCGGCCTCGACTTGATCTCACGTATGTCCATCCGCGCAACATACGTCGATCCCGTCACCGCCGTGCCTGGTCGGCATAACTGGCCTGGCCAGACGTGGCGCTGACCTGGCGTGGTGAGTGGGGGCCGGGAAACTCACCACGGTCTCGGGGCCTACTCACCACGGCGGCGTGGACTCACCACACTCACGCCGGAAACTCACCACCGCAGGTCAGCGGCTGATTGCGCAGTCGGGGCCGACTGCCCGCTCCTGGGCAGCTCTCACGCCGGGAGCGGATGTCTGCGGGCAGGCCTCAGTTGGCACAGTGACGAGAGCCCAGATCATCGGCGTATACAATATGTAATTATCAAATTACGCTCAGGTAATGCTCATTTTCCTGTCCCTTCGCAGGCCTATGTGAAAGAAATGTGCACAGCCGCCCCATCGGGGGGGGCGGCATGGGGGGGGAAGGATGCCTTGTGGGCATCATCAAAAGCAGCGCCGTAGGTTCCGTAGTCGCGTTCACGGTCATGTCGGGGCTCATGGCGGCACCGGCCTACGCGGATGAGACGCCGGCTGCCACTTCGACCGAGGAGCCGGTGGAGGTCAACACCGCTCCGCCGCAGGAACCTGAGGAGACAGGCCTGCTCGAAGAGTCGGAGCTCGAGCCTGAGCCCGAAGTCACGACCAGACCGGAAAAGCCGCCGTTCGACACGCCGGACGCCGAGTACTGCTCACCGCGGAACGTCTACGTTCCCAAGACCAAGGGGGGCACCTACCACAAGGGAGTCGGGCCCACTAACTCCAACTACAACGGCACTTCCCGTGTGGCCCGATCGACCTTCGTCTCCGATGTCACAGGAGAGGTCGGAGTAAGCGTTACTGCGGGCCTGTCAGGCAGCGTATCGGCAATGATCGCGGAGATCGAAGGCAAATACGAAGTCAACCTGACAGCCAAGCTGACCGCGAAGCTCGGCAACTCCATCGCCGTTGACACGCCGCCGAAGAAGACGACCAACGCCAAGTACGGCGTCTATCGCCTGAAGAACACCGGCACCAGCTACAAGATCTACAGCAACTGCCAGACATCGACGAAGAAGACCATCACCAGCTACACCCCGCTGAAGGTCGGCTGGTACCTGTGGGAAAGCTGATCCCCTCCATCCCGCGGTGCTCGCACCGCGCTCTGGCTGTGTTGAGCGTCGCGTCCGCTCTGGTCGTGACCGGCTGCACCGAAGGAGACGAATCCCCTTCGAAGCAGCCGGCACCGTCGCGGACCGCCGAGTCCGCGGCGCCAACCGGCAGGGCTGAGCACATCGAGGGCGAGACGGTCAGTACGGCTCCGAAGCAGGTCAACGACGGACAGGTGCTGCTTTCCGTCGCTTCCAAGCGTGGCAACGCTGAACTCCCGCTGACCAGGGAAATCGGCGCTGGCCTCCTGGCTGTCCAAGTCAACTGCCTGGGCAAGGGAACCCTCGAAGTAGCCATCGAGCCGGTAGGCCTCACCTTCCCGCTGGAGTGCGTGAACACCGAAGTGAGCAGCACCTACAACGAGATAAGGCTCAAGAGAGCCCGCAGCGAAGGAACCATCCGGGTGACGGCGCCCTCCGGTGTCCGCTGGGCTCTGACCGCGGAGCAGTAGCCGCAACCCACATGCCCTCCACAGGGCGACTCGCCCTTCGTCCGGCCTACCTGCCGGACGGAGGGCGCACCGCTGCCGGGACAAGCACGAGGCAGGTGCAGTGGCCGGCTCCTCCGCTGGTCTCAGGCGGCCCAGCCGATCGAGGAGACGTTGCTGTACGCGTCGTAGTCGGACCCGAGGTCTTGGATGATGTCGTCCCAGATGGCGTCGAGTTCGTCTACGTCGTCGTCGAGCCATGCGTCCACGGCGCGGTCCCAGACGCCTCGGACGTTGATGCTGCGGCTGGACAGGTCCCGCTGATACTTGCCCTCGACGCGGGTCTGGTCGACGGGGTTGATCTCGACACGGGTTCCGCGGCCGTTGTTGTTGAGCCGCTTCTTCAGGTCGGCGGCCACGTTGCGGCGGCGCAGGTCCCAGTACGCGGCGTCCAGCCTCGACCGGTTCGCCATGTTCGGGGTGCGCTCCTCGGCGAGCCAGGCCATGAGGGTGCGCGGTGAGACATGGATGCCGGCGCGGTCCATCGCCTCGTACCCGGCATCCGTCTTGGTCAGGTAGTTCAGGCGAGCGGCGAGGCCACGGTCGCTGTCGACGGGCGAGGCGATGCCGGTCACCATGCGCTCGATCGCGACACCCAGGGCGTCCGCTCCGGGCAGGCCCCTGGCGTTGAGCGCGCCGAGGTCCATCCAGCGGCCGGCCATCAGCGGGCCACCGTGCCAACCGTGCCGACGGTGTACTCACCGGTGGCCTTGCCCTCGCCGTGCTTGACCTTCATCTGGGCCACGCCACGGCCCTCCGGGAACACTCGTCGCCAGTCACCTGTGACGTGGAGTTCGTCGGTGCCCATCATCGCGACGACGTCCAGACCCGCCTGGTGGGCCTTGAACGCCTTGCCCCACAGGTTCGCGTACGCCTGCGAGTGGATGATGTGCATCCAGTCCGGGCGCACCATCTCCCTGTTGTGGATGGACTCCCCCATCGTCGAGATGAACTTCGAGTACATCGCCTTGACGTACTCCAAGGTCAGCGTGTCCCGGTTCTCGATCGCCTCGTCCCGCGCGGCTGACAGCAGCTTGCGCAGCGCGTCGAGGAAGTTCTCGGTGGCGCCACTCGTCCACGACTCGTGGATGACTGGGGCGTCGGTGAGGCCGTACTTCGGGCCTGAGAGGCGCTGGAGCAGGCGAAGCGTTGCGTTGGTGACCCAGAGGGCGCCGGGTTCGTCGCGGTCACCGATCGGGTCGGGCAGGTGCGGGTGGGTCCACTCGGCGGGGGTGATCAGGTGGACCCCGGAACGCTTCGGGTCGATGCCCTCGGTGCCGGTGTGGTGCTCCAGCTTCCCGATCGGCAACCAGCACTTCAAGGCGCTCAAGTAGGCGGCGTTCACGTCCAGCGCGGTGGCCTTGATGTCGCCCGGGGCGCGCAGGGAGTAACCGGGGTGGTGGAAGCGCGGCCTCGCTTCCCAGATCTGGTCGGGGTCCCTCTTGGACGGCTTCTTCAGGATGTCCGGGAGGGCCGGGTAGGCGGTGAAGTCGTAGCGGCCGGACGCGCGGGTCTCGTTGAAGAGCGCCATCACGTCGGGGATCGCCCTCTTGATCAGCGCCTTCAGCGCCGCTTCCTCGTCGCCCCCGGCGTGCTCGGCTTCTTCCTGGACGGCGCGGCTGATGAGCAGGGTGGTGTCAGCCTGCGCACGGGCCGCTGAACGGGCGCGGCGCTCCGGGCGGTTGTAGGCAGGTGCCGGGGTCGGTGACGCGGGCACGGCCGGCGTCGGGGCAGCGGTCGGCGCGGGTTCCGGGGTGGTGGGTGCGGCCGGGGCGGTACCGGCGGGCTGGCACATCGCCCCGGAGTGCAGCGGTCGGCCGTCCGTCGACTGGTAGGCCGTCTCGACGCCGCAGCGAATGCAGGGGCCCGGGTCTCCCTCGATGGCCCGCCCGTCCGGGCCGCGCAGCGTCTCGGGGGCGGCGGCGAACGCGGGCGGCACCGGGACCGCTTCGGGGACGGGATCCGCGGTGGGTTCCGGCGCGGGCTCGGTGGCGGGGGCCGGGTAGATCTCGGCGAGGCCCTTGAGCAGCTTCAGGTAGGGCAGGCGGCCGGGCGGGGTCGGATCCGAGTGGCCGGTCTCCCAGTTGGCGACGGTGGTGCGGCCGACGCCAACGGCTGCGGCGACCTGGGCGCGGGACAGGCTCGCGGCCTCCCGCAGCCGCTGACGCTCGGCCGGAGACGGGATCGCGGCGTTCAGCCGGGCCTCTTCGAGGAGCGCTTCCACGCTGTTCTCTTGGCTCATACCGTAACTATACAACGAGTGGACGTAACTTGGTGCTATATTGGTCATTCATTGGACAGTCTGTGACGGTTAGGCAAGGGGTGATGCAGCGGTGAGCTGGACCTCGGAGAACGTTGCGCGTGATCAGGTGCGCCGCCAGGCGGCGGGCAAGACCGTGCAGCAGGTCGCGCAGGCCGTGGACGAGTCGGCGGCACGGGCGCGGGAGACGCGGCAGGCACTGCGCCCCCGACGGCCGTCCGTGAGCAATTCGCGCCGGACCCGGAGGAGCTGGCCGCCCGGTGGGCAGGCCTACTCACGGAGTGGCAGCGGGTTGCGGCCCATCTCGCCGGATCCGGTGCCGAGGTCTACGACGGCGACCAGGACGAGACGGGCAGCGCCTGGGCGCGGGAGCGGGAAAAGCGGCGCGCCACGGAGCTGCGGACTCATGCCGCATGGGCAGAGCAGCGGCGTGAGGAGCGGGAGGAACTGGGGGTCGAGCTGTGGCTGAGCGCGGCTGCCGGGCGGCGGATCCGGGCGGCGGCCGCGCGGGCCGGGCTGACCCCGCACGAGGTACTGGCCCAGCTCGCCGAGCTGGCCGCCATCGACGAGGACGGGTCAGTGTCCGTCGCCCCGTTCATCCCGGGCCGTGTGTCCGTGGCGGGAAGTGAAGAGCGATGACGATGCAGGGTGTGATCTCGCTTCGGCCGCATCAGGTCGAGGCCGTGGACTCGATCATCGAGGGCCTGGCCCTCCCCGTGGACGGCACCGTGCCCGCAGCGGGTCAGCGCGGCCAGGTCCACATGTCCACCGGCTCGGGCAAGACCATCACGGCTGCGGTGGCGGCGCTGCGGATGGTCCCCCGGGGCCTGGTCGGCGTATTGGTCCCGACCCTGGATCTGCTCACTCAGACCGTGGAGGCGTGGCGGGCGGTCGGCCACACCGCCCCGGCCGTGGCCGTGTGCAGTCTCGGCGCTGACCCGCTGCTGGACGCGCTCGATGTGCGGTGCACGACCAACCCGACGCAACTCGCCCTGTGGACCGCGCAGGACGGGCCGATGCTGGTGTTCGCGACGTACGCGAGCCTGTCCCCGCAAGGGCTGGACGACGACCAGGGCGACGAGGAGACCGGCGCCGCGCCGGGCGCCCTGGAACGCGCGCTGCGCGGCTCGTACGGGCAGACCATGCGCCCCTTCGACCTCCTGGTGGTCGACGAGGCCCACAGGACGTCCGGGGACGCCGCGAAGGCGTGGGCCGCCGTCCACGACCAGACACGAATCCCTGCGGAGCGACGCCTGTACCTGACGGCCACCCCCCGCCTGTGGGAGGCCGCGCCCGGCGGTGCCGGCGCGGACGAGACCGGCGGGCGCCTGGTCGCCTCGATGGACGACGAGTCCCTCTACGGGCCGGTGCTGTTCGAGTTCGGGCTCATGGAGAGTGTCGAGCGCGGGATCCTCGCCAGGTTCGAGATCGACGTCCTGGAGATCCGTGACCCGCAGGCACCCGGGCCCGGTGCCACCGTGGAGGAGCGGCGTGGCCGGCGGCTCGCCGCGCTCCAGGAGTCCCTGCTCAAGCACGCGGACACCACCGGTGTGCGCTCGTTCATGACGTTCCACTCCCGGACCCTGGACGCCATGAGCTTCGCCCGCGCGCTGCCCGAGACAGCGGCGGAGCTCCACGCCACCGATCCCGTCACCTACCCGGGGCGGGTCGGTGCGGAGTGGCTGTGCGGCGAGCACCCGGCCGCGCACCGCCGCATCGTGCTGGACCGGTTCGCGGACGGTATCGACGCGGACGGATGGGTCACCGACCTCGGCGTGCTCTCCAGCTGCCGGGTCCTCGGTGAAGGGGTCGACATCCGGGGCAAGCGCGGCGTGGGCGCCGTGGTGTTCGCGGACACCCGCAGCTCGCCCGTGGAGATCGTCCAGATCATCGGGCGGGGCCTGCGCCAGGACCCCGGCGAGGGCAAGATCAGCCGCATCATCGTGCCCGTCTTCCTGGAGCCCGGCGAGGACCCCTCCGACATGATGGCCTCCTCCAGCTACCGCCCCCTGGTCTCGGTCCTCCAGGGGCTCCGCGCGCATGATGAGCGGGTCATCGAGCGCATGACGCTGGGCACCACGACCGCCCGGGGCCAGGCCACGTCCGTCGTCGCGCTCGACCCCAACCACGAGGACGCCGAGGACGACGGCCAGGAGGACGACGTCGACGAGGACCAGGAGCAGCCCGCCACCACCGGCCCGGCCGGTGACGAGGACGGCACCGAGGGCGACGCAGACGGGACGGGCACCCAGGACAAGGAGGAACACCCGGGCGACAACGTGCCGTTGCTGCGGTTCTCACTCCCCCACACCCCCGGTGGCGTCGCGCTGTTCCTGCGGACCCGTGTCCTGCACCCGGATTCCGAGGTGTGGCTCACCGGCTACAACGCCCTGCGCCACTGGGCGCTGGAGCACGGGAGCGCGGAGGTGCCGCTGGACGCGTCGGTGGAGCTCGGCGAGGACCGCATCACGTATGCGCTGGGCGCATGGGTCAGCGAGCAGCGCAGGGCCTTCCGGCTCGGGACGCTCAAGGCGTGGCGGGCCGAGCTCCTGAACGAGGTGGGCATGGTGTGGTCGGTCGCGGACGCCGGATTCTGGCGCAACCTCACCGCGGCTCGGGCCTATCACGCGGTGCACGGCAGCCTCGCCGCCCCGAAAGACGCCGTGGTCGACGGCGTCGCGGTCGGACAATGGCTCGCCAACCTCCGCAAGGCCGGCGGGCTCGGCAAGGACGAAGTCCGGGCCGGGGAGCGGCGGGCCGCGCTGAAGAGCATCGACCCCGAGTGGAACCCGGGATGGTCGGTGGAGTGGCAGCGCCACTACGCCACCGCCCGCACCCTGCTCTCCGAGGAGACCGGGCTCACCGAGGTACTGCCCGGCGTCGTCGTCCACGGCTGCGACGTCGGCGCATGGCTCAACCGGCAGCGCGAACACACCGTGTGGCAGGGCCTCATGCCCGAGCAGCGCAAGCGCCTGGAGGACCTGGGCCTGACCCCCCTGCCCGCAGGACCGGCCAAGAAGACGGCATCGGCAGCCGGGGCGTTCGAGCGAGGCGTCCTCGCACTGGAGCAGTACAAGGCGCGCACCGGGAGCGTGACCGTGAGCCGAGCCCACATCGAAACCGTGGTCATCCACGGCGAAGAGCACGAGATCCGACTGGGCGTGTTCCTCACGAACAGCAAGACACGGCGGGCCAAGCTCGGTGGTGACAAACTCGCCCAGCTCGCCGCACTCGGACTCGACTGGGCGGCCTGACCCTGCAACAACGGCGCCCACCCGGACGAACCAGGATGGGCGCCGTGCGCGTACCTGCGGCTATCGGGCAGCCCTGGGTGCGGTGGGGGGCAAGATCACATGACCTGACGCTGTGCGTACTGGCAGCGCATGAAGACGTCGTACTTGCCCCAATTGAGGACCTCTTCGCCGTAGTCGTTCTTTCGAACGAGCACGGGGCCGAACCTCACCTGATTCTCGAAGTCGAGGTCGCTGAGTTCGAAGCTGTCCATGGCGATGAAGTCGTCGCACCAGGCCTGGATGAACAGGGAAACGATAGCCATGATCACTCCGGCGGCCGCCTGGAGCTGCCCCTTCGTCTTCGTCGGGTCTTTGACCCCCTCGATCAGCTTCCCGCTGATCTCATCGGCCTTCTTCCTGATCTCCTCCAGCACCTGACTCTTGCCGTTGTCCTCCTCCCATGCCTCAATGATCCCCAGGGCCCCACCGAACTTCGGGGCCGGCGGATATTCCTTGGCCTTCAAGGAGATCGCGACGTCATGCTTATGGTGGTACTCCCGGGTGACGCCCTCCTTGAAGTTCCCCACGGTCTCTGAGGTGCTGGTGTTCCCCTTATCTTTGTGCGCCGTGTGGAGGACGAAGTACACCTCGTCGTCCCCGTTCTCCCCCTCTGTCTGGGCGATGCATGTGGCCTGGTAGATCGCCAATTCGGCCGAGTGTGCATAGACCGGAGGCAGGGGGCCCAGTGGTTCGCTTGCTTCGGTGGGCAAGGGCCTGCTCCAACCGAACCGCTGGACGTCCTGCGCCGCAGGCAGACTCACCGCGTCCCCTGAAGCGCCGGCCTTGACCACGTTGGGAAGATCGCTGATCCGGTCCCAGTACTTGGGCAGGTCCCGAGCGGCATCCGCGTAGCTGTAGGAGGAATCAGCACCCAGACCGGCAGTGTCCGCGGGGAAGAGCGCCCCGCTCCGGTCAGCCTCCAGGCCGGCGAACGCCCGGCCGTAGCCCGCGACATCCTGGGGCGTGGGAGCAGCGAGCCGCGCGAGATCGACCAGATCGCTCTCCAGATCCGTCAGGGGGCGCTTCTCGCTCGCCTTCCGGCAGGCATTCAGGAGCACCGGCGTCAGCAGGTTGACCGAGCTGTTCGCGGCCAGACGAGCACCGACGAGCCGGTCGTTGCGCGCTTCGCGCTCCTCGCGTGTCTCTCCTTCCCCGGGCTGCAGCGCATCATCGGCGGGCATGGAGCGGGTGCATGCTACGGCGGATTCGAGGGCGTTCTCCAGCATGGCGGAGGTCAGAGCCATAGCGCTAGGTACTCCATTTCGAGGGGCGGCGTCTCTGCCGACACTCATCACCCTGAGTAAGGATCAAAAACCGCATCTCACCCGGACGAGATCGAATCGGGCCCGGTTGGCCGCAGGAGGGCCAAACTCACCGCCGACAAACTCGCCCAGCTCGCTGCCCTCGGGCTGGACTGGGCGGCCTGACGGATCACTGCGACGGCGCCCGCCCTGGACTTTCCGGGGCGGGCACCGTCATTTCGGACCGGCTGCCACGGCGCAGCGGTTCCCGCGCGCGCCGGTGGACAGGCTCGTCCCATGACGGCCACCGACCCCCAGCGCCCGCGCCGTGCTCCCTTCCCCGTGATAGCGCCGCGAGGGGACCTCGACTTCGACTCCCTGGCACCACTGGAAGCAGAATTCGAAACCGTGCTCGCACAGCACGACACGGTCATCCTGGACACCGGCGAGATCACCTTCGCGGACTCCACATTCCTCCGGCTGATCCTCGCCGCCCACCACCGCGCCAATCTGAGGATCGCCGCCCCCTCCACCCCCGTGCGCCGGCTGCTCCAGGTCGTCGGGGCCGACACCATCCTGCACCTGTACCCCACCCTCGAAGACGCCCGCAGCGCCTAGACCGCCCTCGGGTTGACAGGCGGCCTGATCAGTCGCCCGGCGCCTGCTCCGGAACCGGGACGGGCACCGTTCCGGTTCCGGAGCACGCGGCCGGAGCCACACCAGCGAGGAAACGGGCGTAGCCCCGCTCGGCCCGCGCAGGAGAGAGCGCACCGAACGCGGGACTGAGGCGGCACACACCACCTGCCTACGCCCGCCAGGTGGACCGGGCAGGTTCCTGGGGACCGTGATCCATGCCGTCGCCTTGATCGACTTGCGTCTCCCCTTGTTCCGGTGAGCATGGGATGCGGAGCTCGGGGACCCGCGCCTGGTGAGGCGCCCAGACATTGGAGTCTCTGTATGACGCAGCTTCCCCCGCCTGTCACCCCCTTCCTCGAGCCCGCGGCCAAGGAACTGGCCGAGGCGACCGACCCGCACCCGCGGATCTACGAGGTCCCGCCGGAGCAGGGCCGCGACATCCTTGCCGGCCTGCAGAGCGGCGAGGGTGTAGAACGGCCCGAGGTCGACGAGAAGTGGGTCGACGTCGACGCCGGCAAGTGGGGCACGGTACGCACCCGGATCATCCGCCCCAAAGGCGCCACAGGGACCCTGCCCGTGGTCATCTACATCCACGGGGCCGGCTGGGTCTTCGGCGACGACAAAACCCACGACCGTCTCTTCCGCGAGCTGGTGGTCGGAGCGAACGCAGTCGGAGTGTTCCCGGTCTACGACCGGGCACCGGAGGCGAAGTACCCGACACAGATCGAACAGAACTACGCCGTGGGCCAGTGGGTCCTCAAGAACGGCGCCGACCACGGCATGGACACCTCCCGCGTCGTGGTGACCGGTGAATCCGTCGGCGGATGCATGTCGGCCGTGTTCACGCTGATGAACAAGGAACGCGACAACGGCATCGACCTCAAGGCCCAGGTGCTGTTGTACCCGGTGACGAACGCCGACTTCGACACTCCGTCCTACCTCCAGTTCGCCGAGGGCTACTACCTCACCCGCGACGGCATGAAGTGGTTCTGGGACGCCTACACCCCCGACCCCGCCGAGCGGAAACAGCACTACGCCTCCCCGCTCCAGTCGACGCTCGACCAGCTCAAAGGGCTGCCGACCACGCTGGTCATCACCGACGAGGCCGACGTCCTGCGCGACGAAGGCGAGATGTACGCCAACAAGCTCCGCGAAGCCGGCGTCGACGTCACGTCCGTCCGCGTCGCCGGCATGGTCCACGACTTCCTGCTCCTGGACAGCCTGCGCAACACCCGCGCCGCCAACGTCGCCCGCCACCTCGCCATCGACGCCCTGCGCAAGGCACTCCACGACAGCTGACCCCACCGACTCCTGGCCGATGATCCCGACCAAGAACGGCCTGATGGTGTGGCACACCCGTCCCTTCGGGGTCGACTGCCAGGTTCTACCCCCGTGGGACGACGTGCCTCCCCGAACGCCTCGCGCACACCCGCGCGGGGCGTTCGACGTTGCAGAACCTTGCGCTCTGCGCTGCCGCACGTGTCATGCCGCGCACATCTGCCGCTTGTCGCCCTACGCCGCCAGCACGCCCCTGCGCCGAAGGAGCGGGAGCACGTGGTCTCGTAGCGCGGGCGCGAGATCGAGACCCGCCTCGTGACCGGACACCCACCGCATGTGTGCCAGCTCAGCGGCAGGGCTCGGAGGCCCGCTGAGGCGCGCCTCGAAGACGGTCATCCTCATGGGGACGCCCTCCAGTGCGGCTACCGCCTCGACATCGGCCAGGAACTTCGGCTCCAGGGGCCGGACGCCGAGTTCCTCCTCGAACTCCCGTGCCAGCGTCTCCAGGACCTCCTCGCCCGCGTCGGGCTTCCCGCCCGGAAGATAGAAGATCCCAGGCGCCGCTTTCTTGCTCACCACCAGGAGCTGCCCCCTCTCGACAACCGCCGCCGAGACGACAACGAGAGGCTCGATCTGCGCTGGCGGCGTAGCCGCAGGATTTCCATGGGTCACACAAGCAATTCTTCCAGACAGCAGCAGCGGCCCCTGCCGTCCGGCAGCCAACCAGCCCAGGTTCACACGACCAACCCGCACAGAAGCCGCACGTCCGCGGCGGCAGGCCGGGCGCCCGGACGCCGAGCAGCTGCTCAACCAACCCGAGTGGGTGGAATGGCGGGCGGTCGCGCACACGTATCTGGCGGCAAGAGGGCCGAGCCGTGACCGGCTTCCCCGCCGCTCGTTACCACGGCGGTGCCGCCCGTTCTACCCCCGTGGGACAGCGCACTCTCCGAACGCCCCGCGTGCCGTCGCGGGGCGTTCGACGTTGCACGGCCCCATCGATACCCCTTGGCTCGCTGCTTCGTTGAGCGGGACATGTACCGAACATCCTGAGCTTGTTCTTTATCTACCAAGATCTTCCGGGTTTCCCGATGGCCTTGAGGGTCTCGGGGCGTTTGACGGTCTTGCCGACGTCGTAGCGGGTGGCGGGCCGCCGGTTCTTCGAGCCGAGGGGACGTCCGGGGCCGGCACCTCGGGGTTTGGGTCGACGGGCCGGTGGTCTCGCCCGTGGATCAGTGTTCGAGCCAGCGTTCCCGGGCCTGAGCAGGGCCGCGACCGGTTCGACGGTGCCGCCCGGTCCGTGGTCGAGGAATGCCATCAGCGGGTGGTGCCCGTTGGTCCGCTTCCAGGTCGGGGCCGCGTCCTCCTTCTCGGAGTGCGCGACCACCGGGACCCCGTCGAGGTCAACGGTCACCGTCGCGCCTGCAGCGGGTGCCGCCTTTCCGGCCAGTCGCCAGACTCGCTCGCGGGCTTCGGTCCGCGCGGCACGGATGGCCCGCAGGGTCTTTTCCCCGGTGGCCGCGAGGGTGTCGATGAGGCGGGAGACCGTCGGGTCGGAGGCGACCGGCCCGAACACGGCCGACTCGGCCCGCAGCATGCCGACATCGGCGAGGCAGTCCCCGCACAGCGCGGTCGCCAGGGCCACATCCAGCAGGACCTTGCCCGCGGCATGGACGGCCCGCGGCTTCCGCCACGGCGCAAGCGCCGCTGATGTCGAGGTGTCCAGGCCGGCCTTGCGGACGGTCTCGACCAGCAGTACGCCCCCGGCATGCGAGACCACCGTCCGACCGCCGCCCTCGATGCGGACACGCGGGTAGGAACCGATGCGCTTCTCCACCTGGAGAGTGCTTCTTTCCTTGCGGCGAATTGGACCCTAGACAAGTCCCATCGTTGCAGGTCAGGAGCACTCTCCGCTTATTTGATCAAGACCCGGGCAGCCCCGCTCGCGAGGGCGCGAGGTCAGCCGTCCGGCCCGGCAGAGGTGCGCCCTCCAGGAAGGCGGAATAGGCATCGAGGGCCTCCGGCTCGATTTCAGGGTCGGAGGGGCCGTAGCGGGTGTCCGTGCGGTCCCGCTTCGGCCCGGAGACCCAGAACTCCTCGTCGGTCTGCACGTCGTAGAAGTTCGCATCGAACATTCCCCCTGCCCGGCGCAGTGTTCTCCCGCGAAAGTACGCAGTACTCCAGGTCTTCGAGAAGTCCACCCACCCGATCCACGAGGGTCCGCGATCGGTGTTGTAACCGGTCTTCAACTGCACGAACATGAGACGTTGAGGCATACCCACAGGGTCCTGCAGAGTCCCCTTCCGTGACCAGCCATTTTGCGGGCGCCTACGTGACCCCGCGGCACCGCCGAAATAGGCCCCGGCAGGCGGCTACGGCACGATGCACTCGTTCACCTGGAGAGTGCTTGCTTCCTCTCAGCCGACAGAACGCCTGGTAAGCCCCACCGCCGCAGGTCAGCGACATCCGCCTGTCTGATCAGGATCCGCACAAGCCCGCTCGTGACAGCCCGAGGTTAGTGGTTCTGGCCCGCTGTCGCCTGGGGCGAAGCCCGGGTTCGCAGGGACCTGGCCGCCGTCGTGGAAGATCTGGAGCGAGCGGGCTGTTCGCCAAACGTCGGGGAACTTCGCGAACGCGGCCCTGATGCCGTCCCCGGCCATGCCCTCGATCGGGCCCGTGCAGCCGAAGTGCCGCGGTTTCACCACGCCACAACTGAGCTCGGAAACGCTCAGTTGCTCTGAGCGCGTGCAAACGGGGTGCCTTGATGTGTCTGGAAGGGTGAGCGGGTCTCTGACCGCCCCCGCTGCGCGCACCCACTCGATAGCCGTTCGGCAACTCGGGCGAGGAACAACGGAACAGTCAGTATCGGTGAGATTGATTTTGAACAGTAGGCACTGCCTTCGAGATGACTGGTGCGCCGCGATGACAGGCTGTCCGTCGGCCTCCGGTAGGTTGCAACACGAACCCGGTTCCCTGCGAAGGAGGTGTGATGTGAGCACGTTAGAAGCTGGCGAGGTCGCGCATCACCTGGCGGCGTCGTACGCCACGGGCTTCGGTGAGGAGGGGAGAGCCTGGATCGCCGGACTGCCTGCTCTCGCGGCGACCATGCTGGAACGCTGGGATCTGGAACGGGACGGCACCGCGAGAGGCGGAGAAGCCTCACTGGTATTGCCGGTGCTGCGCCCCGACGGTACGCCCGCGGTCCTCAGACTCCAGATGCCCCGGCAGGAGACCACCGCCACCCTGATTGGCCTACGCACCTGGAACGGCAAGGGGATAGTTCGACTGCTCGATCACGACCCTATGAGCAGCAGCATGCTCTTGGAGCGGCTGGACGGAGCCCGCACGCTGGCCTCGATCAACGATGACGACGTGGCGATGAGCATCCTCGCCGAACTTCACGCTCGGCTGGTCGCAGTCCCCGCGCCGCAGGGACTGCGCAGTCTCGGCGACATCGCCTCCGGGATGCTGGATCAGGTCCCCCAGGCGCTCATGAGGCTGGCCGACGCGGCCGACCGTCAGGCCCTGCGCAGCTGGGCATCGGCGGTAGCCGAATTGGCCGGTGAGCCTGGGGACCGGATGCTGCACTGGGATCTGCACTACGACAACGTTCTCGCCGCGCAGCGCGAGCCGTGGATCGCCATCGATCCCGAGCCACTCGTCGGCGACCCGGGTTTCGATCTGTGGCCCGCCCTGGACAGCAGGTGGGACGACGTCGTGGCGAAGGGCGACACCCTGCGCATCGTACGGCGCCGCTTCGACCTGCTCACCGATGTCCTCGGCCTGGACCGCGCACGCGCGACCGGCTGGACCCTGGGACGGCTGCTGCAGAACTCACTCTGGGACATAGACGACGGTGAAACCCGGCTCGATCCGTCCTCCGTCGCGATTGCGGACTCGCTGCTGGCCCGGTGACCTGCGGCCAACAGTGGGTCGGTGATAATCAACCTGCCTGTGTGACAACTGCCGTGCTTCGGCTCACTGACCCGCGCGAGTTCCCCTGAGCGGCGCGTAGCGTGTCCAGGCATGACGCTGCTGCCGAACCTGCCTCAGAACACGGCGCTGCTCGATCTGCTGCGGCAACAGGGTGTTCCGCAGGAGCGCGGCGCCTACGGTTACGAGGGGTGGGAGCCACATACTCACCCCGATTTACGGCCCTCTCGCCTCGGACCCGCGCTTTCCAGCTGACACGACCGTCACCCTCACCCGCCTGGATCCCGGCGCCACCAAGCCGACGAGGCTCCCGCCCACCACTATTGCCGCGGACGAGAACTTCGCCCTCACCGACCGCGCCACCACCCGCGGCTACATCACGTACACCGTGTCGTTCGCCGGTGACGCCCTCAACCTGCCGTCCAGTACCAGCATCGAGGTCTACATCCCTGACCGCCGCTCCCCGGGTGCCCGGGACCGCTCATGTGCGGTCATCCGGGGAGCGCCGCAGAGTGAGTCCGGGCCGGGCTCCGTGCCCGAGAACACTGCCAACACGCTCGAGGAAGCTCGCGTAAACCTCCGCACCGCCCTTATCCGAAACGACACAGGCCGTGGCGAGGACGCGAGTTTTTCAGGTCGCAGCACCCGGCAGCGGGCGAGGCGTCGGCCCGTCTGCCAGGGGATCCTCGTCGGCGGCCGGTCGGGCCGGCCACCAGGAACGGTTGCCGAGCAGCGCCAGCGCGGACGGCAGCACCAGCGCACGCAGCACCAACGCATCGAACAGCACCGCGACCGTGAGGCCGGCCGCAATCTGCTTCATCTCGATCCGGTCGATGAAGAGGAAGCTGAGGAAGACCGAGACCATGATGACAGCCGCGCTGGTGATTACACTCGCCGATCCCGCGATGCCCTCGACCACAGCCTGCCGGGTGGAAACCCCCTTGAGTACGGACTCCCGGATCCTGCTCACCACGAAGATCTGGTAGTCGGTGGAGAGTCCCACCAGGATCGCGAAGACCATGAGCGGCGTTCGCGAGCCGACGAATCCGAGCGATTCGAACCTGAGGGCGCCCTCTGCCCACGTCCCTTGGAAGACCAGGGTCAGTACCCCCCAGGAAACCATCACCGTGGCCAGATTGAGCGCCACCCCCAGCAGGGCGAGGACAACGGACCGGAACGCGGCGAACATGATGGCGAGGGTCGTCAGTGACACGAAGACAATCACCCAGGGCAGCCGGTCCCGCTGGTGCGCCGCGTAGTCCACCCCTCCGGCGATCTCCCCGGAGACCGCGACTTCCACACCTGTTCCCGCCCCGCTCACGGTGTCCGGTATCAGCTCAGTACGCAGGCGCTCCAAGGAGCGCGTCGCCTCTGCCGAGTTCTGGGCGTACGGAACGGGAACCTTCAACATGGCCGTACGCCCGTCCTCGGCCACGGTCAGCTCCGGTGTCCGGTCCTGAGCGAAGAGTCGGTCGCCCCTGGTGCTGGCGGCGAGTGCCCGCAGCAGGGCCGCTGGGTCGTTGGCCCGCGCCACGACGAGGTGCGCGGGCCCTTGGGACGGGTACGCGGCCGTCAGCCGGTCGTACGTGGACACCGCCACCAGGCCGTCGGGGAAGGTTTCCTTGCCCTCCGTGCCGAGCTTCATGTTCAGCGCGGGCAGGGCGAGCGCGGCTGTCGCGGCGGCGCCAAGGAGCATGGCGGCCAGTGGACGGCGCACCACCGGTCCCAGGAGGGCGGTCCACCTTTTGTTGCCGCTTCCGCCCCTACCGCCTCCCCCGTCCCGGTCCCGGTTCTGCCTGTGACGGGTCCGCCGCCCGTCCATCCGATGCCCCAGCATGGCAAGCAGCGCCGGAAGCACGGTCAGAGAGCCGGCCACCGCGACCAGGGTCACCAGGATCGCGCCGGTGGCGATGGACGAGAAGATCACGTCGTCCACCAGGTAGAGACCACCGAGCGCGAGCACGACGGCCAGCCCCGAGTCCACGACTGCCCGCCCCGAGGTAGCCGCGGCAACCTCGACGGCAGCAACATGGCTGAGCCTTCCCCCCGAACGCTCGCGCTCCTCACGTGCCCGCTTGAGGTAGAAGAGCGAGTAGTCAACGCCGACGGCCATGCCGATCATGAAGATCACGCTGATTGCCGCGCCACCCGCATCCGGGAACACCCATGACGCCAGACCGTACAGACCGACGGCTCCCGCGAACGCGGGCAGCGCGAGCAGGACCGGGATCCCGGCCGCGAGCACCGCGCCGAAAACGACGAACAGTATGAGGAAGGTGACGGGCAGACTGATGGCCTCGGTCCGCTGGAGGTCCTGGCCCATCTTGTCGTTGACCGCGGTCGACATCGACGCGCTGCCGGTCTGCTCGATCCGCAGATTCCCGTGCGCCCCCTGTACCGCCTGCGTCTGTTCGAGTAGACCCTCGACTTCATCCTTCGCGGTCTCCTTGTCCCCCCGGACAGTGATGGCCACCCGCAGCGCCGCACCGTTGTCGGCCTCCACCGGATCGGAGACCCGGACGACGGACGGCAGGGAGGCCATCCGCCGCCGTATCTCACCTGCGGCGGCGCGAGCGGCGGATTCGTCGAGGCGGCCTCCCACTTCCGGAGCCGTGATGAGCACCTGCTCCTCCGGAGCGGGCGTGAGGCCACCGCGTGCGGCCATTGCCTCGGCCCGCCCAGCCTCACCGACCCAGAAGTCCTCGAACGTCCCCTTGTTGGTACCCACAGCCATGCCCGCACCGAGGCACAGGGCCACGAAAAGCAGCCACCCCACGATCGCCCGCCAGGGATGCGTGGCGAACCACCTGGCTGTCCGGACCGTGATCGGTTGATGCTGGCTGCGCACGCGGTTCCCTTCCCAGGAACAGTGATCTCTTGCTTGATCACCTTCCTCGGCGCGGGCCGCGGACGCACTGGTGCACGCAACCGACTCTTCCTGTGGCTAGCCCCGCCTCCGGTGCTGTTCCGGACGGCTCACGTCGGTGAAATCTCCCGGTTCGACCTGTTCGCTGTACCGATCGGACCGTTGAGGGTCCGAGGTGGCCACACGATCGTGCTGGAAGCCCCCAGCTGGGCCTCTACGGTCCTGTCGCCCAGACCGGACCCGCGCAGACCGCCATCTCACCCGTTGGGGAGTGTCATGAATCAATCGTGGCAGACCCCGCCGAGTCGTCGGTGGCCCTGACCAGACCGCCCTCTACGTCGGAACCGCCGAACTCGTCCTGCCCCAGGGAGCGACCACTCCGAAGGCAACCCGAACATCGACCCCGCCGTCACCCAGCTCCGCGCCGAGGGCCACGAGGTCCGGGATGAGGACGTGGCCCGGCTTTCCCCCGCTCAAGAACCGCAACCTGAACCTGCTCGGCCGCTACAGCTTCACCGCCTCCACCCCGGCCGCCGGCGCCCTGCGCCCCCGAGTCAGGTGTCTGCGGCTGCGCAGGACTGTTCAACACCCCGGCCGCCGCTCAGAACGACGCAGGAGGGTTGCGATCAGGCCGCTTCGTGCGGTCGTGCGTCGGGGAGCAGCTCGGTGAAGCCGAGGGTGGGGAAGACTTGGGCTGCCGTGTGCAGCAGGTGCAGGGGCTGCGGGTGCATGCCGGTCACTGTGGTGCGGCGCGGGTGGGCGGGCGGTTGCGGATCGATGAGCAGGTGCAGCCCGGCCATGTCCATGAACGGGGTGCTCTGGAGGTCCCAGACCAGCTCGGTCACGTCCAGTGGCAGTGCTTCGAGGACGGCGTGGAGCTTGGGCAGGGCGGCGCCGTCGATCTCACCGTCGGGGATGATCCAGGCGGTGGTGGCGTCGATCAGGGTGGTGACGTGCATATGGGCTGCCCCCTTCCGGGGGTTGCGAGCCCAAAGACGAGGCCCCTCGCAAGAGGGGGACGACGATGGCGGGAGGCGGGAGCCCGTGAAGGGGGCAACACCCGGAACCCAAAGTCCGGCACCCGCGGGTACCGGACAGTCTCGTGTCACCCCACCGTGACACATCCCTGCCCTTTCTGGCCACCATCCGGACCGGCAGGTGGTCCAGGATCCGCTACTCCCCCGGTGTGCCGTACCGAAGGCACGGGCGCACCTCGCGGACTCGCGCCGCACGTTGGTGTGTTCGCTCCCATGGCGCCCTGTCGCTGCGACATCAACGGTACGTCGCACAGAGGTTGGGCGTCTCCGGGCGCAGGAGCAGTGCGGGCCAGGAGCGCAGTGGAGGTCGTCCGGTGACAGCAGAGCGTGCTGAGGGCCGTTCAGGTCGCGCTCGCGGAGCTGCGCCGGGCCGGTGGGTACCAGCGGGGCCTGGCCGGGCGACTGGCTCGCGCGCACGGCGGGAGCGAGCGGGCACGGCGGGAGCGAGCGGGCACGGGCGCGGGCCGGCCGCCCGGACCGCGTAACGCCGCCGTGCTCGGCCAGGACGAGTACGAGGCGCAGCCGCCGGTGCTGCAACCGGAGTGGGACCACCAGCTGCACCATCGGCCACCGCTCGGAGCGTGGCTCGTCGGCCCTTCGATGACGGGGATGCTGGCTGGGCTCCCTACGCCGTACCGACCGTCTTCTCCCGCTTTTCCGCGATCTCCTTGCAGTCGAAGCAGAGGTCCGAGCCCCGTGGACCGAGGCAAGCCGGGCTCCAAAATGCACGTCCTGTCGGACGCGAACGAACTGCCCCTGCTCGTCGGCCTCTCCGCGGCCAACATCCACGACAGTCTCGCGCTGAAGCCCATGATCACGGGTCACCAAACGAGACACACTCATCGGTCACCCGGTCTGTCCAGAGTCCGAGTCTGTGATCCAGCGGCCTTCGGCGGAGTCGTGCACGTACGTCGGCCTCCCCCTGGTCCCGCTCGTGCGGAACGGTTTCCCGCCGTCCGTGATCCGCACCGTCCCCGTACGGCCCCCGGCGCTCCACTCCAGCTCCAGGTACCAGCGGCAGTCGCATCCCGCCGTCCGCGCGGAGACCAGCAGCTCTTCGGGGTCGGAGGAGGTGACCTTGTACGGGAAGGAGACGGCCGGGATCTTCCGGACCTCGGCGCCGGAGGCGTCAAGGCCGTCGACGGGCCTCGCGAGCGGGCGCGGCCGGTCGAGGGCCACGGCGAAGTGGCGCGGGGTGACGGCGCCGCCACAGCCGTTGTCCATCCGGTACGCGTTCCACGGCAGCGGCGCGGCGCGGTCGACCACGCGCACGTGCAGGGCATGGAGGACGACGGCGTCGGACGGTGACCGGCCCTGGACCGTGATCCGTACCAGCGCCTCCCCGCCGTGCACGGCACCGTGCGTCCCGGCCCACGCCCCGGAGTCGGCCGCGACCGGCGGCGGGGCGACCGCGCGGGGGGCCCGGTCCACGAGGTAGGTGTGCCCGCAGCCGCCCTCCCAGAGCTGGGAACCGATGCTCCAGGTGAAGGGGAGGGGGGCTGCGGTCCGCTCGGGAGCGGTGGAAGCGGGAGCGGAATCGGAAGCCGTCCGGGTGGGGTCGCCGAGCAGGGTGGCGGCAAGGGCGAGCACGACGAGGGCTACGGCGGCGGCGACGACGACGAGGGGAGCGGGGGCGCCACGACGGGGGCGGGCGCGGGGCGCCTCCGGCGCGGACGGTTCCGGGTTCGATTCCGGCGCCGCCGACACGGCCGGCGCAGGCGTGGGCGCGGGCGAGGCCGCTCGGCGGCGGGCGCGGTCCGCCTCCGTCCAGGCCACCTCCAGGGCCCGCCGTTCCTCCTCGTCCGCCCCGCACAGCAGGGCGAGGCGGTCGACCACGGCGAACTCCTCCGGGACGGTCGCGCCCGAGCAGTAGCGGTGGAGGGTGGACGCGCTGACGCTCAGCCGCCGGCCCAGCGCCTCGTAACTCCTCCCGTCCCGCGCCTTCAGCGCGCGCACGAGCCCCGCGAACCCCTCGACGGCGGCGTCCTTCGGCATTCCATCCCCCTCGCCCCTGCGTCCCATCCGTCACGTCCTTGCACGTCAGCTGGGGTGGAATGGTTCCGGGACGGCTGGTGGGCGTGTGATCGTTGCAGCGGGCGGGCGCCGACTGCACGCTGGTTGAGCACTGACCGAACGAACGACCTGACGGGGGATCCACCACCGTGAACAAGCTCCGCACCGCACTCGCCACCGCAGCCGCTGCCGCACTGGGCCTCGCGGCACTCGCCACAGCCCCGGCGCAGGCCGCTGCCCAGCCCGCCTTCCTCGCCGCCTCCCAGATGCCGCCGTCGTCGACGCCGTGGACCGCCACCCAGGTCTTCACCGGCGTCCCGGAGAACGGCGGCGTCCTCTGCGCCCCGTACAAGATCCCGGCGCAGAACACCCGCTACCGCGAGTTCAGCACCGAGCTCGACACCAACGGCGTCCAGGTCACCACCGTCGCCCGCACCGAGGCCGACGCCGTCAAGCTCGTCGACACCCTCCGAGGGGCCCTCACCGGCTGCGGCCCCCTGCTGGAGCAGCAGAACCCGGGCCTGCAGGCCGTCAGTACCTCCCACGGCAAGCTCGCCGTCGAGGAAGGCGCCTGGGTCTACAGCCTGGACACCGCCGACCCGCAGATCGGCATCTCCGACATCCACCTGTTCTCCGTCGGCCGCGACGGCCGCACCGTCACCCTCGTCCGCTGGGGCCAGATGGGCGACCTCGAGGACGCCCCCCTGACCGCCTTCCGCACCACGACGAAGACCGCCGTCAACAAGCTCCACTGACCCGAGGGCTCCCCCGAGGGCTGACCACAGCTCGACAGCGGCGCGGCCGGAACCCGGGCGCGCCGCTGCCGAGCCCACCTGCTCCCCCGGCGGCGACCACCTTCCACTCATGGACGCCGCTCCCTGTCCGCACCTGCGGGAGGATCCCCGGCCACCGGGTGCGCCCTGCTCTCGTACGGGCGGGCCGACCACCTTGCCCGGCCCGGGCGGCGACAGCTGACGAAATCTGCGCGGCCTCTCTCTCCAGCCACCGTCGCACTGAGAGCCGGCCGCCCGCTCCCGGAGCAGTTGAGTCCGCAGGCCGCGCCGGTGGCGATCGCGACGGTCACCGTGGCTGGGTGACTTCAGCGCTCGAGCTCCGGCAGATGTGGTGCGGCACCGATTCGCAGCCTCGATCCGTCTGCCCAGGGCGGATTCGCACCGGAGACCGAGCACGTCAAGGCTGCGACGTGGGCGGCGAAGGCGCAGGCTTCGGTGACATCGCCGAGGGTCAGCTGGTCGAGCCGGCTGCCGAGATGTCCGAGGGCGGCCAGGTGGTGGAGAAGACCCGCGGTGAAGGAGTCGCCGGCACCGACGGTGTCAACGATTGCGACAGGCGGTGCCGGGACGGTGACGCGCCTGCCCTCCAGCGATACGAGTGCGCCCCGGCCGCCGAGCGTGATGACGACAAGGGGTGTACCCGCGGCATGCCAGGTGTCGCAAGCCTCTTCGAGGCCCGCTCCGGGGGCGAGAATGCCGCAGTCCTCTTCGCTGAGGCGGAGGATGTCGGCGGCGGCGCACCAGCGGGGCAGGCGTTCTCGGTAGACGGGCGGCGGCACGAGCAGGGGGCGGACGTTGGGGTCGATGGACACGGTGGCACGCTCGCGCGCCTGGGCGAGATGGTGCTCGATCCGGCTGCCGCCGGGCTCACTCACCAGGGCGAGGGAGCCGGTGTGCAGGCATACCGCGTCGTCCTTGGTGGCTTCGGCGAGTTCGTGGTCGGTCCACTGCCAGTCGGCGGCACCGTTTGCGTAGAAGGTGTAGGCGGCCTGGCCCGTCGCGTCGAGGTCGGCCACGGCGAGCGTGCTGGGTTCGGAGGCGTTCACGCTGGCGGTGAGGTCGACGCCGGAGGCGCCGAGACGGGCTCGGAAGAGGGCCCCGAAGGCGTCGTTGGAGAAGCGTCCGAGAAAGCGGGTGGGGGTGCCGAGCCGGGCGAGTGCGACGGCCGTATTGGCAGGGCCGCCACCCGGCATGGCCCGCAACGACAGCCCATCGGGACCGGACTGGGCGGAATCTTCGAAGATGTCGGCGACGCACTCACCGAGAACGGTGATGCTGCCGGGGGACCCGGATCGGGCCATGGTGACTGTCTGCCTCTCAGGGAAGGTGCGGGATCGCCGCCAACCGCGCTGTGGGCGCGGCAGGCACGCGAGTGTTCGCGACGTGGGCGGCGAGGGAGCGGCGAGGGAGCGGCGAGGGACGTAACCGACGGCACGCGGCGCGGCCTGCACGGGGGCAGACCGCACCTGCCGTGTGGGGCGGGCCCGCCCGCCCCCGGCTCGTCAGGGACGTGTGGGTGCAGGGTCCCGCGCCTGGCCCTCCGGGACCGGTACGTGATGCACACCGCCGGTGGCCAGGTCCCATGCTTCGACGGCGAAGTCGCCGCGTCCGGTGCCCGTCGTACGGGCCTGCAGCCGCCACGGCCCGTCGGCGAGGGGATAGAACCTCAGGGTCAGGACCTGTCCGTCCGCGAGGTAGACCTCCGCTATCGAACAGTCCACGATCACGCGCAGCTCGACGGGGGCACCGGGGCGGGCCGCGGCGGGACAGGGAGCGGCGTACGCGCCTCTTCGTGCGCGCTGGTCCAGCGAGGCGTTGGCGCGGTCGACGATGAGCTGCCCGGACGCGGGATCGAGAAAGATGTCGAGGTGTTCCGACCCGTCCGCGGAGGTGACCAGGCGCAGCCCGCTCGTACCCGTGGGGTCGGGGATCAGGGAAGCGGTGAGGTCGAAAGTGCGGCTGACCTGTCCGAGTTCGACCGGCTCGGTTCGTGTGACGTACCCGTACCGGTGCAGGGAACGGGCCCCGCGCAGGGCCAGAAGTTCGCGGGCGGGGCGCTGGACGACGGTGCCGCGCGTGGTGATGCTCACCTCGCGTGGGTGGGTGAGGACGCCGGCCCAGCCCGCTTCGTGCGCCCAGTCCTCGTCGCGGGCCTCCCAGGCCCAGCCCCACAGCAGCCATCGGTCTTCCCCCGGGGCCTTCAGCAGGGCGGGGGCGTAGATGTCGGGCCCGTGGTCCAGGGGTACGGGGCCTTCGGTTGCCGTGAAGCGGCCGTTCTCCTCGCGGCCGGTGTGGACGGTGGTGTGGCTGGGGCCGTTCTGCGGTGTCCAGTCACTGACGATGAGGATGCTCCGATCGCCGAACGTGGCGTACTGGGGGCACTCCCAGCCGACCGGCTCGGTGCCGGGTGCGGCTTCGCTGGTGTGGAAGGGGCCGCGGTACGCCCAGTTCTCCAGGTCCTCGGACTCGTACAGCAGCGCGGCGGCGCGTCCGTCGTCGAGAGCTGAGCCGACGAGCATCCGCCAGCGCTCGTCCTGCTGCCAGACGTAGGGGTCCCGGTACATGGTGGTGCCGGGGGGTGGTTCCGGGATCAGCAGTTCCGGACGTTTGGTCCAGGTGGTGCCGTTGTCGGACGACTCCGCGGTGGTGACCGGCTGCCACCAGCGGTCGTCGCGGTGGGCGGAGTAGAAGGCCACCATGCGGCCGTCGAGGGAGACGGCGTTGCCCGAGTAGCAGCCGTCGGCGTCGTAACCGCCGGGGGTGGGGGTGAGGGCGACGGGGAGCGGCTCCCAGTTGATCAGGTCGGGGCTGCGGAAGTGGCCCCAGTGCACGTTGGAGTGGAGCGGGCCGTGCGGGTTGTACTGGAAGAACACGTGGTAGTGGCCGTCGTGGAAGACCAGCCCGTTGGGGTCGTTGATCCAGTTGAGGGGCGGCCTCAGATGTATGGCCGGGAGGTGGGGGTCGGCAGGCGACGTGGGCACACGGGGCCTTTCTCGGGGTGCGCGGAGCACAGGGGCGTCACGAGGGGCGAGGTACGACGGGCGGCTGGTGCCGCGGCACGGGTCAGCCCTTGACGCCGCTGGAGGCGATGCTGTTGACGAAGGAGCGCTGGAACGCCACGAAGAGCGCCAGGATCGGCACGGTGATCATGGAGGAGTACGCCATGATCTGGCCCCATCCGACGTTCAGCTGGAAGAAGTAGGAGATGCCCACCATCACCGGCCGCAGTTCCTCGCTCTGTACGACCATCAGCGGCCAGAGGTAGGAGTTCCAGGCCGGGAGGAAGGTCAGGATCGCGACGGTGGCGACGGCCGGCCCGGACAGCGGCATGACGATGCGGCGGTAGATGGTGAACCAGCCTGCGCCGTCCACGATGGCCGCCTCGTCGAGCTCCTTGGGGATGCTCTGGAAGTACTGGTGGAAGAAGAAGACCGAGAAGGCGTTGGCGACGAACGGCAGGACCTGTACCTGGTAGGTGTCCATCCAGCCGGTGCTCCACTGGAGGTGGAAGCCGTTGACGCTCAGCAGCGGTAGCTGGTTGACCCACCACACCAGCGGCAGGGCGAAGGTCTCGAACGGCACGATGAGCGTGGCGATGACCGCGGTCAGGACGAGTTTGCGGCCGGGCCACCGCATACGGGACAGAGCGAAGGCGGCCATGCTGTTGATCACGATGCCGAGCACCACCGTGCTGGCGGAGATCAGGACGGAGTTCAGCAGGAACCGTGCCGCGGGAACCCGGTCGAAGACGGCCGTGTAGTTGTCCAGCGACAGGGCGCCTACGGGCAGGAAGGCCCGAAGGGAGTCCAGGTCGCCGAAAATCTGGTCGTCCGGCTTGAACGACGAGACGAGCATGAAGACCAGCGGGAGCGCGAAGACCAGGGCCAGGGCGATGCGGCCGGTGTGACCGCCGAGGTGCTTGAGGAAGGCAGTCATGTCAGTCCTTCTCCCGGGTCAGGAAGCGCTGGACGAGGGACACGCTCAGTACGAGCACGAAGAAGATCAGCGAGATGGCCGCCGCGTAGGCGGTCTGCTGCTGGTCGTAGCCGGTGTGCACCGCCTGGTGGACGACGGTGGTGGTGGAGTCGAGAGGGCCGCCCTGCGTCATCACCCTGATCTGGGTGAAGAGGCTGAAGGCCGCGATCGTGATGGTGACGAGGACGAACGTGCGGGTGGCGCTGAGCCCCGGCCAGGTGACGTGGCGGAAGCGGTCCCAGCGGGTCGCTCCGTCGAGGTCGGCGGCCTCGTACAGCTCTGCGGGGATGGTCTGGAGGCCGGCCAGCCAGATGATCATGTGGAAGCCGACGCCCTGCCACACCGACATCAGGATGATGGCGGGCATCGCGGTGGCCGGGTCCCCCAGCCAGTCCGGGCCCTCGACATAGCCGAGGGTGAGCGTGGAGATGACGTGGTTGACCAGACCGTCCTCCCGGTAGAGGAAGGCCCACAGGAGGGACACCACGACCATCGAGGTGACGACCGGCAGGAAGTACACGGTACGGAAGAAGTTGACGCCCCGTACCTTGGCGTTGACCAGCAGGGCCAGGACCAGGGCGAGCCCGGCCTGGAGCGGGACGACGACGGCGGCGAAGTAGGCCGTGTTGCGCAGGGACCTGTAGAAGGTCGGGTCCTGGAAGAGCAGGGTGAAGTTCCTCAGGCCCACGAAGCGGGCCGGGGTGGGCGAGACGAGCCTCGCGTCGGTGAACGCCAGAGCGAAGGCCAGAGCGACCGGTATGACGAGGAAGACGATCAGCAGCACGACGGCCGGTGTGGCCATACCGAAGGCGGTGAAGCTTTCACGGCGACGGGCGTTGGTCGTTCGGGTTCGCCGGACCGGACGCAGCCGCTCGCGGGCTGCGGTCATGGTGGGCACGGTATCTCCAGAGGATCGGTCAGGCTCGGACGGCGTGATCGGCGCCCGAGCCCGGCCGGGCGGGTCAGTCGGAGTAGTAGTTGTTCGTCTTCAGGTTGCTGTCGATGTCCTTCGCGGCCTGACCGAGAGCCTTCTGCGGGTCGGCGCCGGCCAGGACGTCCTTGGCCGCCTTCTCGAACTCGGTGGAGATGTAGGGATAGGCGGGTGTGGCGGGGCGCACCATCGCGTACTCGCGCGCGAACTCGGCGAGCACCTCGAACTTGCCGCCCGGCTGGTAATCGGCGATCTGCTGCGCGGCGGCCTCGGTGGCCGGGATGGTGCTGGTGGCCTTGGCGTACTCGGTGAAGTACTTCGTCTGACGGGAGAACTTCAGCCACTCCTGCGCCCCGGTCTTGTTGGAACAGGTGGAACTCATCGCCCACTGCCAGGAGGCACCGCCGATCTTCGGCCCGTTCCCGAAGTCCACCGGAGGGATGATCGCCAGGTCGTCGCCGAGCTTCTCGGCGTTCTTGGCCGCGTTCCAGCTGCCGTCCCACTGGATGGCGCTCTTGCCCGCCAGGAAGTCCTTGTTGGGGTCGGCCCCGGACTTCTTGGCCATGTAGTCCTTGGCCACCAGCGACTGGAACCAGGTGGCCCAGTCCACGGCGGCCTTGCCGTCGAGGGTGCCCGAGGCGCTCTTGTAGTCGCCACGGTCGATCAGGTCCCCGCCGAAGCTCTGCAGCTGCGGGGAGTAGCCGTACGACCACCACTCGCCGGTGCCGCCGGTGCCCATCTCCAGCGGGTACTCGAACGTGCCGCTCTTCTTCAGCTTGGCGAGTGCCGTGTCGAACTCGTCCTTGGTCCAGGGCTTTTCCATGGTGGCGACACGGATGCCGTGCTCCTCCAGTACGGATTTGCGGGCGAAGAAGGCCAGCGAGACGTCGTAGAAGCCGAACGCGTAGAGCTTGTCGTCGTACCGTCCGACGGTGCTGGGCAGCTGGCTGAGCACGGGTACTTCGCTGCCGGTGACGTCGATCGGGTCCAGGTAGCCGCCCCATGCCCAGTTCGCCACATTGGGGCCGTCTACGTCGAGGAGGCAGGGCAGCTTGCGGGCGGAGGCGGCCGCCACGACCGAGTTGTTGTAGTCGCTCTGCGGGAACGCCTGCAGCTTGACCTTGTACGTGTCCTGGGAGCCGTTGAAGTCCTTGATGATCTTCTTGACGACATCGAGTTCCACCGAGTTGCCGGCGTTGTGCGTCCACAGGGTCAGCGTGTCGCCGCTGGCACCGGACGTGCCCCCGCCCCCTGAGGTGCATCCGGCGACCAGCGCGGTCGCCGCCGTGACGGCTACACTCGCAGCAGCGAGGCGTCGTGTTCTGAACAGCATGAGGTTCCTCCATCTCACTGAGACGGGTCTTGCAGGACCCGCCCTCGGCGACCGGTTGCGACGGTCGCTGTTCTTGGTGGTCGTCCCGTCATCCGCCCGGTCATCGGTGCGGGTGACGGGACGACTGTCTTGTGTGCCGTGTGTCAGCCGCCGGCGGGTGCGGCGAGCGAGGCACGGCTCTGCAGGGGCATGGGCACCCGGTGCACGACGGCTTCGAGCGGGCCCGGGCGGAGAATCAGTTCCATCGCGAGGTGCCCGAGTCCGTAGTGCGGCAGCCGTAGCGTGGTGAGCGCCGGACGCAGCACGGAAGCGATGTCCTGGTCGTCGAACGAGATGACCGATACGTCGCCGGGTACCGACAGACCTGCCTCACCGAGCGCCTGGTAGGCGCCGAAGGACACTCGATCGGCCAGACACACCAGGGCGCGGGGACGGTGCCCCGCCGCCAGCAGGGCGGACACCTCACGGTGGCCGTCGAGCGTGTCCCAGTCGCACTCGATGACGCCCTCCAGGCGTGCCCCGCCTTCCCGCAGGACCTCCTCCAGGCCCCGCATGCGCTCGTTGCCGGCGACGATCCCCTCAGGGGTGGCCGGCACGGCCTGGTGGCCGCCGATCGCCCAGATCCCCTCGGAGTGACCAGCGGCGAGCAGGGCCCTGGCGGCGTCCCGCCCGGCCTCGAACTCGTCCGGGACGACCGAGGGCGCGTCGAAGCCGGGGGCCAGGCAGTTCAACAGGACCACCCGGCGCCCGAACAGTTCCTTGGGCGGGGTCACGTACCGGGTGAACATGGATGCGTAGATCACCGCGTCGACCTGACGGTCCAGCAGAGCGTGGACGAGCGACGACTCGGCGGCGCGGTCGCCGCCCGCCTCGGTGATGAACAGCAGGTGGTCCTTCTCCCGAGCGGCTTCCATGGCGCCGCGGATCACATCGCCCGCGAACGGGGTCGTGGTGATCCGGTCCGAGACGAACCCGATCGTCTGCGTGGATTTCGTCCGCAGGCTGCGCGCCGTGACGTTCGGACGGTAGCCGAGCTCCCGGGCGGCCTCCAGAACGCGTTCGCGTGAGGCGTCGGAGATGCGCATGTCGGTCCGGCCGGACAGGGCGAACGACGCGGTCGTCGGCGAGACACCCGCCCTGCGGGCGACATCGGCCATGGTCACGCGACGCTCGGACATCAGAGGATCAGCCCCGTTCGGCTAAATCGGATTAGCAAGGCGTGATGAGATTGCTCCACCCGTCATGCGCTGTCAACACCCCGGACATCTCGCCTGCGTAACGGTGAAGCTTTGCTCCGTTTCAGCCGTCTATGGGTGACACGAAATCGAAATCTGTGTGCGTTAGCTCTTGCTTTAGCGGAGACGCCGCGCGAACCATGCCGACTCATCACCTAAAACGGTTTGGCAGGTCGTCAGACTGCCGCGCACTCCAGGAGCTCGCATGAGGAGAAGAACAGCCCTCAGGGTCGTGTCCGCCGCCGCCGGCGGCGCCGTCCTCCCGCTCACGTTCGCTCCCGCTCACGCCGCCACGGCCGGCGGACGGACCAGCCTTCGAAGCCCCGTCGCACGCTGGGACTTCGAGGAGCGCACCGGTTCCGTCGCCCGCGAGGCGGTCTCCGGCTCCGCGAACCCCCTCGGCTACGTCTTCAACGACGCCCGCTACAAGCCCGACAGCGACCCCGTGCGCCGGCGCGGGGTAGACGGCCGGGCACTGTACTTCGACGGCTACTCCACCGTCGTCACCGCCGAAGGGCCCGGCGAACTCGACTTCGCCGACGGCCTGACCATCGACGCGTGGATCGCCCCCTACGCCTACGAGCACGGCATCGACGGCAAGCCCCAGGCTCTGATCAACCAGCACGATCCGGACGCCAGGACCGGGTTCCTGCTAGGCCTGCGCCGCTTCGGCCAGATCGTCTTCCAGCTCGGATTCGGAACCCACCTGGTCGAGCTCAAGGGAGACCCGGACCAGCCGGCCGGCAAGAACAGGTGGACCCATGTCGCGGCCACCTACGACCCGGCCGCCCACCAGCTGCGCCTCTACCGCGACGGCCTGTTGATCGGAACGGCCACCACCCCCGACCAGTCCCCCGTGCAGGCTGCCGGGGTGCCCCTCCTGATCGGGCAGCACAACCGCCCCACCCTGCTCAACGGCGAGTTCCACGCCAACATGTACATGGGCCTGATGGACAGCCTCGCCATCCGGCCGGGCGCCCTGGACGACGCCACCGCCCAACGGGAGCACGCCGCGAGAATCGCCGCGCTGCCGGGCCGCCGTGTGCCCCGCCCGGACCTGACCCTCGACCGGGCCCGCTTCGACGGCGACCGGCACCGCCCCCAGTTCCACATGCTGCCGCCCTGGCACTGGATGAACGAGCCGCACGCGCCCGTCTACTTCAAGGGCAAGTACCACATCTTCTACCAGCACGATCCGCTCGGCCCGTTCTGGGGCCAGATCCACTGGGGACACGCGGTCAGCACCGACATGGTCCACTGGCGCGACCTCCCGATCGCCCTCGCCCCGGCCGCGGACTCGGCCGGCCCGGACGGCTGCTGGTCGGGCTCCGCCTGCGTCGACGGCGACCGGGGGCCGGTGCTCTTCTTCACCGGTGGCGACGACCGGCTGCCCTACCGGCAGCGCACCGGACTCGCCGTGTCCACCTACCAGGCCGACCTCGACACCGACCTGGCCACCTGGACGATGAAACCCGAACCGGTCACCGAAGCCCCGGCAGACCTGCCGGCCGGCCCCGGAACCGCGTGGGCGGAGAACTTCCGCGACCCGTTCGTCTGGGAAGAGGACGGCACCTGGTACCAGCTCGTGGGCAGCGGCATCGTCGACTACGACGGCACCCAGGTCACCCACAAACACGGCGGAGCCGCACTCCTCTACACCGCCCGCCGGCCCGAGGGGCCGTGGACCTACCGGGGCCCGCTGCACCAGAACGACCTCGCCACGCAGCCGGAGCCCGGGGAGGTGTGGGAACTGCCCGTGCTCCTCCCGCTCCCCGGCCCGCAGGGTCGCCGCACCGGCAAGCACATCCTGCTGATCTGCCCGTGGTGGGAAGGCTTCAACTCGAACGCCGTCAAGCACACCTACTACTGGATCGGTACCTTCGACAAGCGGCGGCACCGCTTCGTACCCGACCACGAGAAGCCCCGCGAGTTCGACTTCGGCGAGCACTTCACCGGCCCCTCCGGCTTCGTCACCCCCGACGGCCGGTCCGTGGTCTTCAGCATCACCCAGGACCGCCGCACCGAACAGCAGCACGCCCAGTCCGGCTGGGCGCACAACGCCGGCATGCCCGTGAGCCTCTCGCTGCGCAAGGACAACACCCTGGGCGTCGAACCGATAGCCGAGACAGCCACGCTCCGCGACAAGAGGCTCGCACACATCCGGCACGCCACGGTCGAGGAGGCCAACCGGCGCCTGGCCACCGTCTCCGGTGACCTGCTGGACATCAGCGCCGTCATCGAGCCGCGCGGCGCGAAGACGATCACCCTGGCGGTCCGCTCCTGCGCCGACGGCACCGAGGAAACCCTGCTGTCCTACAACACCGCCACCCAGCGCTTCGAGATCGACCGCAGCCGCTCCAGCCTCGACCCGGACGTCCGCAAGGGCATCCACGGCGGAAGCGTGGGACTCGACGACGGACAGCTCAGGCTGCGGGTCCTGCTCGACCGCTCGATGATCGAGGCGTACGTCAACGGCAGCAACAGCCTCACCAGCCGCCTCTACCCGACCCGGCAGGACGCCACCGGCCTGCGCCTGACCGGTGCGGGTGGCTCCCCCCACGTGGTGTCCCTGGACGTATGGCGCATGAACGGCGCCTACGACAGAACCGTCGCCCCCGGCGCCTACGACCCGCCGCGTCCCACGGACGTCGACGCGCTGCCCAACCACGACTTCGCCACCGGCGACCTCACCGGATGGACCGTCGTCTCGGGCACGACCTTCAGCGACGCCAACGTGACCACCCGCCCCGACTGGGGCTGGGGCGGCCCCTTCTACCAGGCCGGGACCGACGACGACCCGACCGGCCACCATCTGTGGGGCTTCAACCCGGACGCGGGGGGAGACGACGCCACCGGCGTCCTGCGCTCCGCCACCGTGGTCCTCGGCGGAGACGGCATCGTCGACCTGCTCGTCTCCGGCGGCGACAACCCCGACCAGCTCTACGCGGCCGTCGTCCGCGCCGACGACGACAAGGTCCTGGCCAAGGCCACCGGACGCGGCACCGAGCAGTACCGCCGGGTCGTCTTCGACCTCGCCACCCACATCGGCGACCGGATCTACGTCGAGATCGTCGACCGCGCCTCGGGCGGTTGGGGCCACATCAACGTCGACGACGTCAACGTCCCCGTCAAGCGCCCCTGAGAGACCCACACCCCCGTACGCGCCGCCCCTGGTCCGCGCAGGCGCCCAGGGCCGGCGTCCCGCCCACCCGCACACCACCACCCCCACATCGGAGGTTCGCATGCGAACGCGCTACCCAGCGCATAACGCACCAGGAACCAGGCGCACTCTGCTGCGTCTGCTGCTCGCGCTCACGATATGTCTCGGTCTGACCTCGCCGATGATGGCGAAGACCGCCAGCGCGAGTGGGACCACCCTGTCCAACCCCGGCTTCGAGACCGGCGACCTCAGTGGCTGGACCACCACCGGCTCCGCCTTCAGCGGCGCGGTCACCGACGATCCGGGATGGGGGTGGGGATGCTGTTTCAACCAGGCAGGCACCCACCACCTGTGGGGATTCGCCGGCGGCGGCGACGGCGCCACAGGAACCATCACCTCCGAGCCGTTCACCGTGAACGGCACCGGGATGATCAGCGCCCTGGTGTCCGGCGGCCGTAACGAAGCCCAGCTGTACGTCGCACTGACCACCCTGGACGGAACCGTTCTCCACAAGGCCACCGGCATCGACGACGAGGCGTACCGCCGCGTCACCTGGGACGCCCGCGAGCACCTCGGAGAACAACTGCGCATCACCGCGGTCGACCAGGCCACCGGCGGCTGGGGCCACATCAACCTCGACGACGTCCGCGTCGGCATCGACAAAGCGCCCGACCCGGCCCAGGAGGGTCTGGCCGCTTACTGGGACTTCCCCGAAGGCCAGGGCACCACGACCACCGAGCGGATCAGCCAGGCCGCCGACCCCATCAGCTACGTCTTCAACGACGCGGTGGACAAGCCCGACAGCGCCCCTCTCTGGCGCAGCGAACGCGAAGAGGAAGGCGTCCTGTCCGGCGCGCTCCTGTTCGACGGCTACTCCACCTGGGTCACACGCGCCGCGTCCCAGACGCAGATCCCCACCGACGGCATGACCATCGAAGGATGGGTGGCCCCGCGCGCCTTCGAATGGGGCGACGAGGGCAAGCCCTCCGCCATCGTCAACCAGCAGGACAAGGGCGCGAAGCGCGGCTTCTCGCTCGGCGTCGGACGGCACGGGGTGTGGGAGTTCGGCGTCGGCACCGGAGACGCCTGGTACGAGGCGAAGGTGCCCAAGTCAGCGGCCCTGGACGCCGGGAAGTGGGCCCACCTCGCCGCCGTGTTCGCGCCGGGTGAGGGCGCTGTCAGGCTGTACCTGAACGGCACTCAGGTCGCCCAGACCTCCATCCCCACCAGCGCACGCCTGGCCAAGGCCGACGTTCCCCTGATCATCGGGCGCCACAACCAGCCCGCGATCATCAACGGCACCTTCGCCGTCAACATGTTCAACGGCCTGATCGACGAAGTGAAGGTCCACACCGACCCGCTCACCCCCGCAGCCGTCGCGGCGAGCCACGCCAAGGACCTGCAGTCGTTCAGCGGCGGCAGCATTCCCCAGGCCCGCATGGCCATGGACCGCGCACGCTACGACGGTGACCGCTACCGTCCCGGCTACCACTTCACCGCCCCCAACCACTGGATGAACGAGCCCCACGCCCCCATCCAGGTCAACGGCAAGTACCACCTCTTCTACCAGCACAACTCCCACGGCCCCTACTGGCACAACATCGGCTGGGGTCACGCGGTCAGCGAGGACCTGGTCCACTGGAAGGATCTGCCCGACGCTCTCGTCCCCACCGCCGACAGCGTGGCACCCGACGGCGTCTGGTCCGGCGACTCGACCCTCGACGAGAACGGCGTGCCCGTCCTGCTGTTCACGGCCGGCAACGACGCCCAGCGCCCCAATCAGGCAACCGGCCTGGCCCGCCCCGTCGACCCCAGCGACCCCGACCTGGTCGAGTGGAAGATGCACCCCACCCTGGTCACCAGCCAGACCGCCGACCTCGACGTCGGCGCGGGACGCAAGGTCCGCTACGGCGACTTCCGTGACCCCTTCGTCTGGAAGGAAGGAGACACCTGGTTCCAGCTGATGGGTTCGGGCGTCCAGAACACCTCAGGCGCCGACATCGGTGGCACCGCCCTCCTCTACACCTCCAAGAACCTCACCGACTGGACCTACTCAGGCCCTCTGATGGTCGGCGACGTCGCAGCCCACCCCAAGACCGGCCAGGTCTGGGAACTCCCCACCTTCCTGCCCATCGGCAAGGACGCCCAGGGCCGCCAGCGCCGGGCACTGCTCATCAACCCGGCCTTCCCGGCCGGGCCCGGCGAATACAGCAGCAAGTACGTCTACTACTGGGTCGGCACCTGGGACGCAGGGGCCCGCAGGTGGACACCCGACACGACCGAGCCCAAGCTGATGGACTACGGCGACCACTTCACCGGCCCCAGCGGAACCGTCGACGACAAGGGACGGTCCCTCGTCTTCAGCATCGCCCAGGACCGGCGCACCGAACGCGCCCACTACGACGCCGGCTGGGCCCACAACGCGGGCCTGCCCATCGAGCTCACCATGCGGCCCGACGGAGACCTCGGCTTCAGCCCCGTGGAGGAGGTCTCCCGCCTCCACACCGGCGAACCGCTCCTGAACATCACCGCCCCGACCTCCGTCGATGACGCCAACTCACGCCTGGCCGCGGTCAAGGGCAACATGCTCCACATCAAGCTGACCATGGAACGAGGCACTGCCGGCGCCTTCGGCCTCGACGTACTCCGCAGCCCCGGAGACGAAGAACGAACCCGCCTGTTCTACGACGCCCCCGCAGGACAGCTGGGCGTCGACCGCTCGCGGTCCGGGAACAACTCCAGCGCCGAGCCGAACTTCGGCATCCACAAGGGGCCGCTCACGCTCTCGGGCGGCAACCTGACCCTCGACGTGTTCCTCGACCGGTCGATGATCGAGGCGTACGCGAACTCACAGAAGTCCATCACTACCCGCGCCTACCCCTTCCGGCAGGACTCGCTGGGCCTGCGACTGTTCGGTGACGGCAGCGTCATCAAGTCCATGACCGTCTGGAAGATGGGCAACATGACGGACTGACCCGACCGACCGCACGTACTGAGAGCGCGGCCGCAGTGCGCTGCCCTGCCCTCAGCCTCCTCGGCCCACTGCGGTGTCGCTGTGGGCCGAGCGCGTGTTTCCGAGGTCTCGCCGTCAGGCTGGAGCGCGTGCCTGACTGACCGCTGCCGTGCCCGTCGGCGCGCTTCTCGTCACTGCGACCCCACCCCTCCCGCCCCGGGAACGGCCGATGAGCCGATGCCGATGAACGTCGAGCACGAAGAGCTGTTCCGTCCCTGAGGCCTGTCGTACCGGCCTTCTGGGGCGGCCGGCAGGAGGAGCGCCCGGCGGAGCAGACCACGAGCTACATTCACCAGGTGCTGTGCGGTCGGCTGACGGAGATCGCCGCCGAGCATGCGGCCACGGCCGCGCGGGCGCTGGCCGCCGTACGGGAGCCGTAGTGGCGACGCTGGACGAGCTCTTCGACACCGCCGGAGACCGGCTCCGTACGGCGGCTGCGGCCCCCGCACCGGACCGTGCGGCCACCGCCGGTCACCTCGACCGGTTCCTCTCCGCTCTCGCCGAGCCCTTGGGGCTGGGCGGCGGGGAAGCCACGCAGTCGTCCGTGACGGACGATCTCGTCTTCCACGTGGGCCGGGCCAGTGATGCCTTGCAGTCCGCGCGACGTCTGCTGCCCTCCCCCGCCACCGGTCCGGCGCAGAGCCACCTCCTCGACGCGTCCGCCGCGGTCGACGCGGTGCGCGACGTCATCCACAGTCACCGGGGACCCGACCTCACGCCGCTCAGTGCGTACGCGTACGCACTGAGCACGGGCCCGGCCCACCACTACCTCACCCGCCGCTGCGCCGAACTCGCCTGGGGCGCGGCCCAGGTGGCGTCCTCCCTGGCCCGGGACACCCTGGCCCCTTCCGCGGGCGCGGCGTTCGCCGACGTTCACCGTTCTCTCTCCGAGGCCTCGGTCTTCGGCAGGGACGGTAGGCGCGACGCCGACGCGGCGATCGGCGCTCTCTCTCTGACGCTTCCCGTCTACCCGGTACAGGCGGGCTCGGCCGACCGGCCCCAGGACGTACCGGCGCACCTCGCCGAGGACTGCGACCGGCTGTCCCGTGCGGCGTTCGAGACGCTGCACCACCGCTCCGACCGCCACATGAGCGGATCGGACCTCCAGCAGCTGGCCCGCTGGACAGCCATGCAACGCCTCCTGGCAGGCCGCGTCCTGCTCAGGGCCGCCGAGGAACTCCGGACCAGGCGGCGGCCGGCCTGCGGCAGAGCGCGGAAGCGCTGCGCGAGTCCGCGCAGGCCTGGCAGAAGTCGGCCACGGCATGGCACCGGATCGTGGACACCGCCGACCCGCGGTCCCACCCCAAACTGCCTGCTCCCAGCTATGAGATCGTCCGCCGCGGGGAGGTGGTGCGCCTGCCCCAGATCCTCCCCCACCCGTCCTCGGTGATCGCCCGTACAGCAGCGGTCCGCGTGGGGCAGCTGCTCTACGGAGCCGAGTGGCGGCCCGAGGCCACCACCAGGCCCGACCCGCGCAAGGGGGCGGAGATCCTCGCCGCCACACGGGGCCCCGGAGCTCTGGCCGCCGCCCTGTACCGACTGCCCGCCACAGGCTGGCAACTCGCCCTCGCCTTGCCGCAGGCAGTGAGCCGGGCACGATGCGGCCTCGTCACCGATGTCTTCGAGCACCAGGCCCCATGCTCCCCGGGGTGAAGAACCACTGCTTCCGTCCGATCGCCCCTCAGCAGGTGGAGGCGCTGGCTGCCCCGTACAAGGCGATCCTGCCGACTGTGCTCGTGAATGCCAATGAGGTCGGCGAGCTATCGCCGCGCACGACGAAGCCGCCGCCACTCTGAACGCATCGTGACAGGGGTCCGAACACCATCCTGAGCCACCGGGCCGGTGCCCCCTGGAAGTTCAGTCAAACCCGATCAACTTGGACGGTAGGAAAAGACCGGATCGGCCCACCCTCCGAGCCGACGGCACACCCCGAAGCGTCGCGGAAGCCACCAACGTCGGCGTGCGGCTCCCGCATCAACGGTCGACCACGGCGGACCTGCCAGGTCCTCCACGCCCCACCAGGTCTTCACCGCCTTTTGGCCGCGCAACTTCAGCAGCGGCCAGCGCGGCAGATGCAGACCGACGAAGAACATCGACACGTCATCGCCGCACTTGGTCGTGTAGAAGAACTTCTGGACTTCCGTGTAGCTGGCGCCCAGAGCGCAGTCCAGGCCCATGGTTCCACCGAGCCACGTCAGAGCCAGCTTGTCGCCGGCCGGGATCGACGGAATCAGCACAGGGTTGAACCATCGCTCGCGGTCCAGACCGCGGGTGAGTCCTGTGCGTCCAGCCTGGGCCACCACAATGTTGATTGCGGGCCCAGTCCCGACGTTCACCAGCCACCACCTCGGGTCCCCACCGGATTGCCCGCTCTCCCACATGAACTGCAGTACGGGCATGTGCGCCCGACGACTGGACGTGTACGCAACGATCAAAGACCCCAGTGACACGAGTGCCGCCAAGATCGAAATCGAGAGTGCCAACATCGTTTCCCCCCAGGTCGCGTCTCCAGCACATACCCAGAAGAACAAACTGAGTCTCCTGCCTCAGCACAGCCAGATCCGTGGGAGGCCAGGCGGATCACGCTGAGGGTGGGGGTGCCGTCTGCCCGGCCGCACGGTATACAGCCGGAGGGTGCCGGAGGAAGGACGCGCTGCCCTCCCCCGGCACGGGAGGGAGTGTGGGTGTCATCTGTCGCTCCGCGACGAGGACGCGAAGGAGGCGGCCACAGCCGTCAGCCGACGCCGCGACGCCAACCGCAGCGCGCGTCATCGCGCGTGTCGAAGCCCTCACCTCGCCGACGTGCCACAGCGGCAAGCGGCGCAGCACTACTGCGGACCTGGCGAAGGTGAGGTCGGGGCGGCGATCGCACAGTGCAGCCCGGGGACGCCCGTGACGAACCGCCCGTCGAGATGGTGCTCACCGCAGGAACGATCCGGCCGGGGCGGCGCCGGACGTACGAGGTCGGCTGCTTCCCGAGCCAGTTCTGGACGTCATGCGGTCGTCCCCGGGCTGGCGGGCAAAGCTCCTTTCCGTCCAGCCGCGGCTTTCGTATCGGTCCGTGTCGAACCAAATCGCGACGTCACGGCGCATTTGGCTTCGGTGAGGTCTCCAGAGCCGATGTGGCGATGGCGCTCTACTGGAGGCCGGCGAGAGCGTTTAGTTCTGCGGCACGAGCGGCGGCGCGGCGTACCGCTTGGGCAGCTTCAGGCCACGCTCGGCCATCACCGCACGCAGGCGGTCCGGGTAGTCGGTGATCAACCCGTCCACTCCGTCGTCCATCAGCTTGCGCATGGTCGCCTCGTCGTCGACGGTCCACGGGATCACCTTGATCCCGGCCTCGTGCGCTCGACGCACCAACTCCTGCGTGGTGTAGGGGACATACCCGGAATCGGTGACCTTGCCATCCTGAGGTGAGCCGTGCACGGGGGAAAGGGCGTCCGCGCCGAAGGAGGCGACGGCCGCCACCGGGTCCCCGCCGAAGTCATCGATGTCCAGACCGCCCAGCCAGGGCGAGCGACCGGGCTGCCCAGGCTGCAGGAACTGGTTGCCGTTGGTGAGCGCGACAAGGCGCAGTTCGGGCGCGACCTGGCGCATCCGCATCAGCGCCCCCCAGTCGAAGCTCTGCACCGTGACCCGCCTGGCCAGCCCTGAGACGCGCACCTCCCGCGCCACCACCTGGACAAAGTCCTCGCGCGGCGCCGTCTCGTGCGGTGCCCCCGCCTCGACTTTCGTCTCCACGTTCAGCCCGACCCGGTGCGCCTGGCGCTCCTCGACCAGGTCGAAGACCTCCGTGAGCAGAGGTATTCGGGCCCCCGGGCTCGGCCGCTGCCCCGGGAACTGCGGCAGCGTCTGCGTACCGCAGTCCAGGGTCCGCACCTGGGCCAGCGACAGGTTCACGATGTATTTGCCCACATAGGGGTACTCCGGGTCCCCCGCCGCCACCGGCCCGGTGTCCCGGCACTTCGCCGCCGAGATGCGGCGGTCGTGGGTGACCACCGCCCGCCTGTCCTCGGTGATCTGCACATCGAGTTCCAGGGTGCTCACCCCGATCTCCAGCCCGCGCGAGAAGGAGGCGAGCGTGCTCTCCACCGTCAGCCCGAGCCCGCCCCGGTGAGCCTGGAGGTCGAAGTGCCGGGGCCCGTGGCCGGGCCCGTTACCGGCGGCCGAGGCGGGCGAGGCCGTCAGGAGCCCGGCGCAGGCAGCGGCAGCCAGTACGGCGGCCGTGACCGCTCTGTGCAGACGCGATCTCATAGGGGAAATCCTCTCCGTCACGGGACGACGGCCACGCCTCTTCGTACGGGTACGGCCACCGCCACCCTCGCCGACCGGTCTTCGCGCAGGAGAACTTCCCATGACGCGCGCATGCCGACCGTGCCAACGTCGGGATTCCGTTCAGACCCTGCCTGCGCCGACCACCAGCAGGCACCACGCAGTACTCCCGGCGCCGTGCCGTACCGCGCGCCGGGGCGCCTCCTCCGCCCCACAAGAGCATCGTGCTGACGAGACGGTCGGAGGAGCGGGTGGCACCCCGCGCCCCGTCCTCGTCCCAGCCGGGCAGCAGGTAGTCACCGGCAGTCCTCCCAGGGCCTCCGTCCCGGCGGCCGGCGGTGTGCAGCCATGGGCGAGTTCGGGCGCGGTGCCGGCGAAATCGTGAGGGGGCCACGCGGAGCACGGGACTGATCACCAGCGCCTCCCCGAACCGGCGCTTCAGGTCCCGCTCGGTCCGGGAGGTTTCCACGAGAGGAGTGCGCCGCGTGGCTTCAGCCAGCGGATGGGTGGCTGTGCGGCCGCCGGCTGCGACGGCGTGCTGACGGTCCTGGTGCCCTGGGGGTACGTCATGCCGGGGGTCGCGTGCGCGAGCGCGGTCAGCGTCCGGACGCCGACGGTTTCCGTACCAGGCTCGCGCAGGTCACGGGGCGGAGGTCACCTCGCAGGCATGTCACCTTCCGGTGGTGCCCGCCGTCACATCGACCCCGCCGCCTCGTCGTGGGTCGTGAGGCCCAGGCGGTCGGCGACTGTGGTGAGTGCCGCTCCCAGCGGGAGGGAGATCCGGGTGGCAGCGTGCCGGTCGCCCCTGGTCGGGTCCCGGTTGATGATCAGCACGGGCGTCCCCTCCTGGTCGGCCTGGCGGACGAAGCGGAGTCCGGACATGACCGTCAGCGAGGAGCCCAGGACCAGCAGGGTCGTCGCTTCGCGGACCAGCGCTCGGCAGTGCTGGACCCGTGACGGGGGCACGGCTTCGCCGAAGAACACCACGTCCGGTTTGAGGATGCCGCCGCAGAGCGCACAGGGCAGCACCTGGAACTCGCCGACCTGCTCGTCGGTGAGGTCCGCGTCACCGTCCGGGTTGATCGCAGCGTCCACCGGTCCGAAGCCCGCGTTGGCCACCTCCAGGCGCCCGGCCAGTTCGCGTCGCGGGCTGACGGCGCCGCAGGACAGGCAGACGACCCGGTCCAGGCTCCCGTGGATGTCCACGACGCCCTCGCTGCCCGCGGCCTGGTGCAGACCGTCGACGTTCTGGGTGATCACTCCGGTGAGCAGACCGTGCCGCCCGAACGCGGCGACGGCGCGGTGCCCGGCGTTGGGACGGGCACGACCGAAGGTACGCCAGCCGAGATGGCTCCGCGCCCAGTACCGGCGACGGGCCTGGGCGCTGCCGGTGAAGTCCTGGTAGGTCATCGGCGTGTGCCGGCTCAGGCTCCCGCCCTCCCCTCGGTAGTCGGGGATACCCGACTCCGTGGAGAGGCCGGCTCCGCTGAGCACCAGTACGCCACCGGTGTCCAGCGCGTCCACGACCGGCTCCAGGGCTGTGGTGCCCGGGGACGGATCCCCGATGGGGGTCCAGCTCAGTGTGGGGCGCATACGCATAGCCCCCAGGGTACGGAACAGGCTGCCGTCCCCCTGCCCCGCGCCGCCAGGACCTCGCTGCGGCTGCTGCGCCACCCACGGCCGAAGCCCGGACCGTGCTCTGCGCGGCACCTCCTTCGGATGGACGGTCTCGGTCGACTCCACGATCAACTGGGCGCGCGAAGTCGTCGCGGACCTGGACGTCCTCAAACAGGCGGGCCCAGGTTCCATCCACCTATCAGCGGCCGTCTGCCACGGGCCAAAGCGTTCGGCAGGTCACGCCACGGAGCACCCGCCCGCAACCGCCACAGCGAGCAGCGGTAACCGGACGGCGGAGGTCGTCCCGCGATGATCCACGCCCGTTCCGTCCACTCGCCATTGGAGGTGTAAGGCCCACTCGTCGGCGAGGGTGCGGTTGAACGGTTCGACTTTGCCGTTGGTCTGAGGCCGGTAGGGGCGGGTGAGTTTGCCGGTCGCGCCGATGTCGGCCAGGGCCTGTTTCCAGGTAAGGCCCGGCGCGCGCCGCATCTTCCCGCAGACTCCCGCCACGGCAGTCATCCCACACCCACGTGCCGCGCACCGGAAGGTGAGCAATAGGTTCCGCCGCTCCAGCCCCAGCCATCGCGGGGTACCGGAGCGGGCACGAGCGGCCAATCGACTGAGCGGTCCGGCACGAGCCGGACCGCTCACCGTGGGCGGGCCCCGTCCAGGGCCAGGTCCACGAGCCCCTGGACGAGCACGTCGTCCAGGGGTCCCCCGCTGAGCAGCACCCGCACGAACAGCGGGCCGCTGACGGCCTCGATCAGCAGCCCGGGATCGGTGTCGGCGGCCAGCTCGCCCCGCCCGATACCCCGCCGGACCATCACGACTGCCCGGTCGAGACGCTCGCTCCAGTAGGGACCGCGCCGATCCTCGAGAGTGTCGTCGTACTCGACGCTCAGCCGCAGCAGAGCCCGGCCCTGTGCGGTGCTCAGCAGCCGGGACAGCGCGACGAAGAATTCCAGCAGGTCGTCGCGGACCCGCCCGGTGTCCGGGACCGGCAGCGCGGCGTCCAGCTCCGTGGTCAGCGCGTCCAGGATCAGGTTCTCGCGCGTTCCCCACCGCCGGTACACGGAGGTCTCGTGCACCCCAGCCGCGCGGGCCACGGCGCCCACCGTCGCACCCGCCAGCCCTTGGCTCGACAGCAGGTCGACCGCGGCGGCCAGTACGGCCAGGCGCATCCGCTCCCCACGACGTCGCAGGGGTGGGGCAACGGGTTCCGGTGAGCTCATGGAAACAGCGTAAAGCAAGTCCTCATGCGTTGGATGTACAGTTAAAGCAAGTCGAACTGCGATGCCTCCTGAAGGCCGTTCGCGTTCGCCGCACCGAGGAGGTCATGTCATGGCGCAGATGCTCGCCGCCCGCCTGCACGTCCCGAGCCGCACCCTGCGGCTCGAGGAGGTGCCCCGCCCGCAGCCCGGCCCCGGGGAGGTGCTGGTCCGGGTCGAAGCGGCCGGCGTGTGCCTGTCCGACGTGCACCTCATCGACGGCACCCTCACCCCGCTCCTCCTCCAGGGAGACACGGTCACCCTCGGCCACGAGGTCTCCGGCACCGTCGCGGAGACCGGGGCGGGCGTCACCACATGGTCGCCCGGACAGCGGGTCGTGCTGCACGCCGGCGAGACACGGGACGGCGTCACCTACACCCGCGGTGTCGACTACGACGGCGGCTGGGCCGAGTACGCCCTTTCCGCCGCCGATGCCATGACGCTGCTGCCCGACGCCATCCCCTTCGAACAGGGCGCGATCATCCCTGACGCCGTGTCCACCCCGTGGGGCGCGATCACCGAGACCGGAGCGGTCCGGCCCGCCGAGGCGGTCGGCGTGTGGGGCGTCGGCGGGCTCGGCATCCACGCCGTGCAGCTGCTCCGGGCGATCGGCGCCTGTCCGGTCGTCGCCGTCGACCCGAACCCTGTAGCCCGCGAACGCGCCCTGGCCGCGGGCGCGGACCTGGCCCTGGACTCAGCCGATCCCGAGCTGAGCCGGACGGTCCGTGCGGCGACCGGCGGCGCCGGGCTCGCCGCCGCCTTCGACTTCGCGGGCGTGCCGCCCGTGCGGGAGCAGGCGGTCTCCGTCCTCGCGCCCAAGGGGCGACTGGTCCTGGTCGGCCTGACCGACAAGCCGCTCACCGTCTCGGACGGGACCCGATTCAGCTACCTCCAGCAGCGCATCCTCGGCCACTACGGTTCCGACATGCCGGTGGCCCTGCCGCAGCTCCTGCGGCTGATCGAGGGCGGACGCCTGGACTTCTCCGGATCCGTCAGCGGGATACTGCCGCTCGGCGAGGTCGCTGCGGCGGTCGCCCGGCTGGAGAAGAAGGAGGGCGACCCGATACGGCTGGTCCTCCGCCCATGAAGCGAGGAGAGGCCTGAGAGGGCGGTTCGTGAACCTTTGAGTTGATCTGCTGTCACCTGATGGTGAGGCGTAGAGGCGGAATCTACCGGTGCACGGTCGTTGATCGGGTGATGTGATCGGGTGCCTGGGCATCGACGTCGAGACCGTCGCCCGCGACCCGCAGATCAAGGGATTCGCGTGCCGAAACGGTGGCGGGCCGACCAGACCTACGGAATCCTGATGCTCCATCGGCGTCGGGTTCGCGACTACGAGCACAGCCCTTCCTCCTCGGCCTCCCGCGTGTACTGGGCGATGACCCGCCGGCTCACCGGCGCTGACACCCCCGCCTGGCGCGAGGCACAGGCGGTAGCAGCATGAACATCCAGGCCTTGCGCGACGCCCTGGAACTGCAGGAACAAGCTGCCCGGGCCCTGGCCGACGACCTCCGTGAACAGATCGACGGACTGCAGAACCGGCTGCGGGAGGCGGAGACCCATCTGGAGCATCTCGCAATCACCCGCACCACCGTTACCGGCCTCGCCGACCGGCGTCCCGCTGCCGCACCGGACCTGCCCGAGCACCCGGACCACCCTCGCATCCTCGCCGTCTTCAACCACGCGACCGGACCACGACGGGCCAGGGACGTCTGCCAAGCCCTCGGCCACGAACTGCTGCCGAAGAACGTCGAGGGCACCCGCGCCAGGCTGAAACGCCTGGTCAAACTCGGGATCCTCATCGAAACGGCAGCGGTTGCTGTGGTTGCGGTACGTCGCTGCTGTGCCGCAGTGGTGTCAGGAAGCGTGGGGTCTTCGTCATTGCCAGCACAACTGGGCGCCGGAAGGATCGAGTTGTGACGCAGCGCAGGTCTGCGGCTATCCACGGACAAGGAATCAGCATGCGCATAGCTATCGTCCTGTACCCCGGTTTCACTGCATTGGATGCCGTGGGCCCCTATGAGACGCTCAGCCCACTCCCGGGCGCGGAAACGTTCTTCGTCGCCGAAGAACCGGGTCCTGTGGTGAATGACAGCGGCAGTCTCATGCTCGTTGCCCAGAAATCCATGTCACAGGTGGAACAGGCTGACATCCTCGTCGTTCCGGGCGGGATGCCTGAGTACATCGACGTTCAGGTGAAGAACGAGTTCTTCCTTGCGTGGCTGCGCGCCATTGACGCCGTGTCCACGTGGACCACCTCGGTGTGCATGGGTTCTGTGCTTCTCGGAGCGGCCGGACTGCTGAAGGATCGCCGGGCCACCACGCACTGGCTGGCTATGGACCGTCTGGCTGCCCTCGGCATCGAACCCACCGGTGAACGGGTCGTGGCCGACGGCAAGTACATGACCGCGGCCGGTGTGTCCTCCGGGATCGACATGGGCCTCACTCTTGTTGGCCGCATCGCAGGTGAGGGTTTCGCGCAGGCCGTTCAGCTGCTGACGGAATACGACCCGCAACCTCCCTACGATGCCGGGTCGCCGGCCAAAGCTCCGGCCGCACTCGTGGCCAAATTCCGGGAGGAGGGCTTCCCGCAGCGTTGAGCAGCGCATGCCGGAACACGCCAACCGCATCCCCGCGTGTTGCCAGGATTATCCGACTTGCGCTGGCAGCTGGCTGCCGACGCCGCTGAATCCGGGCCCTGCTCATGGGAGGAAGCCGCCGGCCGCGACCCGGCCGACTCCGCACCCGGCGGCCCCGCGCGGCGCCCGCACCGCACGACCTTCCACAACGGCAGCGAGGAAGTGTCCTTGATCCCGGTCCCTACCGTAGTCCGCGCTGCGAACTGCGGTAGGGATCGGTCGGCGCGAGGACCTCTGCGTCGTCAGGCCCTCCGGCGCGGGAACGGCGCGGCCGTACGCCCCTCGCCCAGGCCGTTGTCCAGGGCGCAAGGCCGCCCGGCGGACACCCGGCCGCCCCGTTCACCGGCCGCCAGCCAGAGCACGGAGAGCAACAACAGGGCCGTTCCGGTCAGAACACTCGCGCTGAGCCGCTCGCCGAGGACGAGGACGCCGATGAGGGCCGCGGTGAGCGGCTCGACCAGGGCGACCACGGAAGCCGTGGTGGCCCGGACGGCTTTGAGGCCGGCGAAGAAGAGCGTGTACGCCAGTGCGGTCGGCACCGCTCCGAGGTAGAGGATGAGACCCAGGGTCCACGAGGCGCCTTCGAGGTCGGGCAGCAGACCTTCCAGCAAGGCCATCGGCAGAAGGCACGCAGTTCCCACGGCGAAGCCGGTGACCATGGAAGCGAACGCACCATCGGCGTCGTCTCGGCCGGACGAGCGCCCGAGCAGCGTCACTCCCGCGTAACCGGCGGCGGACAGCAACGCGAGCCCGATGCCCGGAAGGGGGGACGGGCCTGCGCTTCGGTCCGCTCCGCCCATGAGCAGGACCAGACCGATGACGCCGCTCGCCACCGCGGCGGTGCCCGCTGCGCTGGTGCGCTCGCCCAGCGTGAGCCGGGCTCCGACAGTGATCAGAACCGGTCCCGCGCCGAGTGTCACCACCGTGGCCAGGGTCAGTCCGGCTTGCTGCACGGAGGCGAAGTAGGCCGTCTGGTACACGGCCAGCCCGGCCCCTGTGACGAGCACCCGACGTCGATTCACGGTGAAAGAGGCACGAAGCGGGGCCGCTCCCGCCGTGAACCGGCGACGTAGCACGGCATGGGCTGCCAGAAGCAGCACCAGGCCGGTGACGAACCGCCAGAAGGAGACAGAGATGGGGCCGATCCCGCCGGCCTCGTACAGTTCGGCGGCCGCGGCACCGCCGGTTCCCCACGCCGTGGCGGCGATCGCGACGTAGAGCATGCCCTGCCTGACAGGCAGGGCGGACGAGCGGGAAGAGCTGGAAGAGGACTGCAACTGAGGTCTCCTCGGATGGTTGCCGACACGACGTCTTCTCGTGGGCAACCCGCGCTGCCGTCCCGGCGGGGCCGGGACGGCAGCGGACGAATCGCCCGCCTACGAGGCGGGCGGCGGAGGCGTCAGGAACAGCTGCATGTGCTCACGTTATCGGGCCTTCCCCCGTGGTGGACAGACTTTGTCGATCACGTGGCGAGCGGGAGTCCGGCGGTTGGTGTCCTCGGTCGCATGCGCCGGTGCCGAAGTGGCCATATCGGTGTGTCCACCACTCAGGGAGAGGCTCCATCCGTCCTCGGGAACCATGCTGCGATGTCCACGTCACGTGGATGCACGGGCTCGGAGAGCACGACCCCTGTGGTGGTGTCGCCCAGTTCCGCCAAGCGCTCGATGATCTCTTCCAGATGGCGCGCATCCCGAACGGCGATGGCCAGCTCGTAGCAGTTCTCGCCGGTGACGTGGACGCACGAGAGGACGTGCCCCATGGCCAGCAATTGGTCGCGCATGGCCTGCGAATTCCGGACGGATCGGTGCCGGGGGCGCAGTGAGACGTGTGCCCGCAGGCCCAGCCCGAGCCGTGCCAGGTCGAGGTGGACACCGTAGCCTTGGATCACGTCGGATTCCTCCAAGCGCCGGACGCGCTCCGCGACTGCGGGTCGGCTGAGGGACACCCGGCGGCCCAGCTCGGCGAGGCTGACTCGGGCATTCTGGGAGAGTTCACGGATGATCGCCAGGTCGACAGCGTCGACGGGCGGCCATGTGTAACCGGACAGGGTGGAACACCTCCTGATCGACGGTCAGAGTGCGCAGTTGCCGTCGAAGTGGCATGGGCGCGCAGGTCGCCGCAGCCTACCGTGATCACCCATGAGAGCCACTGTGCTGCAGGAGGCCGGACAGATCCGGCTCGTCGACGTCCCCGACCCCGTGATCGAACAGCCGGACGACGCCCTGGTCAGGGTGTCCCTGGCCGCCGTGTGCGGATCCGACCTGTGGCCCTACCGCGGGCAGGAGTCCTTCACTCCCGGGGACCGGATGGGCCACGAGTGGGTCGGCTTCGTCGAGGAGGTGGGCGCCGACGTCACCCGCGTGCGACCTGGAGATCTCGTCCTCGCGCCGTTCGCCTTCGCGGACGGCACCTGTCGGCATTGCCGTGACGGACTGTTCACCTCGTGCCCCGGTGGAGGATTCTGGGGCGGAGGCAACGACGGCGGCCAGGCCGAGGCGGTCCGCGTACCGTTCGCCGACGCCACCCTCGTCCCGGTGCGCGGCGTGGACGCGGACACCGACCTGCAGCGCCGGTTGCTTCCACTGACGGACGTCATGGCGACCGGCGTCCATGCCATCCGGCTGGCCGGCGTCCGGCCGGGAGAGACCGCCGTGGTCGTCGGAGACGGTGCCGTCGGCCTCTGCGCCTCACTCGCCGCGCGCCGCGCCGGAGCCGGGCGGGTCATCCTCGTCGGTCGCCACCTTGACCGCGGCGACCTCGCGCGGCGCATGGGGGCCACCGACATCCTCTCCGCGGACGACCCCGCGACCCCGCACCTCGTGCGGGAGGAGACCAAGGGCGGCGCGTCCGGAGTGGCCGAGTGCGCGGGCACCCAGTCCGCGCTGGACCTCGCGCTGGACCTGGTCCGGCCCGGCGGCACCATCGGATCCGTCGGCGTCCCCAACGGCGTGGACCGTGTCGATCTCTACCGGCTGTTCCGCCACAACATCACCCTGCGGGCAGGGGTCGCGCCGGCCCGCCGCTACCTTGAACCGCTACTCGAGGACGTCCTCGCCGGAGACATCGACCCCTCACCCGTGCTCTCCGCGGAGATGCCCCTGGACGCGGTCGCCACCGCCTACCAGGTCATGGACGCGCGCCACGCCGTCAAGATCGCACTCCGCCCATGACCCTCGCCACGACCGCGCGCCGGCGCCTGCCTCCTTGCGTCAGGGGGATGCGGGGGTGTTCTCCCCGCATCGGTCGAAGGCGGCCAGGTAGTCGTCAACGAGCCGCACCTGCCGTGCCGGGGGAAACACCTCCGGGGCGAACAGAGCCTGGACCACGAGGCCGAGCACGAAGGACTGGGCCCCGGCCGCGATCTCTGCGGGATCACCGGGGGGCATCTCGCCCAGCTCCTGGGCCGCGGCCACCCGCTCTTCCAGCCTGGCACGGCTGTTGGCGTACTTGCGGCCGTAGCCGGCACTCAGGTGGGGGTCGGAGAGCGCGGCGTCCCAGGAGGAGACCCAGACCCGGTTGCTGTCGGTGGCCTCGGGAGTCAGCGGGAGGATGTCCAGCAGCGCGTCCCTCACGGCAGCCAGACCCGGGCCCGACTCGCGGCGCGGGTGGGAGAGCGTGCGCTCCTCGAGCAGGTCGAGGGCGTAGTCCACCAGTGCGCGTTTGGTGGGGAAGTAGTGCGTGAGCAGCCCGGTCGTCGCCCCGAGTTCGGCCGCGACCGCGCGCAGGGTCAGCCCGGCGAAGCCGCGCCTCGCCATGACCCGCCAGACCGCCTGGGACATATCGCGTCTGCGTGCCTCGTGATCACCCTTGGTACGCGCCATGCCGCCACGCTACTTTACCGTAACAACCGTTATGTGAATGGAGAGGCACTCATGTTCTCGCTGCCGTTGCACGACGATGCCCATCTCGCCCCGTTGGAGGTCCTGCACGCCGAGGAGTTCACGGAGCACCTGGACCGGGCCCGTGAACACATCCGCCCGTGGGTCGGACCGGCGTTCGTCACCGAGGATGTGGTCGGCGCCCGGGCCACGCTCGAGCGGTATGCACAACGCCAGGCCGCCGACGGCGCCCGGCTGTACGGCATCTGGCGGGCCGGAGTGCTGGTCGGCGGCGTCATGTTCACCGACTTCGACGCGGCGTTCGGCTCGTGCGAGATCGGCTGCTGGCTGGAAGCCTCCGCCGAGGGTCACGGCCTCGTCACACGGGCCTGTGCCACGCTCCTGGAGTGGGCGTTCACGACCCGGGGGCTGCACCGGGCCGAGTGGCACTGCCGAGCCGACAACGACCGCAGTTCCGCAGTCGCCAAGCGACTCGGCATGACGCTCGAGGGCGTACGACGCGAGGCGTGGCCCTATCAGGGCACGCGCTACGACAAGCAGCTCTGGGCGGTGCTCGCTCCCGAATGGCAGGCCAGGGACCGGTGACCAGTGACGGCAGCGCCGGCGGCACGGTCAGCAAGGGGCCGACCTGGACGAAGAAGTCCCAGCGTGACGAGCGCGACCGCAGACCGGCGGGATGTCAGCGGAGAACCCCGTGCCGAGGGCAGCTGGCCGTACGGGTTCGCCTCCCCAGGGCAACGACAACCTCGCCCATGTGCAGCACGTGCTGAGCACGCTCAACGGGGGCGGCGCCGCTGCCGTGATCATGCCCAACAAGGCCGGCACCTCGGCGAACCAGAGCGCGTGCCCCTGTCGGACCTGTGCACCATCCAGGCGGGCCCGTCGTACAGCCTGCTGAAGCAGCACATCACGACCGACGGTGGCGTGCGACTCCTGTATCCCCAGAACGTGCGCGGAGGCCGCCTCGCGGAGATGGCCGATGACCGGCACGTGACGGAGGCGCGGGCCCGGAGCCTGGACCGCTTCCTGCTCCGGCCAGAGGACATCGTCTGTGTCCGGACCGGAGCCATGGGCGCCCCGGCCCTGGTCCGGGATGTAGGCGCCGGCTGGCTGATGAGCGCCAACGTGATCCGGCTCAGGATGGAGGACAAGCACCTGGCCCGTGTCCACCCCGGCTATCTCGCGGCCTACTTGGGGCGGCCCGATTCGGTTGCCTGGGTACGGGACCGTGCGACGGCGACCGGTGCACCGTCCATCAGCGCTGCGACGCTGGGCAATCAGCGCGTGCGGCTTCCCCCGTATACCGAACGGCAGCGCGTCGTCGCGGTCCTCGACGCGCTCGATGCCCAGGCCACGGCCCACAGTCGCCTCGCCGCAGCGGTCGCTCACACCCGCGCAGCGCTGGCGGAACGTCTGATGACCTCGCATCTGGGCGCGGCCACGCAGCCGAAAGGCGGCAGGCACTACCGCGGAGTGGAGGTAGTCGAAGCCCATGCCGCGGATCGGCCGACCGGCTTCGCGTGTTGGACGAGAGGTGTCAGTGCTCGGCGACACGGGATATGTCAGTGAGCTGCCGGGTCACGGGTGTGTAAGGGCGTCGAGTCGGGCGGCGAGGTCAGGGTGGGCGGCGGCCAGGTGCGGCCGGGTGGCGATGAGGGGGCCGATGAGTTCGGCGGGGTCGTCGTGGGCGAGGGCCGCGTGGAGTTCGCCGAGCGGGCGGCGGGATGAGGGGGGAAGGTCGGCGAGGCCGGTGATCTGGCCGGCGAGGCGGCGCAGGTCGGCCGCGTTACGGCGGGCCCGAGCGGCGGCGGTGCGGTCGGCGGCGCGGCGTTCGCGGGTGGCCGTCACGCGTTGTTCGCCGGTGGTTCCGGCGGGGCCGGGGCGGCCGCGCAGGTAGCGGCGTTCGGCGGCCTGGCGGCTGGCGACGCCGAGGGGGTGGGCGAGGTCGGCCCAGCTGGCGCCCGCCTCGCGGGCCGTTTCGATCAGGCCGGTCTCCCATCCGGCGAGCTGTTCGCGCACCTGCCGGAGCAGCATCAGGGAGGCGAGGGCCGCCTCCGGGCCCGGAGCGGGAGTCTCGGGGACGTCGGGGTGCTCGTGCCGGGCGTCGTGCAAGGCGTCATCGATGGCTTTCAGTGCCGCCGCGGCAGCCAGGAAGGACGCCGGGTCCTGGGTGGCGGCGCTGGGCGTGGGCGGCTGGTCGGCTGCGGTCACGGGCACCTCCCTCTCATTGTCATCCTCTCGACGACATCATGTTTGTCATCCATTGGATGACATGTTACAACAGTGTCAGTGCAGCGCATTGGCAGCAACTGCCCGAACCTGCTGGAGGTGTTTCACGATGTTGATGCGCACTGACCCCTTCCGTGAGCTGGACCGGCTGGCGCAGCAGCTGATGGGGCCGGGTACCTGGTCGAAGCCGTCGGCGATGCCGATGGACGCCTACCGAGAGGGCGACGAGTACGTGGTGGCCTTCGACCTCCCCGGCGTCACCGCGGACGCGATCGACATCGATGTCGAGCGCAACATGCTCACCGTCAAGGCCGAGCGCCGTCCGGCGGCGAAGGCCGACGACGTGCAGATGGAACTGTCCGAGCGACCGCTGGGCGCCTTCTCCCGCCAGATCGTGCTCGCCGACACCCTCGACACCGAGCACATCAAGGCCGACTACGACGCAGGCGTGCTCACCCTGCGCATCCCGATCGCCGAGCGCGCAAAGCGCCGCAAGATCTCCATCGGCGTCGGCTCGGGCCACAAGGAGATCTCCGGCTGACACCGGCCGGACAGGTGCGGAGGACGGGCACCTGATTTCCCCCTCACCCCGCCCTCCGCACCCCTACGGGCATCCGAATGAAACAAGAAGGGGTGGCGGCCGAGATGACTCTGCGACGCGAAGTGTTCCTCGACCACGTCAAGGAACGCGGCGAATACGACACCGTGGAGGAAGCCGAGCGCGCGGCCCGCGTGGTGCTCGCCCTGCTCGGCGCACACCTGGTCGGCGAAGTCCGCGCCCAGCTCGCGGCACGCCTGCCGGAAGCCTTCGCCCTCATCCTGCTCAACCCGCTGACCAGCGCCGAGCCGCTGCCGCCGGAACGGTTCGTGCGGGCGACCGCGGCCTGGATCGAGGGCGCCACCGAGCAGACCGCGACCTGGGACGTCAGCGCCGTGCTGTCCACCGTCGCCGACGCGGTAGGCGAGGAGCTGCTGGGGCAGATCCTGCTCCAGTTGCCCGCCGGCTACGACCTCCTCTTCGGCCGCCCCCACCCCACCTGACCGATATCCCCAGGGACTTCCCCTGCTGCGATCCACGAAAGGCATGCACCGCAGTGATCACCGACGCCCGCGCACCGCTCGCACACCAGCAGCCGTACGGGACGGCGTACGAGCAGATGCTGGAGAAGGTCCGCTACGAAGGCGCCTACCCCACCCGAGAGAGGGCTGAAGAAGCTGTCCGACTGGTCCTTTCGGGGCTGGGACGCCAACTGACCGGCGAGGAACGCGTCGACCTGGCCGCCCGGCTGCCCCTGGAAGCCACCCGCGTCCTGACGGCTCAGGTCCCCGACATCCAGCCGCTGACGGGCTGGGCGTTCGTCAAGGACCTCGCCGCCCAGTCGGGCGCCTCCCTCGCCACCACCCGCTGGGACACCGGCTCCGTCTTGGCGGCCGTCTCCGCCTACGCCGGCGCCGACCTGATCACCCGCATCCTGCACCAGCTCCCCACCGGCTGGGCCCTCCTGTTCGGCCGAGCCGAACTCGCCCCGGCCGCGTGAGCGGCCGAGCCCTTCCGGCGTGACAGCCGGGCTCCGGGCGACAGGAGCCCGGCTGAAGACGGCGTTGCCCGGGACGCAGATGGCGTCCCGGGCAGTCTGTGCGGGCGCCGGCCGCGACGCCGCTCGGGCGGTTGCCGGCCTTCGCCGGCTCAGGCCGAGGCCGGCGGAGCGGATGATTCGGCGGCGCGGCGGTATTCGGCGTTGATGCGCTGGGCTTCTTCGAGCTGGTCTTCG